>JAHDWH010000104.1 GCA_023384455.1 Caldilineaceae bacterium | reverse complement strand
TCCGTGCGAATCTGTTCTTTCCGTGTCCATCCGTGTTCTATTTTCAGAACAGCCGAAATGCTGGCTGTACCCCTATAAAATCCGACTCTACGACGCAGAGCTATTGGATTGTCTATGCAAAGTGATGGGAAGGCGGTACAATAACGGTCAGTTGATCTTCGTACCCAGTCAAAGGGTTGCGGCTCAGGTGCGACGCACCCAAAACCTGGGCAGTTATGTCAAAGGAGTGATGGGGATGGAAGCGTTGCGTATCTTCTTTAAGTATATGAATGTGGGGATGCTCTGGCTCTGGCGGCTGGGGCTGGGGCCTCTGCTGAGTGTTTGGCCCACGGCCTTTGGCCGCTTTCTGGTCATCGTGCATACCGGGCGCAAGAGCGGTCTTGTGCGGCGCACGCCGGTTAACTATACGCTGATTGACGGGGAGATTTACGTGACAGCCGGCTTTGGCCGGAGCGCGGATTGGGTGCGCAACACCCGGGCCAACCCCCAGGTGGAAATCTGGCTGCCCGATGGCTGGTGGGTGGGGACGGTGGAGGATGTGACGGGGCAGCCAGGCCACCGGGAAAAGCTGCGCCGGGTGTTGATCGACCGCGGATTTGCCGCGCCCCTCGTTGGCGGCATCAATCCCCACAGCGCGTCGGACGCCCAGATCGAACAGGCCACCGCCGGCTACCGCCTCTTGCGCATCCAGCGCCGGGAAGCCCGCACTGGCCCCGGCGGGCCAGGCGAGTATGCGTGGATTTGGCCTATTTTCACCTTTCTCCTGCTCCTGGGCCGCCGCCGCGCCAAATCGTGAGCAGTTCCGACCCAATCACCCAATCACCCCAAACATACAATGAGCGCACAAGAGCACAAAGAACAGGCCGCGGCCAGCCAGCAGAGCGTCGCCATCGCCATCGTCACTGTCAGCGACACCCGCACAGCCGAGACCGACCGCAGCGGGCAGGCCATCCGCGCCCTGGCCGAAGAGATGGGCCACCGCATTGTGGACTATCGCATTGTCAAGGATGAACCGGACGCGGTGCAGGCTGCCCTGGAGGATTTCAGCCGTGGCGCAGCCCAGATGATTATCTTCAATGGGGGGACGGGGGTCAGCCGTCGGGATCAGACCTACGATGTGTTGGCCCGTTCTCTGGAGAAGGAATTGCCCGGCTTTGGGGAGCTTTTCCGAATGTTAAGTTATGCGGAAATCGGCTCCGCGGCGATGATGAGCCGGGCCACCGCAGGCATCTTCCGGGGCTGCGCGGTAATCAGTCTGCCCGGCTCCACCAACGCGGTGCGGCTGGCAATGAAAGAGCTGATCCTGCCGGAAATCCGCCACCTGGCCTGGGAGATGACGCGCTGAAGCGTTGGAACGGGAAATCGTTCCAACGCTTTTCGTTCCAACGCCCGGCTGCTCCCACGCTTCACCGGGGGCCGTGACCGTTGGCAGAGATCGGCTGGGTTGTCTCTTCCCGCTGGAACTGGCTCATATAGAGGTCGTAGTAGGCCCCCCGCTGATCGAGCAATTCCGCGTGGGTTCCCCGCTCCACAATCACCCCGTCCTGCAGAAAAAGCACCTGATCCGCGTTGCGGATGGTACTCAGCCGATGGGCGATGACAAAGCTGGTGCGCCCGGCCAATAGCTGCTCCAGGGCAGCCTGAATCTGCCGTTCCGTGCGGGTGTCCACGCTGCTGGTGGCTTCGTCCAGAATCAGAATACGGGGATCGGCCAGCGCGGCCCGGGCGATCGCCAAAAGCTGGCGTTGGCCCTGGCTCAGACCGCTGCCCCGCTCGCCCAGGACAGTCTCGTAGCCCTCGGAAAGGGAGCGGATGAAGTCGTCGGCGTGGGCCAATTGGGCCGCGGCCAACACTTCGGCGTCGCTGGCTTCGGGTCGGCCAAAGCGGATGTTGTTCATCACCGTATCGCTGAAGAGGAAGGAATCCTGCAGGACAATACCGATCTGTCTGCGCAGACTGTCCAGCCCGACATCCCGTACATTCAGCCCGTCGATGGTGACAGCGCCGCTCTTTGTATCGTAGAAGCGGGGGATGAGATTGATGATTGTCGTCTTGCCCGCGCCGGTCGGCCCGACGATTGCAACGGTCTGGCCCGGTTCGGCGTGCAGGTTTACCCCGCGCAGCACAGGCTCGCCGGGGTTGTACTCCAGGGTCACATCCTTGAACTCCACCCGGCCCTGAATCTGCCCCATCTGCACAGGCTTGGGCGCTTCCACAATGTCCGGCTCCTCGTCCAACAGCCCAAAGATACGCTCGGCCCCGGCGATGGCGCTCTGGATATTTGTCCAGAGCACGCTCACCTGCTGGATAGGCTGATTGAAGCGCTGTACGTAGCCCAGAAAGGTGACAATCAGACCGAGGGAGACCAGATTGCCGCCCAGAGGCTGATCCCGCAGCAGATAGACACCGCCCACACCCACAACGATAGCAATCGCCACATAGCCCAGGGCTTCCAGGGTGGGGGCCAGAGCCGCGGTAAAGGCCACCGCCCGGATGTTGGCGTCCCGGTTGGCCGCGTTGCTCTGGCGGAAGGTTTCGATATTGGCCTCTTCCCGGGCAAAGGCCTGCACCTCGCGCACGCCAGAGATGCTCTCTTGCAGGTTGGCGTTGACGTTGCCGATCTCCTGGCGGGTCTTGCGAAAAGCCTTGCGGGCCTGGCTGCTGAACCAGAGGGTAGCCAGAACCATCAGCGGGACCACTGCCATACTGATCAGCGCGTAGATCAGGTTGAGGGTGAGCATTTTGTAGATGATCCAGACGATGAGCAGAATACCGCCCAACACCTGGAGGAGAGCGAAGTTCATCACCTGGCCCAGGGTGTCCATATCGTTGGTGATGCGGCTCATAATATCGCCGGCTTCATTTTTGGCGTAGTAGCCCAGGGAGAGGCGGTGGATATGGCGAAAGACCTCCTCCCGCATATTGCGCAACACGTGATTGCCCGCCCAGGTCATCAGGAAGAATTGCAGACCGTTGACCAGAGAGACACCCACATAGAGGCCGATAATCAGCAGTACCAGCCGCCAGAGCCCGTCGATCAATTCATCGCTGCTGGCATCCGGGGTCAGGCTGGCCCACCAACAGTTGCGCTGCGCGGCGGTGTCTTGTCCCATTTGGGCTGACAGATCCGCCATGCCAGGGATCGCGTTCGCACCGCTTCCGCTGCCAATGGCGTTGCGGGCCACGGCTGGCGCAATATAACAGTCGGTGGCCTGACCGATCAGCTCGGGCGAGATCACCTGCGCCCAGGTGCTGAAGATAATCAGTCCGGCTACCAGCAGCAGAATCCAGCCATAGGGGCCAAAATAGCGGCCCAGACGGCCCAGGGTTGCGCCCACTCGCTTTGGTTTGAGTGTCTCCTGATTCAGAAGACGTTGTGGACCCATCATATTCGTGTAGCCTCCATCTCTTGCGCATCTCCATCGGTCACCGCATCTTCCACCAATTGGCTGCTGAAAATCTCAGCGTAGATGGGGTTAGTCTCCATCAGTTCCATGTGGGTGCCCACGCCCACCACTTTGCCCTTGTCCAGCACAATAATCTGGTCGGCGTTGCGCACAGTGCTGATGCGCTGGGCAATGACAATACTGGTGCGCCCCTCCATCAGCCGGTCCAGCGCACGCTGGATGATGGACTCGGTTGCCAGGTCCACACTGCTGGTGGAATCGTCCAGAATCAGCACCCGGGGGTCCAACAGCAGAGCGCGGGCAATGGCTACCCGCTGCTTCTGGCCGCCGCTCAGGGTTGCGCCTCTCTCGCCCACCGGTGTGGCGTAGCCTTCGGGGAAGCCGACAATAAAGTCGTGGGCCGCGGCCGCTTTGGCCGCGGCGATGACCTCCGCGTCGGTGGCTTCGGGTCGGCCAAAGGCGATATTGTCCCGGATGCTGCCAGAAAAGAGATTTGTCTCCTGCAACACAATCCCAATCTGGCTGCGCAGGGATTCCAGAGTCACATCCCGCACATCATTTCCGTCAATCGTGACACGGCCCTCGCTTACATCGTAGAAGCGGGGGATGAGATTGATGACCGTCGATTTCCCGCTGCCTGTTGCGCCCAACAGCGCCACTGTCTCTCCCGGCGCAGCGGTAAAGCTGATTTCGGAGAGCACCGGCTCCCCGCTGCCAAAGTAGCGGAAGGTGACATTTTCGAAGGCCAGATCGCCCCGGATGGCTGAGAGGGGGCGGGCGTCGGGTTTGTTCACCACATCGTTTTGTGCGTTCAGAATCTCAAAAATGCGGGTTGCGCTGGCGCTGGCCTGGCTCATCTGGCTGATGATAAAGCCCAACTGACCGATGGGGAAGAAGACATAAATCAGATAGAGACTGAACTTTTGCCATTCGCCAAAGGTGAGGGTGCTGTTGATGATCTGCACACCGCCAAAATAGAGAACCAGCGCCTGGCCCAGATTGGCGAGCAGAAAGATAAAGGGGAAGAGGAAGCTGAAGACCTTTGCCACCGTAATGCCCTGATTCATCAAATCTTCAGCGGCTACGTGGAATTTGGCCTGCTCCTGGGGTTCCCGCACAAAGGCTTTGACCACTTTAATCCCGGCCAGATTCTCCTGCAGAATCGTATTCAGCCGCGACAGCTTCTCCTGCACAGCGGCAAAGAGCGGCTGGGCCACCGCGCCAAAAACCGCAAAGAGAATCAGCGCCAGAGGCAGAATGGGCAGGATGACAAGCGTCAGGCGGAAGTTGGTAAAGAGCAGAATCGTCAGCGTCCCTACCAGTAGCACCAGCGCCTGAACCGCCATCAGCAGCCCCTGGCCGATAAAACCCCGCAGCTTTTCCACATCGTCCGTGGCCCGGATCATCAGTTGGCCCGTGCGGTTGCGGTCGTGATAGCTGAAGGAGAGCCGTTGAATCTTTTCAAAAAGCTCGTTGCGGAAATCGAAGGCCACGCCCTGGCTCATCTGCTCCGACACAAATGTCTGGGAAAAGGCAAAGGCCCCCCGCGCCACGGCAAAGATAACGATAAAGACAAGTGCCCAATAGAGTGCGATCTCAGGTCGGTTGGCAAAGGTGTCAAACTGTTCCGCACTCCAGCCCAATCTCTGCAAAACCGCGGGCAAAAAGCTGGCCGGTACGCTGCCGATCTGCTGAGCGATCAGCCCATTCGTCACCGCGTCCAGCACATTTTGCACCAACTGCGGCACCATCAACTGGGCGCCCGTGCTGATAAAGAGAAAGAGATAGGCAAAGATCGCCATCCGTTTGTAGCGGCCCAGATAGCGGATGGCCCGCCCCAGATCGCGAAAATTGGCCTTGGGTCGGTCACCCCGCCCCGCCCCACCCTTCTTACGTCGTTGGAACATTTCCGTTCCTCCTCCTCTAAAATTGAACGCGGCTGACACTGATTGAGCAGACAAACGCGGATACAATCAGTGCCAGCAGACCGCGCTGCACAGTAAGTAAGCGTCAAGAAATAACATAAGGCTTTCGCAAACCAGATTCCGGGAATCGGCCAAACGCATAGGGACATTCGGACGCTCTGGTGGCCGATTCCCGGAATCAAACCCGCAACTTATCTGTTGACGCTTGCTTACTCTATGCAGTGCAAAAGCGAATGATGCAGTTTTTCCAGCAAAGTCTCCAACTGTTCGATCTCCCCACCGGTCAAATCAGTCGTGAGATCATTCAAAAAACCGATGTGGATCGGCAAGGAATGACGCATCAGCAGCCGCCCGGCCTCGCTCAGTTGAATGCGAAAGGCGCGCAGGTCGTCCGGGTCGATCTCCCGTTCGATCAGCCCCCGCTCTTCCAGGCTGCGCAGATGGGCGCTGACGGTATTTTTGCTCAGCCGCTGGCTGCGCGCCAGTTCGGTGGGGGTCAGACTTTTGTCACCGCTCTGGTCGGCCACCAATAGCCGGGCCAACAGCCGCCACTGGGGCGACGACACCGAATCTTCGCGCATCTGCTGGCCCAGAATTGTGTCGTAGGCCCCATTGCACATCTTCACCAAACGCAACAATTCCAGGCCGTGGGTCTCCGTCACACCCACTTCGGCCAGCAGACGAGAAAAAGCGGCCCGGTGTCCTTCAGATGCAGTTTGGTTCGTCGTCGTAGTAGTCATAGGCAGAATTGTACGTCAACGAACTATTTTTGGCAAATTGGAGACTGGGGACTGGGGACTGGGGACTGGGGATCGGGTGTCACTGCCCAATCCCCAGTCCCCGATCCCCGATCCCCGATCTCCGATCCCCGATCTCCCAAAACAAAAAGGCCCGCCATCCAAAGATGACGAGCCTTCCCCAGTACCCCCGACAGGACTTGAACCTGTGCCTTTGGCTCCGGAGGCCAACGCTCTATCCACTGAGCTACGGGGGCAGAACAACCGGATTTGAGACAAAATCATAGCACAGCAGGCGGCTGTCAAGCAAATTGGATTAACACCCGCCAGGTTTTCCGATCCGTGCCGGTTGCAAACCGGCACCTGCTATGGCAAGTGCGTTGAAACGCACTGAAACCGCCAATCCAACCCGTTTCTATACTCGACACGGGCATAAACTGACATTTTTCCGCCTTGTCACCCTGTCATTTTGTCACCTTGTCAAGTATAACGGGTTTCCCATAGCAGATGCCGAATTAATTCAGCGGGTCTATCCCGCGCTCGGCCCTTTCCAGCCAGATGACATTCCGCACCGCTTGTGCTATCATTTCTCCAGCACACTCTATCCCCTGTCCACTGATCGATCCAATGCGCTTTTGAGGAAAAATATCGTGTCTCTTGCCAACTTCCAACCCGCCGAACGGGTACGTTCTTTCGGCGCAACTGTCTTTGCCGAGTTCACCGCCCTGGCTATCCAGCACAACGCAGTCAATCTGGGCCAGGGCTTTCCCGACTTCCCCGCGCCCGATTTTGTAATCGAGGCCGCACGCACAGCCCTGGCCTCGGGCTACAACCAGTACGCACGCAGCGCGGGCCATCCCCGCGCGGTCAAGGCTATCGCCGCCGTCTACA
Organism: Caldilineaceae bacterium; assembly: GCA_023384455.1. Classification (GTDB taxonomy): domain Bacteria; phylum Chloroflexota; class Anaerolineae; order Caldilineales; family Caldilineaceae; genus JACQGT01. The sequence continues at coordinate 14,936 of JAHDWH010000104.1, read as the reverse complement.
GTCCCCTCTTTGGCCGGGAACTGGACCCGCTGAACGAAATCGTCATCACCACCGGGGCCACCGAAGGCATCTTCGCCACAATGCAGGGGCTGGTCAACCCCGGCGACGAAGTGGTCCTCATCGAACCCTTCTACGACAGCTACCCGGCCGCAGTGCTGATGGCCGGGGGCACACCCGTCTACGTGCCCCTGCGCCCCACGCCGGGAGCCACCAGCGCGGCCCAGTGGTCGTTGGATATGGACGAACTGGCCGGGGCCATCACCCCCCGCACCCGGCTGCTGGTGATCAACACCCCCAACAACCCCGCGGGCAAAGTCTTCACCCTGGCCGAGTTGGAACAGATCGCCGGACTGGTGCAGGAACACGACCTGCTCGTTCTCAGCGACGAAGTATACGAGTGGATGACCTACGACGGCACCCCCCATCTGCGCCTGGCCACCCTGCCCGGTATGTGGGAGCGCACGATTACCCTGGGCAGCGCGGGCAAGACCTTCTCCGTCACCGGCTGGAAGATCGGCTGGGCCATCGCCCCCCGCCAACTGGCCCACGCGGTTCTGATGGCCCACCAGTGGATTCCCTTTGCAGTGACCACGCCCCTGCAGGAAGCTGTGGGCGCAGCCTTCGAGCAGGTAGAGGCCCGGGGCTATTTTGCCGAACTGGCGGCGATGTACAGCGCCAAACGGGACAAATTGGCGGTTGCGCTGGCCGATGTGGGGCTGACGCCGGTGATTCCCCAGGGGTCCTATTTTATTCTGGTGGACACGGCCCATTTGGATGCGCCTACGCCGACAGACGACCCTCGGGACGTGCAGATTTGTCGCTGGCTGACGCGGGAGATCGGCGTGGCCGCCATCCCGCCCTCGGCCTTCTACAGCCCGCAACACAAAGTCCTGGCCGCGGACGTGGCCCGCTTCTGCTTCTGCAAAACCGACGCGGTTCTCGACGCCGCGGCCCAGCGCCTGCGCCAGAACTTCGGATAGGGCAAAAAACGAGAACGCAGATTACGCAGAAACCGCAGATTTACGCAGATTTTATCAGTGTCAATCAATTCAGATCAGCGGTATCAGCGTCCGCTTTTCGTCGTTATCCGGTGTCAGCCGGTCATGTGGCCTGTTCAGTATTGACGGGCTTTCTCTGTGTAATCTGCGGCCATCTGCGTAAATCTGCGTTCAAATCCTTTCTCAATATCACGCATCAGCGCAGATCAATCCAAATCAGTAAAATCTGCGTCCCTCTTTCTGTCAGGAGAATTCATCAATGGAAATTCGAGTTGTCCAGGGCAATATCGCTCAGGTGGAGAGCGATTGTATCGTCGTCAATCTTTTCGAGGGCGTAACCGCCCCCGACGGTGGGACCGGCGCGCTGGATCAGGCGTTGGACGGAGCCATCTCCCGCCTCATCGCCAGCGGCGATTTTACGGGCAAGGCCGAAAGCACGGCCCTGCTCTACAGCGACGGAAAAATCCCCAGCCCCCGCGTCCTGGTGGTGGGGTTGGGCAAAGCGGAGAAGTTCGATCTGCACGGAGTGCGTCGGGCCAGCGCTGTGGCAGCCAAAATTTTGGCGAAAACCGGCGGCGTCAAAAAGTACGCCACGATTGTCCACGGCGCAGGCATTGCCGGTCTGGATGCGGCCCAGGCCAGCCAGGCCCTGGCCGAGGGCACACTGCTGGCCCTCTATCAGACCACCCAATACAAACGGGAGAAGAAAGAGGCGGGGCTGGATAGCTGCACAGTCGTCGAATTCAGCCAGGAGAAGCTGGCCGATGTGAGCGCCGGTGTACGCCGGGGTGAAGTCATTGCCCAGGCTGTCTACACCGCCCGCCATCTGGTCAGCGAGCCGCCGAATCTCCTCTTTCCTGTGGAACTGGCGGTCCGTGCCCGGCGGATGGCCGAGACAGTCGGCCTGAAAAGCACTGTGCTGGGGGAAGCGGCTATGCGGGAATTGGGGATGAATATCCTCCTGGCCGTGAGCAAAGGCAGCGCCAACGAAGCCCAGTTTCTGATTCTGGAACACGCACCCGCCGGTCACGAGGAGGAGCAGCCCCTCGTCTTTGCCGGCAAAGGCATCACCTTCGACACGGGCGGAATCAGCCTGAAGCCCGAAGCCGAGATGTGGCGGATGAAGAACGATATGGGCGGCGCGGCTGCGGTCATCGGCGCGCTGGAAGCGATTGGCCGTCTCAACCTGCCCCGGCGTGTCATCGGTGTGGCCGCCTGTGTGGAAAATATGCCCGATGGCAGCGCCTTTCGCCCGGCAGATATTGTGACAGGAATGACGGGCAAGACCGCCGAGATTATCAGCACAGACGCCGAGGGGCGGCTGGTGCTGGCCGATGCCCTGGCCTATGTGGCCCGCTTCAACCCCTCCGCGGTGGTGGACCTGGCGACCCTGACCGGCGCGGTGGGGATTGCGTTGGGCAAAGTGCGGGGCGGTCTTTTCGCCAACAACGAGGATTTGTCCCAGGCGCTGATGGCCGCGGGAGAACGCAGCGGGGAGAAGCTCTGGCCCTTCCCGATGGATGAGGAGTACATCGAGGGCATAAAGAGCGATATGGCCGAAGTGAAGAACAGCGGCGGCAAAGGCAGCGGGCTGTCCAGCAGCGCCAAATTCCTGGAACACTTCACCGAAGGCTACCCCTGGGCACATCTGGACATTGCCGCGATGGTGTGGAGCGACACCGAAAAGGGGGCCGAGAACCCCAAAGGCGCCACCGGCTACGGCGTGCGTCTGCTGGTGGAATTGGCAGGCGCGATCTAATGAGAAGTTCGACTTTTTCTGAAAAGTCGAACTTCTGTACTGGTCAAAAACATCGTAAAATCTGTAGGTGCGGTTTGCAACCGCACTTTCACCCGAAGAAGTGCGGTTGCAAACCGCACCTACGTTTTACCATCTCGTTGACCAGTACAGAAAAGTCGAACTTCTGTGCGTAGCCAAAGGGGCAGAAGAAGAAACGAGGAACGCAGATTACACCGATTTCGCAGATTTTTGCAGATTGAATCCGTGTTCCTTCCCATCCGTGTATACAATCTATTTTCAGGTTCGTTCGTTTTATCATTTGGGCAGAGGAGGAGATGGTATGCAGAAGCGAAATGGGACGAAACAGATGAGCCGTCTGGCGCGCACGGGGCGACGGGCGGTGTGGGCCACCACCGCGGCGCTGGTCTTGATGGGGCTGACAATGCCCATTGCCGCGGCCGCGCAAACAGCCCAGGAAGCCGCGGGCGGGCCGGCAATCTGGCCGGTGCTGCTGCCTCTGCTGGCGGCTGCGGCCAGTGTGGAGCGGGCCGTAGAATTGGGCTGGAATTATGTGGAGTGGGGGCTGATGCGTTTTGTGGGCTGGCGCCCCAGCGATCTGAAGGCGGCCAGCTACAGTCAGTTCAAAAGTGGGACAAGCCTGCTGGCCGGGGTTGTACTGGGAATTGTGGTGGTCAACTACAGCAGTATGCGCCTGATGGCCCACATCCAGCCACTGATTCCCACCTTTTTTGTGGGCGACGCCAGCCAAATGGGGCTGTGGGATGTGCTGATCACCGGCGCGGTGGTGGGTGCCGGTTCCAAACCAGCCCACGACATTCTGGGCATCATCACCCAATTGAAGAACTTCACAGGCAACTCCGCCATCAAACAGCGGGAGCAGGCTGGCGCGGCCCTGGCCGAGGGCATTATGAAGTTGAGCCAGGGCCAGGCTCCTGCGGCAGCCTACAGCATCGACGTGCCGGGGATGGAACCCTCCGCGGCTACAGCCCGCAGCCGGATGCTGGAAGAGACCGGCAGCCGGGCCGCGCCGGAAGTCCGGGTGGAGCGCTACGCCCGGGCGATTCACGACAGTTTGTACAACGGGTCGTAGGATGGAGTGGGAGGATGGAGTGGGAAACGTGAAAACGTGAAACGTGAGGTGTCGTCACATACTCTCACGTTTCACGTTTTCACGTTTCCGCACGCACTTTATGGCTTCGCCACCTTATGTTTTACGCCTCGACGGTCAGTTTTCCCGTGCCTTCTGCTGTCCGGTGGGCATAACGCCAGAGCAGCGCGGCCACCGCGATCAGAACCGGTACAGCCGCCGCGATCTGCCAAAACCAGAGGGATTTGATATCCAACCGTTCCAGCAGGGAGCGATCCACAACCCCTTTTTCAAAGAGGGGATGGGCGAAAAGACGGCGCTGGGCGGCCTGCTGTCTGTGGGTGGTGAGCAGTGCAGCCCGCAGTTCCTTGCGAAAGAGGGCCCGGGGGTGGGCAGGGCGAACAGTGCCGGCCACTTGCTCGGCCAGATGGGTCAGGGCGGCGATCTCGTCCCCATTCACCGCTATACGAAGCACAAACTCACCGGAAGCCGTCCCCCCGCTCAGTAACTGACGACTGTGAACGTCCAGCACCTCTGCCGGTTCCAGCGTCTCGCTGGCAGGGGCAACCATCCAGCCAGCCTTTTCCAGCCACCCGTGCGGAATCCGTTCGGTCAAAACCGCAGACCACTGCCAGTGGCTGTCGTTTCCATTGCTATTCCCCACCTTCATCTGCTTCGTCCTTTCCCCACACGTAGCCCTTTAACTCCTTGCGCAGCGCGGCCAATGTGCGAAAATAGAGGGATTTGATCGCGCCTTCGCTTTTGTCCAACAACTCGCCGATCTCCAGGTTGGAGAGCCGGTTGCCGAATTTATAGATCAAAAGATCACGCCGTTCTGCCGGCAATCTTTCGATGGCAGCCCACAGGGTTTCGTGATCCTCTTCCCGGTCGATGACCTCTTCTGGCTCATTCTGCCGCCGCCCGGCCAGGTTAAGCATATCAAAAGGCACAAACTGACGGCGGCTGTTGTCCCTGTGATGGTTAGCCACCAGATTGTGGGCGATGCGGTAGAGCCAGGCCGAAAAGGGTAGCCCCCGATCTTCATAGGTGTCCAGCTTTGCCAGGGCCCGGTAAAAGGTGCGGGCGGTCAGATCTTCGGCTTCCTGGGCATTGTGAATCCGGTTGTAGACGTAGGCATAGATGCGGTCCACATAACGCTCGTAGAGAATCCCAAAAGCGTTGGCGTCCTGCTTGGCCTGGTGGACCAACAATGCCTCGGCTGTCCGCTGGGAAGAGAGCGAATCGTTCTCTGGTTCGGGGGCAGGCGCTGGCTGCCGCTGCTCGGCCCCAGATTTTTGTTGATTCTCGTCCATCACAAGCTGGTTGTCACTCACAGATCAGAACACCTTCAGGGCCAAATGGTTACGGGGTTATCGATCAGAAAAATGGCTGGCGGCACGCATAGCTACAGATAGTATGCGAACACGTCCACCCATTATAGGCAATGCCCGTTATTCTGGGCAAGCCTGAGAGGTGCTTCTTTACAGCGGGCAGAGCGTTGCCGTACAATGGGGGTGAGCAGCTACGAACAGATGTACACGGATCAAAAAACGAAGAGTGAAACGAGAAGCGTGAGATCGATGATCGATCTCACGCTTCTCGTTTCCTTGTGAAATAGAGTCCGTGGCAATCCTGTCGATCCGTGAAATCCGTGTCCTTATCCCGTCAGCTCGCCAGGAAAGCGTCAATCGCGCTCTTGCTGATGCGGTATTGGCTGCCGATCTTCTTGGCGGGAATAGAGCCATCGTCGATCAGCGCCTGAATATCGCCGTTGCCCACCTTCAGATAGGCAGCGGCCTCTTCCAGGGTCATCACCGCCGGCGCAGAAGCTGTACCCGCCGCCGCGGCCTGTTGCTGGGGAGCGGCCTGTTGTTGCTGGCCCTGCCCCTGGCCCATGGCCTGGGCAATCATCCCGGCCATGCCCATACCCATACCCAAACCAGCACCCATACCCAGCCCTTCGCCGCCGCCAGAGCCTTCCTGCTGGGCGCTGTCGCCGATGGCACGCGCGGTCTTGAACTGCATATAGGCGCCCATATCCCCAATCGCGCCCATACTGGCCCGCTCGTCAATGGCCTTGGCCGTATCTTCGGTGGGGCTGATGGAGACGACCCGGAACTGGCGCAGGGAGATACCCATAGCCGAAAAGTCTTCTTGCAGACTGGCCCGCATAGCCGCGCTCAACTCGTCAAAGAGCCGGGGCAGGTCCAGAATGCTGGTCATATTTTCGCCCAGCACATCGGTCATGCGGCTGATGACGACGCCCCGCAGATAGTCGCTGATCTGGGCGGTGCGATAGACGCCCTGGGTGCCCACAAACTGATCGACGAAGCGCTTGGGGTCTTCCACCTGCATCGTATACTGGCCGAAGCCCCGCAGCCGCACCAGCCCCAAATCCGTGTCGCGCAGGGTGATGGGTTCGGGGGTGCCCCACTTCTGGTCGGTGAACTCCCGCATATTCACAAAATAGACTTCGGCGGTGAAGATATCCTTGCCGCTGGTGCCCAGACGCAGCAGACTGGAAAGGATGGGCAGGTTGGCCGTACTGATGGTGTGGCGGCCCGGATCGAAGGTGTCCAGGGATTTGCCGTCCCGGTAGAAGACGGCCCGCTGGCTCTCCCGCACAATCACCTGGCTGCCAAAGCGGAAATCCCCCGCGCCGAGCTCCGGCTTGCGTACTACCAGATCATTTGGCCCCTGATCCGGGGCGTCGATTACATCAATAATTCGTGGCATAGAATCGTCTCCCTGTGGTAGAGAGGGCGGGGATTGGGGACTGGGGACTGGGGACTGGGGATTGGAAGCTCAAGTGCCCAATCCCCAGTCCCCAGTCCCTGTTCCCCACTTCCCAACCCCTATTTGTCATCCCGATCAAAAATTCGTTTGAAGAATCCTTCTTTTTCCTCGCCGTCCCCGTCCTCGTTGGCGCTCTCTGCGGCGCTGTCGGCGGCCTGCATCCACTCCTTTTCCACAGTCGGCGCGGCGGCCAATGCGTCCGGCTCTTCCACGGCTTTGTGGCGGGCGTCGTAGAGCCGGTTGAGTTCGGCCAGCTTCTCAGTCAGGCCGTCGATGGCGTCGCCGATACCGCTTTTGGCTTCCACAGCACTGCCCAACCCGTCCACAGCCTGCTGCACTTCGTAGGTGCGGGCGGCCAGCCCCACATCGAAGCGATGAAGCGCGTCGAGCTGATCTTCCTGGATTTTCACCGCGTCCAGCAGACCGCCAAAACCGTAACTGGCGGTCTTCACCCGGTCGGCCAGCTTCTGCACACGGGTAATTGCACCGTCCAGATCGTCCATATAGAGCAGACCGCCGCCTTTGAGCAGCTTCTTTTGCAGGTCATACATCCGCTGCTTTTCGCTTTCCAGGGTGCTGGCAATCGTCTGGCGCAGGCGGTAATCGGCCTCCCGGCGCAGTTCCTTGTCCACATAGCCCCGCACAATCGGCAGCCCTTTGAGCAGCCGTTCGATTGTGCCCATATTGGCTTTGGCCTTGTCCACAAACGGATTGGTCATACGAGTCTCCTTTGGTTCAATGGGTATAAGAACGCCCGTAGTTTCTGATTTTGGTGTTACGAGTGAAATAACGGAAGCTATCCTGTGGTGGCCGCGGCCCGTTTGGTCAGGAAGACTTCGCTGCCGCACCAGGGACATTCGATCAGCCCTTTGCCGGCAAAGGCAAGTTCGCCGCCGCAGTTGGGGCACTTCTTGCCGTCGGTCAGTTGTTGACTTTCCACACTGTAGAGGATGCCTTTGTCCCAGTTGATAGCGCCGCTGAATAGCTGCTTGCCCACCAGATTGCGGATCATCTCCTCCACCGCGTCGGTGGGCTGCTGCATCTCTACAACAATCTCCGAGATGCTCACCTGGCCCTGGGTCAAAACCATATTCAGCAGCTTCTTCTCCTGCTCCACCTGGGCAAACTGGCGATCTTCCTGGCTGCCCTGGCGCTGAAGATAGAGACCCACCCCAACGAGTGGCGCGCAGACCAGCAGGGCTACAAAGATGCCGAGAACCATTCCGCCCCAGGTTGCGCCGGATGCGACAACTGTGGCCGACCAGCCAAGAAAGAGCAGAACCCCAATAGCGATAATAATCAGGCCAACAATGCGACCGCCTCCGCGCATAACAGACTCCTTTAGATGATGCGATATTGAGATGAGGAGGAGGGAGCTTCGCTCAGAATCCCATCATCTCATTATCTTTCATTTTATCCAAACCCGCCACCGCCACCACCGCCGCCGCCGCCTCCCCCGCCACCGCCGGAGAAGCCACCGCCACCGCCGCTCCAGCCGCCGCCGGAAGAGGAGCTGCTGGCCGGGCGGCTGGTCATTGTGCTGCTGGCGCTGGAGAGCATCGCGCCCAGACCCGCGCTCATACCGCTCAGGCTGTTGCCCAGACCCCGGCTGGCGTCGCTCAGACCGCCGCCCAGAGTGCCCCCCTCGCTGCCGGGGCGGGCCAATTTGCCCAGACCGCCGCCGGTATCCGATGGGATTGGGCCGGTTCCGCCGTTGCCGTAGTACCAGCGGCGATAGGGTCCATACAGCGTCGGATCGGGGATGTACCAGCCCGGCGCGGGTGCATCTATTTTCTCGAATTTGCGAATGTAGGCTTTGTCCACCCCAAAGGCGATGGCATAGGGCAGCCAGCGATCCCAGATTTCCTTCTGGCTCTCCAAATCCGTGTAGCGGTCAATGTCCTTCAGATAGCGCTTGAAGGCCAGCCAGCGGGCTGCGCTTTCCGAGCCGCTGTCGGTCTTTCGGGGCATAAAGCGGGAGAGGATGAGAAAACCGAAGGCGGTAATGCCCATCCCGAAGCCAGGCAGAAAAGCCGCGGCGGTGAGATCGCCGAAAGCCCCCACCAGCGCAATACCGGCCAAACCGGCCAAGCCCAGAAGAAAGACGCCCAGGCAGCCGTATTGATTGCGTACACTTTCCGGGTTGCTCACAAAGAGCTGGCGCGCGGTCACATCTTCGTAAAGCGCCTTCTTCAGTCCCGGCAGCTTCTTATAAAATTTGTTCTTCAGGTCCGAAAGCTCCACTTCGTCCTTTTTACCAAAGACACCATTGAGTAACCCTTCCTCAAAATCGCTGAGGGGGACATCATCCCGTTCCCGGCGATAGATGAAGTCGGTAGAAGTGAGAAAGCTGCCCCGCTTCACCTCCGTAATGCTGATGGCCTTGCGCCGGGCCAGGTCTACCAGTGTGGCGATAATGTCCTGCATATCCACCTGCTCATCCAGCAGGGCACCGGCCACACCGGGCGGCAGATCGTCCGGCGGTTCGGGCAGATAGTCGGCCACCATATCCACGGGTTTGTCCCGGCCCAGTTTGTACCAGAGCAGATAGAGCAGGGCGGGGCCGCCAAAGAGAAAGAGCGCACCCAACGCGCCAAAGCCCAGGGTAGCTAGCGGAGCCCAGGTGTCAATATAGGCTTGCTCGGCCTCCCGTGCGGCCACATCTTCATCGGCGCGGGCCTGCCAGGGCTGTACTGAAGCCGCCACAACGCCGTGGAGAAACTGCACCCGCACTTCAAAATCCTGACCGCTGTTGAGCCGCCGGTCCAGATCGAAGACAATCGTCTTGCGCCCTTCCAGCACAGTGGCCGAAGCCGAATCTTTGGCGTCCCGGGCGTTGATGTAGGCCCCCCACTCCTGAATTTCGGCAGGGACAAAGACATTCACCCGTCCATCCAACACAGGAAAGCTGCGGTCGCTGTAGATGGCCTTCCACCAGAGCTGGTCGCCGCCGTCGTACAGGCGCAGGCCGCCGTGAACTGTATAGCTGAGGGAATAGGTCTCGCTGGTATTGGCAGTGGGGGGGAAATACCAGCGGATAGCGTAGCGGCTTGCGTTGTCATCCACCGTAAAGGTGTAGGGCTGAGAGCCGCCGGAGACCAACTGATAGCGGTTGCCGCTGCTGTCGGTGATGGCCCAGTTGTCGGCGTAGAGGAAGTTGTTGATGGGCAGCTCGCGAAAGCCAAGGGTGAAGCTGCCCGCAGTGAAGCGGATGCGCTGGTGCTCGGCCACGTCGAAGGTACCATCAGCCTTCACGAGAATATCCACATCGAAGCGATCCCAGACCAGAGACTTCTCCTGGGCGCGGACGACAAGGGGCGCGGCCAAAAGGCAGATGAGCCACGCAAGCAGAACAATGGATTGGAGACGGCGGATGCGGGGTGACATCGATTCTCCTGTCTATCGGGCGGCGCTGGCGTCCAGCAGCTCGGCTTCTTTGAGAAGTTGAACCACTGGCTGCCTATTGTGCCAGGGGATGAATGAGTCAATAAAACATATCTTATAGAATAGCGCTTTCTCATTGTACAATTTCTGACATTCTACCAACTAATCGTCTGACATTCAATTATTTCACACCGTAAACTTGTCGTTTTCATCCGGCGCTGGCTGTGATATACTATCGCCTATATCCTTGACGACGCACTCCTCTTTATGCACCCGCGGCGTCCCGTATCAGGAGAAAACCCTATGCAGATTTCCGACTTCCCGCGCCCGCCCGACGACAACGGGCGGGGCATTCACTGGTCAGCCCGCATCTACCACCCCAGCGGGGCCGACCTTGACTTCTGGATTTCTGAGTTGACAGCAATGAAGATGAAGTGGATTAAATTGCTGGACGACGGCGACGGTTCTTCTTTGGAGCTTTGCCGCCGGCTGATCGATGCGGGAATGATGCCGGTAGTGCGTCTCTTTCGGGAGCGGCCCAACCCGGGGCGGATTGGCGGGCGGGAGATCAGCGGTGTACGCAAACTGGTGGCGGCTGGGGTGCGCTACTTTGAAACCAACAACGAGCCGGACCTGCCCGCGGAGTGGGAGGGCGATCAGCCAGAAAACTGGCTGGATATTGTCATCGACAACTACATTTTCGACGCTGACATTGTACACAACGAAGGTGGACTGCTGGCCGTACCGGCTATGGGGCCAGGCGGCAAGGAAAATATCATCGAAGGTGTGGTGGCCCGGGGGCGCAGCGATCTTTTCGACAAAGGCGCGTGGCTTGCCATCCACAACTACACACTCAACCACCCAATTAATTACCCGGACGATCCGGTCAATCAGAACGGACAGCCCTTGACCCAGGCAGAGTTTGACCGCTACCCGGCCTGGTCCTGGGATATGCGGTCGATAGAGCTGATCAACGAGCGACGGGCCAGGGACAAAAACCCCGGCCAGACAATCGACCAGGACGCCAACTGTTTCCGGGGCTGGGAGCGGGCGGGCAAGATGATTTTTGAGGCCCTGGGCCGCTACATTCCGGTCATCAGTACGGAGGGCGGACCGGTGGTGGGCTGGGGCGATGATCTGCGCTACAACAAAATCGTCCCCCAGCAGCAGGCCGAAATGCAGGTGGAGATCATCCGTTTTATGCAGGAACAGGCCCCCGAGTGGTACTTCTCCTGCTGCACGTGGCTGCTGGCCAGCCGACCCCTGGGCGATTTCAGCCCTACCTGGGAGCAGATGAGCTGGTATACCGACGCCTGGAACGAGCGTTTCGGGCTGGCTGGGCGTCTGCCCATTATCCAGGCCCTGAAAGATTTGCCGTCGGTGGTGCGCCCGGAACTGCGCCGGGGCACAGCCGCCCTCTCGGCCCGCATCGTGCGGGGAGACACGGGCCAGCCGCTGGTCAACATACCGGTCACCCTGGAATCCACTTCAGGCAACGGGACTTTCCGTCGCCGCATCCCCGCTACCACCGACAGCGACGGGCGCTTTAGCCTGGACCGGGTATCGGCGGACAGCTATCGGCTGCTGCTCTACGATACAGTGCTGGCCCAGGTTGCCCTGGCAGACAATGAGAATACGCATTTGGACCTGCGGGCACAGACGGGCCAGCGCAGCATCCTGCGTGGCAAAGTGACCGATCCCAACGGCGCGGCCCAACCCGGCCTGGCGGTGAGTTTGCACCAGACCAATCCGGCCCGGCTTGTGGCCCAGACCAATACCGACGCCGGGGGGGGCTACAGCTTTGCCCCCCTGACAGCAGGCATCTATACCCTGCGGGTGGCTGCGGGCACGGAGCAGGCCAGCGAGCGGCGGGATATCGACATTGACGGCTGGGAAAACGAAGAGCAGAATCTGACTGTGCCCCAGGCCGCCAAACTGCGCTTTCAGGTAACGGGTAAAAAGCTGCTTTCCCCCCAGGAGACGGGCAACGAAAATAAAATCTGGGGGCAAGTTCTGGATACCAGCGGCAACCCCATCGATGGCAAGAGCGTGCGTCTGCGCTGGACCGGGGCCGAGCCTGGCACTGATTTTCCCACGGTCAAGAGCGGACAGAATCCCTTCAAGCCCCGGGGCTATTTCGAGTTTATCCATACGCCAGGGGTCTTTCTGGTGGATGTGGTGGACCCGGAACACGAAAGCGAAGTGGCCGACGATCTGGTGACGGCCAATCTGCCCAACCGCAGCCGTCCGATCACCTACGATGTCACCTTTCAATTGATCAGCACAGCCCGGCCCAGTGCCCGCAGCGCGCTTGTGGGTCGGGTTGCCGGTGGACCCCTCAACGGCGCGGTGACCCTCAGCGGGGGCGGGGGTGGACCCCAGGCCGTGCGGCTGGATCAGGAGCGGGCTTTCCGTTTTGATGCCCTGCCGGCCGGGGTCTACCAGCTCAGTCTGGAAGGGGTAGGGGTGATTGCAGAGGAGCTGACCCTCAACGGCTCTGACGAGGCCCGGGTCGAATTCCCAATGCAGGGGCAGATCAGCGGGCGGGTCTTGCCAGCCAAGGCAGGGGAAAAGGTCAGCTTGACCAGTGAGGAGTACAGCATTCGCAAGCAGGCGATGAGCGGGGCCGATGGCGTCTATCGCTTTGTGGGGCTGCCCGCGGACAGCTATAGCCTGCGTCTGGAGGCCAGCGAATTGCCAGCCCAGAAGGCGGTTTCGGACGGGCGCAGCGCGGCGGATGGGCCGGTTTTTGACCGGGAGCAGGGGGAGCGCAGCGTCATTAGTGGACGCGTCACCACCCATCAGGAGCAGCCCGCGGCCAGACTGGTGCTCTTTCTGCGCACGCCGGGCAGCCGTGTGGCCGAGACCCAGACCGATGAGGACGGGCGCTTTCGTTTTGCCGGGCTGGGCGCAGGCTCCTATAGCCTGGAGGTGACCGGTGCGGGCATTCTGGCCGCGGACATCCGTCTGGACGGGGTGATCGATGTGGAGCGCAGCCTGCGCCTGCCCCCCCCCATCACCGAAAAGCCCCCCCTGCGCCCCCCCAGCCAGCCCGTGGGGACGCCCACTACGGGGAATCGCCCCCTGCGCCACTACCTGCTGTTGGATAATAGCAACCCGGCGCTCACGGCCCAGCGTCTGCTGGCGGCCCAGCCCTATATTCTGCGCACAAAAGCAGCCGTCGGCTTTGACGGGGAGACGGTGACAAAGGCGGATCGGGTGACAATCATCGGTCAACCAGCGCCCCAAGTGATTCAGGCCCTGGCGGCCGCACGTATCCCTGTGCAGCGGGTCTCGGATGATGTGGAAAAACTGAGCCAGGAGTTGGAGGGATTGCTATGAGTTCAATGGAGCGCTTTGTACGTTGGCTGACGGGTGACGAGGGGGAGGATAGCCCCGGGGAGAGTAGCCGTTCCTTGCCCAGGGCCACAGATGCCGCCGGACTGCCCGAACTGGTGAGCAATGCCGAAGCCTATGGGGTGACAGTAGAGCAGATCGCCGTGGAGCCAGGCACCCGCTATTGGCGGGTGACCCGGGTGCATCATCTCAGCCCGGAAGAAAATGGGGGGCGTCATCATCTCTACATTGACGCATCCAAGACCGACGGCAGCCGGGCCTTCAATAGCCAGGCTTTCATCACCTGGGAGGGTGGCGAGCAGGCGGCCACCCTGGACAAACCGATCAATGAGCCAGCTACCAATTTTCCGCTCTTCAAGTGGCAGGTATGCTCGGTGGAGATGCGGGGGATGCCCAGCGATAAAGTACACGGCGTGAGCAGCAGCCACCCGGACGAGCCGGCGCCGGACGGAACCCAGACCGGTAACACCCTTTTCCATCATTCCTTTCTGGTCATCTTTCAGGAGGTGACAGCGCCCCAGAGAGTCACAACCGGGACGATTCGGGGACGGGTGGAAAACAGCCGGGAGGGGCTGACGGTTGCGCTTTTGCAGGCAGGCAACCCGCTGGCTACGGCTGGGGTTGCTGGCGATGGCAGCTTCACTTTTCAGTCTGTGGTGGCCGGGGAGTATACTTTGCAACTGGAAAGCCAGAGCATTCCTGTGCTGGTGCAAGCGGGAAAGAGCGTGGAGGTGGCGCTGGTTCTGGCCGCGGCCGAAAGTGTGATCGAAGGGACAGTCCAGGGCGGGGGCGGTCTGCTCCTGCGTCTGGTGCAGGCGGGCGAAACTATGGCCGAAGGTCCGCTGGGACAGAGCGGTGCGTTTCGGCTGCGCAATTTGGCCCCGGGCATCTATCACGTACAGATTCTGCGGCCCGGCGAAAGCGAACCCCTGGTCAAATCCGGTGCGCTGGCTATGGACGGGCGCAACAAACGCACGGTGGAGTTGGCGATTCCTGCCCCCGCTCCTCTCCCGGAACCCACGCCGGAACCGGACCCCATCCCACCGCCGGTCACGCCAGCCAGCAGTGGCTCGCCCCTGGACCACTACGTACTCTTCGCCGCCAGTGACACACCGGAGATTCAGGCACAGTTAGCTGGCCTGCTGCCTGTGCTGGCGCAAAAGGGATTGGGTTTTGGCTTCGATTATCAGGAGGCAGCCCGTGCCCGGCAGGTGAGCGTTGTGGGGGATGGGCGGTCGATACCCGAATTTCAACTCATCTTCCTGAACAGTCAGGGGGTGAAGGTGCGCCGGTTGGTGGGCACACCAGCCGAGATAGCCGGGCAGTTGTAGGGGTGGCAGGTGGTGTCCTGAGCCTGTCGAAGGGTGGCAGGAAAATTGTGAATGCAGAACTGTGAATTGTGAATGAACAGCATCTCGACCCGCTTTGTGGTTTGTAATGGCGAACTGATTCAGCCAGGGCTGGCGACTGTCACTGTGCTGGGCAACACGCTCTACGGCGCGTTTGGCGTCTATGAGAGCATCCAGCTTTGGAATGGCTCTGTCTTTCATCTGGA
>JAHDWH010000103.1 GCA_023384455.1 Caldilineaceae bacterium | reverse complement strand
CGGCGTTTTCTCCCAGATGGGCCAGGAGCAGCGCCGCGGCCCGGATGGTAGCGATAGGGTTGGCGATGCCCTGCCCGGCAATGTCCGGCGCGCTGCCGTGGACCGGCTCGGCCAGCACAAAGCCGTCCCCCACATTGGCGCTGGGTACCAGCCCCAGACCACCCACCAGGGCCGCGCCGGCGTCGCTGAGGATATCGCCGTAGAGGTTGGGGGCTACCACCACATCGTAGCGCTCCGGCTCCAGAATCATCCGGTAGGCCATCGAATCCACCAGTTGTTCCTCCACCGGCATATCGGGAAACTCAGCGGCCACAGCCAGCGCTGCTTCCCGAAACAGCCCGTCCGTCACCGACAGCACATTCGCCTTATGCACAATCGTCACCAGCGCCCTTTTGCCTTCCGCTGGTCCGCCAGTGCTCCCTTCTGCCTTTTGCCTTTGCCCGGCCAGGGCGAAAGCCATCCGAGCGATGCGTTCCGACGCCCGCCGGGTAATCACCCGCTCGGCAATCGCCGTATCGCCGCCATCTTCCAGCCGCTCCCGCTTCACATACAGGCACTCTGTGTTCTCCCGCACAATCAGCATATCCACCCCCGGACGGCTACCGGGCACAGGTGCGCTGACCAGCGGGCGCAGATTGGCGTAGAGGTCAAGAATCTGGCGCAGGGCTACAATCGGACTGGAGTAGCCGGGAACCCGGTGGCTGGGCGAACTGACCGCGCCAAAGAGTGCGCCGTGACAGCTTTTCAACGCCGTCACAGTTTCGTCCGGCAGCGCGTTGCCCGTGCGCTGGAAGGTCTCCCAGCCCGCCTCCAACTCGATAAAATGGAGGGACAGACCGGTCTCTTCCAGCACCCGCGCTGCCGCGGGCACCACTTCTTTTCCAATCCCGTCGCCGGGGATCAACGCGATTCTATACATTGCACAGGCTCACAATAGGACACGGATGCACACGGATTGTCTGGATTTTCACGGATGAAAAGCAAGATTTGGGACGCAGATTTTCGCCGATAAACACAGATTATCAAATTCGCTTTGCCCACAGTAGCAGATTTCCTGCGGGTTGATAGCCGACCCGTTTGTAGACCCGACTCGCTTCTTCGCTGGCCGCGGTGAGAAAGGCCAGTGTCGCGCCGTCGGCGAAGGCGGTACGGGTGGCGAAAGCTGTCAACGCGCCGCCGAATCCCCGCCGCCGATATTCCTGCAAAGTGGCGATGCCCACCAGTTCGGTCACCCCGTTGTGGATGTCCGTGTACATCCCCGCCGATACGCCCACCCCATTCAATCGCGCCGTGAAAGCCCGGCTTTTTACCAGAATGTGGCGAAAGTCCTCCGCGTCGCCCGGCCCCGCCAGCGTGGCTGTTGGGTCAAAGCCCTGTGCGTTGATGTTCCAGTTCTCGGCCACATCCTCTGACGGCGAATCCGCCGAAACTGTCACCATTTCTAACGGCTCTGTTGGAGGGGAAATCACCTGGCCCGGTTCGCACACCAGCAGGGGTGTCGATTCCCGCACGGCATAGCCCGTTATACCCAGCGCCTCTGCCAGCTTCGGTGCATAACAGTCCAGCCAGTGAAAGCAGAGCCGATGGCCCCGCTTGGCGGCAATCCGCTCGATCCGTTCCAGAACAGACGGATTCAGCGCGCTGTCGGACCGATTCGGCACGGCCAGCCCCACCCCGCCGCTTTCGTTCCCCATCGGCAGATAGAGCGTAAAGCCTCCGACGATCAATGACTCGCGCCCGGCTCTCGCCTTTACGTGCAGATACCCCTGCACCCGCTCGGCCACATCCGTGTCAATCCATCCCATCCGTGCAAATCCGTGTACTTTGTTTCTCAGGCCGTCTCTTGCAGCTTCGCTTTGACATACTCCACCAGCCCGCCCGCCTGCAAAATCTGGCCGACACTGGCGCTGAAAGGCGGAAAAGTGAACTCGCCGGACGGTGTAATGATGCGGTGCCGGGCTAGATCGACCGTCACTTCGTCCCCCGCCTGAATCGCTCGCGCCGCCTCCGGGCAGGTGATGACCAGCAGGCCAAAATTGATGGCGTTGCGATAGAAGATGCGCCCGATACTCTCGGCGATCACCGCGGCCACGCCGTTGTAGACCAGACAGGACGCGGCCTGTTCCCGGCTGGAACCGCAGCCAAAGTTGCTGCCCCCCACAATCACATCGCCGGGCCGCACGCCCTTCACAAATGTCGGGTCCAAATCCTCCAGCGCGTGGCTGGCAATCTCTGCCCGTCCCTGGGCGGTATAGGTGTATTTGCCCGGAAAGAGCACATCCGTATTGATATTGTCGCCGTATTTCCAGGCGAGGCCGGTTGTTGGCATTGGTTGTTCCGTCATCGATATAGCGTATTTCGTATTGCGTAAGTAGTGATGATTGAGGCGTTTTTCTTGACCCCTTGTAGTGGCGTACTAAGGACTCGTCAAGAAATAAGTTCCATCCGGTGCGTCGCACTGTCCACGAAATGACTCTAGTCCGCAACCTCATCTGGACAGTGCGACGCACCAAAACGGGAAGTTATTCTTTGACAAGCCCTAAGTTACTCTACTCCCCTAAAACAGAGAAAGCAGAGACGGCGCCACTACCTACGAAATACGCACTACACTCATTCATTCCCCAAAACGTCAGATGGTCCGGCGATCATTCCCCTCACCGCGCTGGCCGCCACCACCGCGGGACTCGCCAGGTAGATTTCGGCGTTTTTCGTCCCCATCCGGCCCTGGAAGTTGCGGTTGGCGCTGGAGATCGTCACCTCCTCCGGCGCGGGGACGCCCATGTGGTTGCCCATACAGGGACCGCAGCCGGGCGTGCCGATGTGTGCGCCGGCGTCCACCAGCGCTTCGATATAGCCCAGGCGCAGCGCGTCCTGCAGTATTTCCCGCGAGGCGGGAATTACCAGAAAACGGGTTCCCGGGGCCACCCGTTTGCCCCGGATCACCTCGACCGCGGCCGCAATGTCTTCCAGACGGCCATTCGTGCAGGTTCCCAAAAATGCCTGCTGCACCCGAATCCCCGCCACCTGGGAGAGGGTCGCCAGCTTGTCCACCGAATGGGGGCAGGCCACATAAGGCTCCAAATCCGCGGCGGCGTAGCGGTGTTCGGAGATGTAAGCGGCGTCGGCATCGGGGTAAAGCGCGTTGGCGGCGAGTTGCGAATTGCGAGTTGCGATTTCGTCGGTCGTCGGTTGTCCGTCGTTCGTCGTCCGCCGTCCGCCGTCCGCGGTCTGCCGTCGCGCCAGCCTCTCCGCCAGATACGCAAATGCCTTTTCGTCCGGCGCGATATACGCCGTCTTGGCGCCAAACTCCGCCATCATATTGGGCAGGACCATCCGGCTTTCTAAGCTCAGCGCCTCAATGCCGCTGCCGCTGAATTCCACCGACGCGTACAGCCCACCGTCCGCGCCCAGGTCGCCGATGATGCGCAGGGCGAAATCTTTGGCGGTGACGCCGGGGGGCAGTGGGCCGTCCAGCACAATGCGCATGGATTCGGGAACCCGCAGCCAGAGTTCCCCCGTGGCCCAGAGGGTCGCCACTTCTGTGCGGCCGATGCCTGCGCCGAAGGCACCCATCCAGCCGAAATGGGGGGTGTGGCTGTCCGCGCCCAGAATCAACTGACCGGGCAGGACAAGCGCCTCCTCGCTCAATACCTGATGGCAGATGCCCCGGCCCACTTCAAAGGCGTTGCGGATGCCCTGCTCCGCCACAAAAGCCCGAATCTCCGCGTGGTTCTGGGCGTGCTTCGTCGTCGGCGCGGGCACCGCGTGGTCCAGGGTAATCGCCAGCTTCTCCGGGATCGTCACCCGTACCTGGCCGAATTCCAGCCAGGTGCGCCGGATGTCCGCGGTGTTGTCGTGGCTCAACACCACATCGGGCCGGGCGTCCACCACCTGGCCGACCTCCACAGAACTGAGTCCGGCGGCTCGGGCGAGGGCTTTTTGGGCGAAAGTTTGGGGGGAAGGAGCGTATTGCGTATTGCGTATTGCGTAAGTAGTCATGTCGGTCCTGCTTTTGAAAAAAGAAGGGGAGTGATGAAATGGCTGGCCCTGTTTCGCCTGTACGCGTATTGTCCGATGCGCCTCAATTGTGACCGCCTACGAAATACGCAATACGCAATACTTCACATCCAGCCATTCAACACCAGCCACCCCACCGCGGCCACCACCACCCGGTCGCGGATTGTGCCGTCGCGTACCGCCTCTTTCAGCCAGGCAGGTGTGACCCAATGGAGGCTGACGAACTCGGCGGAGTCCCGGCGGGTGTCGCTGACCGGTGTCAATCCCCAGGCCGCATAGATGTGGCTGATGGCTGGGCCGAAGCCGGGGTTGTCCCAGACGCTGCCCAAGTAGCGCACGGTTTCGTCGTTGACCGCGGACGGCGCGTGGCCGGTCTCCTCCCGCAGCTCTCGTAGGCCTGCGTCGCGCAGTTCTTCGCCGCTGTCCGCCAGCCCGCCGGGAAGCTGCCAGACCACTTCGCCGACGCCGTGGCGGTACTCCCGTTCCAGCAGAACTTCGCCCGCGGCGTTGAAGCCGATGACCGCCACGCCCACACCAGCGGGCAACAGTCGGGTGTATTCGTAGGTGACGCCAGTCGGCAGTTCGACTTCATCGATCTCCACGGCCAGCCAGCGGTTGCGGAAGGCGGTGCGGGTGGCGCGGGTTGTCCACGCCTGGGGGTCGTTTTTCAATTCAGCCTTTTCCGCGTTCATCTGCGTCCCGATCTTCCCCATCAGTTTCCCACATCAGCCAGCCAGAATCAACTCCCCCAATGCCTCCACCTGCCCGGCCTCGCTGTGATACTCCCGCAGCAACACATCCACATCGTCCAGGCTGAGCTTGCGCTGGTCCGCCTCGGCTTTGATGCGGGCCGTAACGACCTTCACCTGGGGGTCGCTCAGGTTGAGCTGCAACTGTTCGGCCCGCTGCTTCACCGCATTCCAGCCGGTCAGCCGGTGGGCGATGTGCAGGTAGCGGGTCAGGCCAAAGTCGGCGGGGTCGAGGATTTCGTAGGTGCTGGGGTTGTTGAGAATGGCTTTGGCGTGGATGCCGGCCTTGTGGGTAAAGGCGGTGTAGCCGGTGATGTAATTGTTGAAGGGCACATCCACCCCCACCAGCCCGGCCACATAATTTTCCACCTCGCGCAGGAGGGGCAGGTTGTATTTGCGCCGTATCTGCTCCGGGTTGTGGGTATACATCCGGGCAATCATCCCGCCCAGGGAGGGGATGCCGTTGCGCTCGCCGATGCCCAGGACAGAAGTGTCGATGTGGGTGGCCCCGGCTTCCAGCGCGCAATAGGCGTTGGCGATGGCGCAGCCCGTGTCGTTGTGACCGTGAAATTCGATGTCACAGCGCACCACCCCCCGCAACGTCCGCACCAGATCGTAGACCTGCCGGGGATTGGCCACGCCCACTGTGTCCGCAATCCCCACCCGGGTCACGCCGATTTTGTCCACGGCCCGGTAGATGGTCAGCAGATCCACCAGATCGCTGCGGAAGGAGTCCTCGCTGCTAAAGCGCACCTCCAGCCCCTGGCTTTTGATGAATTCGACGACTTCGATGGCCTGCTCGATAATATAGGGGATGTCTTTGCCGTGGGAAAACTCGCGCAGATAGCTGCTTGTGCCAAAGAGAACGTCGATGCCGTCTACGCCCGTATCGATGGCCTGCTTGGCGTCGTCCATATGACAGCGGGTGTGGGTGAGGATCTTCGCCTTCAATCCCAATCCGGCGATGCGGGCGCAGTCGTCCCGGCTCTGGGGGCTGGCCGCGGGGGAGGTGAGTTCCAGATATTCTACCCCAAAAGCGTCGAGCAGGCGGGCAATCTCCACTTTCTGGTCACTGGTGAAGAAGGCGTTGGCAAACTGCTCCCCCTCGCGCAGGGTGGATTCAATAATAGCGAAACTGTCGAGCGACATAGACGGGTCTCCTGGAAGGATAGGGATAGGGGATTGGGGACTGGGGATTGGGGACTGGGAAGAAGGCGACGAATGCGCATCTTCTTCCCAATCCCTAATCCCCAATCCCTGTTCCCTGAATTTCAGGATGGCCGTCTTTGGCCTTTCCCCGTTGCCGCGTTGCTTGGGGAAGGGGCGCAAAAAAACCGGCGCATCCTGTCTGGATGGCCGGTTGCGTTGCGTCGTTACTGGTGCGTCACTGAGCAAACACAAAAACCCAGACAGGCTAGTCCGGCTTCTGCTTCTTGCTCTTTTTCTTGGCGACGAACGGTTGGGTTTGCATCAATTTATCCGAACATAGCTGGAAAACTGCAATGAGAGTACACCGGAGCCGGGGGAATGTCAAATTTTCCCCATCGCTTTCAGCGTATGGGCCACAAAATCCCGCAGGCCAGACGCCATCTCCGGGTGGACCGCCTCCTCCTGGCCGAGCAGAATGTGCAGATAGCTGACGGCCTGGTGCAGCGCGGCCAGGGGCTTTGCCAACTCCCAAAGTTCTTTGAGCCGGGCAGTCGATTCCATTCCCATCCACCCGGCCAGATAGACGTCCCACCACCGGTTCTGTTTTGCTTCCTCCAGCGCGGGCAGCGCCCAGCCACCGTCACCGGGCAGCAGGTAGACGCGTTGCTGTGCCGTGTCCAGCAGGACGACGTGGAAATGGCTGGTCCATTGGGGTTGGGTTGCGTTCATTGCTCGTTATGACCGGTGGTTTTGTCTATGCTGCCAGATCGAATGGCAGGTCGCTGATATCGCGCAGTCGTTTTCCTTCGACCATCATTTCAAGCAGATCGATGGCGTCCAGATGATTTGCATCACCTACTGCATCCAGTAGCTCGTTAAGCGCGAAATGATACACGCAGTCCAGATCACCTGTCCCCAATGCAAGCGCAGCCAATCTGGAAGGTAGCGGTTCTGCTGTAACAGCGACGATATGAGGTAAGTGCCCCTTACGGTTTCGGATCAGGTTCAGGACTTCGGTCTTGGTATTCTGCGCACGGTCATTGCGTAAAGTCCATTTGCATGAAATCACCCCGTGTAAAAGATGTCGTCGGTTCGTCTGATTGCTTGCCCGTACGGGTGTATGGCGTGCATAGGTGTCACCCGACTTGTCCAGAATACCGTCCTGGTTCAATTCGGCATCCTCAATCGGGGCGCGCCCAATCACAATGTCGGGTGAAACAATATAATTCCCCCCGAAGGCTGCTTTCAGCGCGCGGTTGTCGGCAAGCATTGCCTCGATCTCCGACAGGTGTTCGTATTGGACGAAGTTGGAAATAGCCGTACCCAGACAAGAATGCTCCCACGCGCCAGGACGAATATGCTGAAGTTTGGAGAATGAGGCTTCGACATAATCTCTCGTCGTCTTCTCGAACAAAGAACCGGCGGTTTGTCCGGGTATTTGCCCCTGCAGTGCAGGCAGGGCGATACGTTCGACTATTCCCCAAGCATATTGGACGCTTAACACACTGCTTCCATCCGCAAAATTCGGATACCCGCCTTCGATACGCGGTCGGGAGACGCGCAAAATATCCGCGAAGACTGCTTTGTGATACGAACGGCGAATGTCAGCGATACTCACGGCCTCTCTCCTTCGCATTCCACTTTATGAAAACCGATTACGTACTCTTCGTGCATTCGCTGCTGGATTTGTGACTGATGATTGATTTTTATACCGGCTGGCATCATTCGCTTATTTCTGTCCAGATGCCGAACCCCGATTTGGGGCACAGCGAATCCAACTTCTTGACCGATTTCACTCAGGCATTTGTCTGTCTCTGTGTCGATCCCGCGCATAATTGAACTTGCCACTATAACTACCGCGGCTTTGTCCGGTCGCAAAACCCTGTGCATCTCTCTCAATACGCGAGCCATTTCCGAGTAGTATCGGTGCAGGACTCGACCCCTCTTAGCGTCAATCTGTTCGACGGCCCCAATTACCTGCCGGGTATAGGGTGGGAGTTCTTCAAAATCAAAGTCATTTGTTGACTCGCCCCCGATATAGCCTGATCGGGTCTCGGTCAGTTCTTCAATGGCATAGTCCAGCCAAACCAGTGAGAACTTATGTGCGCGCATATAGTCAATCGCATGGGACGCATAGGGAGGAGATGTCACAATCAAATCCACGGAAGCGTCAGGTAATGGGAGCGATTGGGCGTTTCCCTCGCGTATGACCGGTGAGAGAAGATCAGGCCGTAATTCGTACAGACTCATCAGATTTTGATGCAAGCGTTTTCGGAATTCATGTAATGGGGAACGCAGGGTCTTTGTCAGAAACTGAATTCTGGGGTTGTCTGACTCTGCTAAATCTTCGCCAAGTACGAGTTTACCGCTCTTTGCGTAGACCACCTTTGCCCTGTGTGGCCGGGTATGCGCCAAATCAAAGGCTAAGGAAACGCCGCCACTTTTTGTAATAATCGTTGCGGAAAAGGCCAGTTCGAGAAATGCGCGAATGTCAGGGTTTTCCACGCGTCCGATGTTCCGGGCCAACGCGTGTAACTCGATTTGCGTTTCGCGAGCAAACCAATACTGGACAAACTTCCGCGTAGCAGCATCCCATTTAGCGTCTAATTCCTTCACAATCTCTGCAGAACAATCGCGCGTTTCTTTGTCTGCACGTTCAATTACTGCTTGCCCAGCGTGATGGACCTGTTCTGCTTCAAGGGGAGTCGTCTTGACTCGGCCAATAAGACGAGCAAGTGGATCGATGTCGAAACCCGTTGCATTTCTTCCCTTAAGGATTGCCTCTAAAATGGTTGTGCCAGATCCCATCATCGGGTCCAACACCAGATCGCCAGGATCGGTCAGACCCAAGATAAACTTTTCAGGCAATTGCGGCGGAAACTTTGCCGGGAATGCGTGAAAATCGTGAGAAGCGTAGCTTGTGTCTGCGCGATGAAAGCTTAAATCTTCACGCAAAAGCTCAGCCAGCGCCGTCTGATAGGGGATTTCACGTCGTCTCGTTGGTTGGGCGTCCAGCAGGGGTAACTGATGAATTGAAGGATCCCCGATTTGTTCGGCCCCATCGACCTCTCCTGGGGAATCATCGGTTTGATTTCTATACTTCATTAATTCTCTCTCTATGCTCATTCAGATATCGGCATTCGACTCATAAACCGCCAGATACGCGCCTCTATTTCCGCCATATTCAAACGTATGGTTGGGTGGGCGGGTCTGGGTTGCCAGTGTCATACGATCAGTATAGCAGACTATAGATGGGTTGTCACGCCGTCAGCCCGACGCAAGATGGCGACGCGGCTGAGCACCCACAGCCCGATCCCCGTGTAGATCACCCCTGCCAGATTAATCAGAACGACTGGCCCCAGCCTGTCGATATACGCCGAAAACAGCCCCGTAAAGAGAAGTAACCCCAGCGGGCGCTCCATCTGCAAAATCGCAAAGACCCGCCCGCGCAGGTGGGGTGCGGTCCATTGTTGCACAATGCTGTCTATCACAATCTGGCGTAGAAACCAGGGGAAAGCGTGCAGCCCCGCGGCCAGGATTGCCAGCCAGAGATTGCCCGCGTTGGCATAGACAAAGAAGCCCAGCCCGCTGCCCACCACCCCGGCCACGTACAGACCGGCCAGGGAATAGCGCCGGTTCAGCCGGGGCGCGGCCAGAGAAGCAAATATCGCACCGACCCCGACCAGCGAAAGCATATAGCCATAGCCCGCCTCGCCGCCGCCCAGGTTTTCGGAGATGAGAATCACCTCCATTGTGCCCAGCATCGCGCCGGCAATGGCCGTGGCGAAAGAGGCGATGAGGACGATCCGCAGCCCCGGATGGCCCAGGGCAAAGGTAAAGCCATCCCGCAATTCCCGTAGAAATTGGGTGATGGAGCGGCCATTGACAGTCGTCCGGGGCAGCTCCCCCCGAATCCCCATCAACAGCCCATTGGCGGCCAGATAGGTGAACCCATTGAAGGCAAAGGCCGCACCCGCCCCAGCAAAGCCGACCAGCAGCCCGGCCAGGGACGCACCCACCAACAGAATCATCTGCTGGCCCGCGCTGATCGTCGCGTTGGCCTGAACCACCTGCCTGCTCTCCACCAGATCGGGGACCAGCGCACGCTGGGCAGGCAACAGAAAGGTGGCGGTGGCCCGGGCCAGCAGAGCCAGCAGATAAATCTGCCATAATTCTTGGGTGAAGGGCAGCAGCCCGTAGACCAGTGCCGAGATAAAATTGCCCACAAGCAGCACCCGGCGGCGGCTCAACCTGTCGATCCAGACCCCGGCCAGGGGCGCGACAAAGAGCGACGGCAGAGACTGAATCGCCAGCATCCCCGCCAGCGCGCCGTCGGAGCCGGTCAGCTTCAGCACATACAAATTCATGGCAATCGAGCCGAAGCGGTCACCGGTAAAAACCACCAGCAGCGCCAGCCACAGGCGGCGGAAGGCGGGGTTTTCGGCGAGAAGTTCGGGCAGGCGGAGGGCGCGGATATGGCTCATTGGGGCTTCGGCTAGGGCTTCTGCTTCACCAGCCAGCGTAGGCGGTCATAGGAGAGGGCATAGTGGATGAGGACGCCAGTCCCAAGTATCCATCCGAACGTGGCCGCGCCGATGGCAAAGAGCGCGGCGGTTGCCAGCGTAAAGAACAGCAGTTCGAGTAACAGGCGCAGGGTTCCAGGAATCGGGAGAGGTACACGTCCCGACCGGCTGGGATCGTCCGGCACAGCCAATGTGCCCCAGAGCAGCGCGGCCAGGAGGGGAATGGTCAGGGCCAACACAAAGCGTAGCGGCCCTTCGCTTTGCAGCCAGCCCCAGCGCCCCAGGGCCACCAACGCAACCAGTTCCAGAAGAAAGCGCATTGCCAGGTTGTGCGGATGAGAACCCACTGTTTGCCTCGTATTCGTTGTGGCGGCGTCAGGCGGCCAGATCGAAGGGTAGATGGCTGGTTTCTGCGCGAATCCCGGGTCTGAGTATACTTCAATTCCGAATGTATCGGGTAAAATTGGCAACATACATTCGTCTTGTGCTTCTTGTCAAAAGCTGGTTAAATCCTTTGAATTCCAAACTGCCTGTTTTTTCAGTGCTGCTGTAGATCAGCCCGCACCCGCCGTAGTATCATCTTCCGCCTGCCATTCCCCAGGAGAAATTTCAATGATCGATACCCGCGTTATCTATCTCGAACCCAACAAACTCACCATCGAAACCATTACCCTTCCGCCTCTCAAACCGACACAAGTGCTGGTGAAAACCCACCAGGCGTCGGTCTGCGGCTCCGAGCGCTACTTCTATCGGGACATTACCGTGCGTCCCCAGGACGAAGCCAAAGGTGGACCAGAGGTGCAACTGGGCGCGCACAGCAAGACAGACCGCTCCCACGCCTATCCTATGGGACCCCTCGGCCACGAGGGGGGCGGCACAATTGTGGAGATGGGTAGTGGGGTGGAGGAATATCTGGGCGGTGGCACAGTGCGGATAGGGGATCGGGTGGGCAGTCTCATCTACCCCACCTACTCGGACTATTGGGTGGTAGACCTGGCCCACATCCAGCCCATCCCCAGCAGCGTCTCGTTCGAGGTGGGCTGTCTCTATGAACCCCTGGGCTGCGCGGTCTGGGCTGCCATCCACACAGGGGTAAAGCTGGGGGATGTGGTGGCGGTAAATGGCGTGGGCTTTGCCGGGAATATCCTGCTCCAGGGCGCGCTCAAATCGGGAGCGTCTCAGGTCATCGCCATCGACGTTTCCCCGGAAAAGTTGGAGATCGCCCGCAAGTTAGGCGCGCATCACACAATCAACGCCCGGAGGGTCGATCCCGTGGCCGCGGTGGACGAGATGACAAAGGGCGCGGGCGTGGACGTGGCCATCGAAGCCGTGGGCGGTACAGGCATTGGGCTGGTACAGGCGTTGGGAATGGTGGGACACAACGGCATTCTGGCCCTCTACGGCGACAACTACGCGCCGGTCAAGGAATTCTGCTTCCACCGCTTCCACGAGGACGGGCTGGAAGTGCGTAATCTGAACGCTGTCCACTACACAAAGCTGCGGTCCATTGAAAATATGCGGGAAGCCTTCCGGGCCGTGGAGCGGGGCGTCTTCAATCTCGACGTTATCCTGGAAAATTCCACCCGTCACCGGTTGGCCGATCTGCCCGCCGTCTTTCAGGCCGAGACCGCGTCGGAAGACGAGCAGGCTTCGCTGAAGACAATTATCGTGCCCTAAAGCGAGCGGTGACTGCGCACCCCCACCCAACTCCCCCAGCTTGGGGGAGGAGTCGATCCAGTTCCCTCCCTAGAATGGGGAGGGGTGGCTGAACAGTTACAGCAAGCGGCCTGGAAACTTGCAGGAGCGTAAGTGCCGGGAACTTTCTCAAATCCCCGGCACTTTTCTATCTTTGCCCCCCGTCTGATATGTGCCCTATCGTCCAGGCGAATAAGCCAATTGACCTATGAATCCCCCTTCACCCAATTGAACAGTTCTTTGGAAAGGGTCGATACACATACCAAAGAATTGTATCGACACCCGGTACATCCCTAGTAAGCGTCAAGCAATAAGTTACCGGTCTGATTCCGGGAATCGGCCAGGCGATGAGGGGAAAGCCGAGAGATATTGTGGCCGATTCCCGGAATTGTGTCTGCGAAACCCCTAGGTTATTTCTTGACAGTTACCTAGCAATGGCGCAGGAGCGCCTATTGGAGATAATCATCGTGATCGAGCCTGTATCACCTCTCGGTTCCAATCACACAAGTCTGCGGATGTGGGCAGCGTTTTCCAATCGCGGCAGGGGTGAGCTGCATTCAGAGACCGAGCCGGTGACGACACCCGTGATGGCTCAATCGGCCACTCTCGAATCGGTTCCCAAGCCGGCGACGCTGGAAATGGCGACCGGACCCCATGTGATGACCTGCAAGTGTACGCTCTGTTGTAGCGCAGGGCTGGACACGATTGCCTCGCCGGTGGGTGGGGCCAAAATTGTCTCGGTGAATCTGACCGGCACGCTCTCTGAAGAGGAGAAGCAGACAGTGGATGCCCTGCGCCAGCGGGATGCTCAGGTGCGTCGTCACGAGCAGGCCCATCTGGTAGCCGCAGGCCAGCACGCCATAGGGGGGGCCCAATACACCTATCAGGTGGGGCCGGATGGCAAGCGCTATGCGATTGGCGGCGAGGTGCAGGTGGATATGGCCCCCGTGCAAGGCGACCCGGAAGCAACACTGCGCAAGGCCCAACAATTGCAGCAGGCGGCCCTGGCCCCTGTTGATCCATCGGGCGCTGATCGCAGCGTAGCCGTGGCCGCCGCCCAAATGGCCCAGGAAGCCCGTCAGGAAATTCAGGAAGAAAACCGGGAAGAGATGGAAGCTATCCGCGAGAAAAAGCAAGAGAAAAATGGCGCAGAGGCTGGGGACAATTCCACGAAATTTGAACTGGAGATAGCCCTGTCTCCGGGAAAGAGCCTGCAACCGTTCTCTCTCTACGAGACTCAAAACAGGCAGGCGGTTACACCGTCGGCGGCTCAACCAGACACGGGCCGCAGCCAGAGCGCAGATAGCAGCTGGGGGCTGGATCTGTACGTCTGAGTGTAACTGCTCACCCCGAATTTTGCTGTGTACTTTCAGGCCGTCAATTTGACAATCACTGCCGCCGGTGCTAGAATACTTTTCGTTGCTTATGCGCAATGTAGTTCTGGGGGCTAGTTCTGGGGGCGTGGTGTAGCGGTTAGCATGTCGGCCTGTCAAGCCGGAGGTCGCGGGTTCAAATCCCGTCGCTCCCGCCAAAAACAAAAAAGGACCCTTCGATAACCCGAAGGGTCCTTTTTTGTTTTTGATCATTTTTCATCTTCGGCCGCTACAGGAAATGCTGCTTCCAGCCCGGGGTCCGCGACATATTCTGGTGCGGGCTGGCCGAAATTGCGCAGGGTCATAGCGGCGGCGGCCTGGGCAGCTTCCTGTTTGCTGCGTCCTCGGCCAACCCCATACGGAATTTTGTCCGCAGTCACCTGCACGGTGAAGACCCGGGCGTGGTCTGGCCCTTCGGTGAGGACAGTTTTATAGCGAGGGGTAACGCCCATCTCGCTTTGAATCCACTCTTGCAGACGGCTCTTGGGGTCTTTGGCCAGGGCCCGGGGGGCAACCCGTTCCACTTCCGACATCAGCCGGGGCTTCAAGAATTCGCGCACCCGACCGACTCCCTGGTCCAGATAGATGGCCCCTACCAGCGCCTCGAAAGTGGCGCAGAGAGTGGCGGGCCGGGTGCGTCCGCCGCTCTCCTCCTCCCCTTTCCCCAGCAGCAGAAATTCGCCCAGTGCCAGTTCGTTGGCAAAGCGGGAAAGGGTCTCCCGGCGCACAAGGGCGGCGCGCAGGTTTGTCAATTCGCCTTCCAGCCGGTCGGGATAACGCGCAAAGAGCAGTTCACTGGCGACAAAACCCAATACAGAATCCCCCAAAAACTCCAGGCGTTCGTTATCGCGCAGGTCAAAGTCATCGTCGGCCTCGTTCAGATAGCTGCGATGGACAAAGGCGCGTTGGAGCAGGGCAGGGTCGTTGAAGGTGAAGTCCAGACTGCTTTGAAATTCGGCCACAGGGCGATGGGCAGCGGTCATGGGATATCCTGTAGGTCTGGCAACTTTTTCAGGCCAAGACCGGTTAAATTGGCAACAACCGTCTCGCCGGAACGCACGTGGGGTTTCAGCTTGCGTAGGGCCGCGGCCACCGTAGCGCTGGTTGGCTCTACAAAGATGCCCCGTTCGGCCAGCGCGGCGTGAGCCTCGCCAATCTCCCGGTCATTGACAGTCAAGGCCATACCCCCGGAGCGGTGAATGGCGGAGAGGATCGAGCGGCTGCGCACGGGTTTTTCCACGGCGATACCGTCGGCCAGCATTTTGGGGAAAAGCTGGCGGCGGGGGTGGATGTCTTCCCATTTGTTGAGAAAGGCGTCGCTGATGGGAGTAATCGGCTCGGCCTGCACAGCCACCATCCCCGGCAGTTTATTGATAATGCCGCATTCGTACAGATGTTCAAAGCCCCGCCAGGAGCCGAGAAAGAGACCGCCATAGCCGCAGGGGGTAATGATCCAATCGGGCACTTTGCGCCCTAGCTGCTCCCAAATCTCCCAGGCATTGGTCATAAAGCCAAAGAGACAGGCCGGATGCCAGGCGTGGGAGGCATAGACCGCATCCGAGGACTGGGCCGCCTCTGCTGCGGCGATGGCCGCGGAGCGGGGTCCACTCACTTCCACCAACTCTGCGCCGTAGACGGCAATTTGGGCCTTCTTTGGCTCCGGTGCGGTGGCGGGCACAAAGATGCGGGCTTCGATCCCGGCCCGGGCCGCGTAGCAGGCCAGGCTGGCCCCCGCGTTGCCGCTGGAATCGTCCATCACAATCTGCGCGCCCTGGCCCAGCAGAAAGTTGACCAGCACACTCACGCCCCGGTCTTTGTACGAGCCGCTGGGCATCAGCCCCTCGTTTTTCCAGTAGAGGGGCAGCCCCTCCCACTCGTCGTCGATCAGCGGCGTCCAGCCTTCGCCCAGGGTGATGCGCTTGTGACCGGGGGCGATGACGGGCAGCATCGCCGCGTAGCGCCAGTGGCCGGCCTGGCTGGGATCGATCAGGTCGGGGTCAAAGGCGGGAATCTCCCGGTATTCCAGGGGTTCCCCGGTGATGGGGCAGCGCAGAGGGCTTTCCTCGGCGGGTGCGGTAAAGCGGCTGCGGGGACAATAGGCGATCAACGAAAATCCTCCGGGGGAAGGGATGAGGAAAGAATGAACAGAGTTGACAGATTCATCATAGCAGGTGACAGAAGAAAAAAGAAACGTGAAACGGGAGATCGTCCAGACACTCCCGTTTCACGTTTCTTTTTTCAAAGTGCATCACCGACAGAAGTGACCGGTATCACTTTGCGAGACTGGTCACGAAGGCATAAAGATTGGTCATCCCCGATGGGCTGATGGCGCTGGCTCCATAAAGATGGTCATTGCCGAGTATACCGTTGTCCCCAGTACGCAGAATGTCTTCAAATTTCTGGAATTCCAAAGTCGTTCCAGCCAGCGCGCTGCCTTTGTCGGCTACGCCTTCGCCCTTTGCGCCATGACAATCCCCACACTTTTTATTCTTGTAGACCAGTTCACCCCGGCTCAGGCTGGCATCTACGGTGGGGGTGACGAGTGTCTCCACTTTGGGTGCAACGTTTGTATTTTGGGAGGCGGATTGTTCGGCTACGGCGGTAAACTGGGCCGGGGGCATTGTCGCCACGGGCTGGGATGTAGCGGCTGGGGCTGCATTCTCTGCGTTGCCACCGCAAGCGACAATCACAACTGCAATCAGGGCAAGAAAGAGTGTCAAAAAGTAGTTTTGTCGGGATGTACTCATGCCAAATAGCCTCTCAGTCGATCTCAATGTCTACTCACACAGATTCAAAGAGAGGAGTTCGACTTTTCAGAAAAAGTCGAACTCCTACATCCAACTCACCGGGTCATCTTCGGGTCCAGGGCATCGCGCAGACCGTCACCCAAAAAGGAAAAACCCAGCATAGCCAGAGCGATGGCAAGGGTGGGGAAGAGGGCCATATGCCAGGAGACCCGGACGTAGGCCCCGGACACGCCGACCATTTTGCCCCAACTGGCGATGGGGTCGTTGATGCCGATGCCCAGGAAACTTAGCCCGGCCTCGCCAAAGATGGCGGCGGGAATACCAAAGCTGACCGCCACCAGCAAGGGTGACAGGGAGTTGGGGACCAGATGGCGAAAGATAATTCCCCGCTGGGTGACGCCCAGACAGCGGGCCGCCTCCACATATTCCTTCTCGCGCAGGGACAGTATCTGGGCCCGGGTAAGCCGCGCAATACCGATCCAACTGGTAATGCTCAGGGCAAAGATCACCATCCACATCCCCCCTCCAAAGAGGGAGATGATGAGAATGGAAAAAATTAGGCCGGGGAAAGCCGTCATCACATCAATAATGCGACTGACCACGAAATCGACTGTGCCGCCCAGATACCCGGCCAACCCACCCAGGGGGACGCCGATGAGCAGGGCGATGAACTGGATTGTAATACCAACCGTCATCGAAGTCCGTGCGCCGTAGATCAGCCGACTCAGGTAATCCCGTCCGATCTCGTCTGTCCCCAGTGGGTACTTGGGGTTGACACCAGGCAACGCCCGCACCGCCGTAAAATCCGCCTTGTCGTAGGGATACGGAGCCAAAAAATTGGCAAAGATGGCGAGAAAGAGGAAAGCGAGTACGATCACCAAACCAAGGATCGCCAAACGATTTTTGAAAAAACGGCGAACCGCGTCCTGCCAGAGGGTACGATGCTTACGCAGGGAAACGGGGACAGCCGGATTGGCGATAGACACGCTCGTCTCTCCAGAGCTTGTAGTGCTGGTCATTATTGACCCTCCTGCGCACCCAGGCGCACCCGGGGGTCCAAACGAGTATAAAGGATGTCGGTTGCCAGATAGACCGTTCCCCATAAAACTGCGATGAGCAGAACTGTCGCCATTACCATTGGGTAGTCACGGCTAAAGGTGCTGGTGACAAAGTACTTGCCCAGGCCAGGTATACGAAAGATGGACTCGATAAAAATGCTGCCTGTCATCAGATCAGGGATGATAGGCCCAAACACAGTCACCATCGGAATCAGAGCGTTGCGCAGGACGTGGCGGAGCATGACCGTGCGTTCGCCCAACCCTTTGGCCCGGGCGGTTCGTACAAAATCCGAGTTAAGATAGTCGATCACACTTGAACGGGTATAACGAGCAACGATCGCCAAAGGGGCCAAAGCATAGGCGACAACCGGCATGATCCAATCTTTGCAGAAGTAGCGATCGACCAAACAACCAGTGTCGCCCCAACCGCCGAGAGGTAGCCAATCCAAATAGACGCCGAAAAACAGAATTGCCAGGGCACCAAGCACAAAACTGGGCATAATAAATCCCAGCATCGACATAAAGGTAACAACTGTATCAATCCAAGAGTTTTGATTGTAAGCGGCAATAATGCCGAGAGGGATACCCAATCCAAAGGCCAAAAGAATTGTCATCAGCCCCACTTGTGCCGTGATACCCCAAGTGCTTCTGATCAACTCGGCCACAGTGGATGTGGGCTGTTGATAGGGAATGCCGAAGTCAAAGCGTACGGCATTGGACATATACAATACGTACTGCTTCCATACGGGCTGATCCAACCCATACTTACGCAGAATATTAGCCTTGGCGGCAGGCGGCAAGGGTTGTTTCTCCTCGTCAAAGGGGCCACCTGGCACCGCGTGCATCAAGCTGAAGGTGATCATCGAGACAGCAATAATGACAAAAAGCAATGAGACCAGACGACCGAGAATATAGCGGGTCATAGAGGATACAGCCTCCGGTACAAGCAGTTCGACCCGGTTGGATTGAGAGTCCAGATAACGGGCAAGGCGGGAATACCACTGTGAGGTATATTGGATGGCCGAAACCCTGGTTTCGGCCATCCAATACGTATGAATCAGGTAACTATATAGTAAATCTGGTGCAACGCACTCGCCACAGCCACTTTGACTGTGCGGCTTCTCCTGGCGAGTCCGTCGCACTATATGGTTACCAAATCAGGACAGAGGGTTAGTGTTTGGCAATGTACTGCGTACCAATCACCCAGTCATTGCCCCAGTGGTGAGCGGCGATGCCGTTGGAGTCGGCCACACGGAAACCATCACCCATGAGATAGGGTTGGTAGAGCGTGCCCTGCCAGCGGTGATCGATGAAGATAGCGCCCACATCGTCCACCAGAATCTTCTCGGCGTCGCGGAACATCTGGTCACGCTTGACCGGATCACTCACCAACGGCGTGGCCTCGCTGATTAGCGTATCGAACTCGTCGTTCTTCCACGAATGACGTCCGCCGAACTTGAAAATACCCAGCATATTGGTCGGGTCCAGATAGTCCATGCCATAGGAGACAGCACCGAAGGTCAGACCGGTGGGTTTGGAATTCATAGCCTCGGTATAGACCTTACGATCCTTGTTGGAGACTTCGATCGTTACGTTTAGGCATTCGGAGATCGAGGCAGCTACAGCCTGGAAGATAGCCTGAAATGCCGGCGGTTCGTCGCGCAGCCAGAGTTCCAGCGGCGCAAAGTCTTTGCCATCGGGGAAGCCAGCATCGGACAGATACTGCTTGGCCATATCGCAGTCGTAGTTCTGATACTGGTGCAGATCGCCCTTCACATCTGACGAGGGGAAACCAGGCATAAGGAGGGAGTAGGCAGGCGAACCCTTGACCTCGCCCATGACATTTTTCACAATGATATCTCGATCGACAGCGTGGGCAAAGGCCTTGCGCACGTTGAGATCATTGAAGGGTGCATTGAAAGTGTCAAAGAGCAGGTAGTCGGTGCGGAAATCACCGAAGTGACGGAAGTAGTTGGCGCTCAACACCGGATCGGCCATCACCAAGTCGAGATCGGCGGGAGTCAAAGACTCGTAGCCTACCGAATCGATTTCGCCCTTCTGGAAGGAAGCGAAATTTGTGCTGGGGTCCATATAGATAAACTCAAGCCGCTTCAGGAAGGGCGGAGTGGGACCCTTATACATCTCGTTAGCGTCCATCACAATCTTCTTGCCGGGTTCCAGGGAAACCAGTACGAAGCGCCCAGAGGAGACAGACGTAGCCGGATCATTATTGTAGTACGGGCCATACGCTTCAAGCGCTTTGGCTTGCAATGGAAAGGCAAAGTGCATCATACCCGGCAGGGGCGGGAAGGGGCTGTAGGTGGTGACCTCCAAGGTCAGATCGTCCACGGCAACCACACCCAGTTCTTCCAGGGGTACTTCACCGGCAATCGCCTCGTCCCAATTCTTGATCACGCCCGCATAGAACCAGGAGAAGTCCCAGGCGTGCTCTGGATCGGCAGCATAGCGGTAGGTCTGCACCCAATCATTGGCTGTGACGGGAGTGCCATCGGACCAGATCATACCAGGACGCAGATGGAAGGTCCAGGTCAAGCCATCAGCAGAGGCTTCCCAGCTCTCGGCAGCCATGGGGAGGACATTGAAGTCTTTGTCCAAGTCTACCAAAGATATGCCGAAGGCGCTGTCGCCAGCACAGTAACGCTGGTAAACAGAGACCATAAAGTCAAATGTGGTCTGTGTGGCCGTATTGGAACAAGCACCACGCGAAATCTGCTCGTCATAGGGCAGGGCATCTTCTGGCAGCATCTCGCCAAAGACAGTCATCATCGGGTCGACCTCGGCAACCGGCACCGCGGTCGGGGCCGCGGGGGCAGGTGCTTCGGCTTTGGGGGCTTCGGTCGCGGCCGGCGCAGCCGCTTCGGCGGGTGCGGGGGCTTCGGCCGCGGGGGTCGCTGCTGCGCCACAGGCCGACAGCACCATTGCCATCACTAACAACAGATACAACAAAACACGATGCGACGAAACACGACGGTGTTTCAAAGACTTTTCCACTTTTCGCTCCTTTTCTGCATTGAACGGACTCATTGAGGATTCTTCACAGCCCGGGGGATGTCTGGCTGAGGGAACTGCTATAGTGTACTGCAAGTGTGTTGGCTATGCAAACTGATTTTTGGTGCAGGATGGTGGGATGATGAGATGCCGGGATAATGAACAGAATCCCAGCATCTCATCATCCTGCTATTTTCTCGGCAGCAACGCGGCCAGCCCTTCCAGCAGCCGGTCGATGTGCTCGGGCGTGGTGTAGGCCTGGATGGAGAGACGGACAAACTGGCGTCCGCCGTTGCTGGTGCCGGGAATCTCCACCCGGAACTGTTCCCACAGCCCCCGGTGCAGCGCGCCCAGATCGCAGGGGGGCACGGGCGCGATGACCATCTGCGACCACCAGCGCTCGTCGTAGGGGACCACCGACGGCAGGCCGGTCAGCTCCTCGATGCGTTGCAGTGCTTCCACCCCCAGCCGGTGGCAGGCCGAACGCACAGCCGGCCAGTCGTTCTCCTGTTGAAAACGCACCGCGGCGGGTACACTCAGATAGGCCGCAGGGTCTTCTGTGCCGATCTCCGAAAGATAGTCCAGAAAGGGGCTGCGGTTGATCTTCTCGTTGCCCCAGCCGTGGCTCACCACCAGTGGTTGAATCCGCTGCTGCTGCTCTTTGCGGACATAGAGGAAGGCTGCCCCTTTGGGGCTGCACAGCCATTTGTGGCAGTTGCCGCTGTAAAAATCTGCGCCAATGGCCTGCATGTCCAGATCGATCTGGCCCGGTGCGTGCGCTCCGTCGAGAAGTGTCAGAATCCCCTCCTGTCGTGCCCGCTGGCAGACCATTTCCACGGGGAAGCGCAGGGCCGTGCCAGAGGTGATGTGGCTGATCGAAATAACTTTCGTGCGCGGCGTCACCCCCGCCCACAACTCTTCCACCATCTCCTCCGGATCATCCACCGGCAGGGAGATATGCTGGTTAATGTACACAGCCCCTCGCTTTTCGCACAGAAAACGCCAGGTTTTGTTGACCGCCCCATACTCCATATCCGTGCCCAGCACCTCATCGCCGGGCTGCAAATCCAGGGAGCGGGCCACGATATTCGTGCCGGTGGTGGCGTTGTGGACAAAGACGAAATCATCGGGCGAGGCATTGATATACGGCCCTAAGACCCCTCGCGCCTGGGCCAGCAGATCGCCCCGACGACGACCGATGAAATCGACCGGCTCCAGTTCCAGTTCCCGCTGCCAGCTCTGGTAGGCATCGAAAACCGGCCGCGGGCAGGCGCCAAAGCTGCCGTGGTTGAGAAAAGCCACATCCGGACGCAGAAGAAATTGTTCGGCCAGATGGGGCAGGGGAAGAGAGAGAAGGTCGGCCATTCACAGGTTCCTTTACGGGGTTGGGGGTGGAAGAACAGAGGATAGTGTAG
Source organism: Caldilineaceae bacterium (assembly GCA_023384455.1). Classification (GTDB taxonomy): domain Bacteria; phylum Chloroflexota; class Anaerolineae; order Caldilineales; family Caldilineaceae; genus JACQGT01. The sequence continues at coordinate 168 of JAHDWH010000103.1, read as the reverse complement.
CACAGAGCCAGGATTGTGCAAGGAGCAGTATGTCCATTCAGCCACCCAGCCTACCCCGAACTGGATCGACTCCTCCCCCACAGTGGGGGAGGTTGGGTGGGGGTGAGCAGTTACCCCCACAGTGGGCTAACCATTACCCACAAATAAGAAGGGGGGTATCGGAAGAGG
>JAHDWH010000102.1 GCA_023384455.1 Caldilineaceae bacterium | reverse complement strand
CCCACACCACCCGCCCCCCATTCGTCCTGGCTGGGAGAGGGGCCGGGGGTGAGGGCTGTACGTATTGCGTATTGCGTATTCCGTTCCCCATCGACCCCGCCCCACCCAAACCCGCCTCAATCGCCATCGACACTCTCCCCTCTCCCAGCCCCGCCCACACCACCCGCCCCCCATTCGTCCTGGCTGGGAGAGGGGCCGGGGGTGAGGGGCTTCTACGGTAGCGGAATGGGCAGCGGCGGGGCCAAGTGGCTTAAGTCGGGCTGGGTATAGAGCAAAATCTGCAACCGCGCCGCGCCAGCCAACGCGCCGGCTGGCAGGGGATGGCTGTCCCGCACAATCTCGCCCACCTTCCACAGAGACGACGGATAGAAGACCCCACCGGCTGGGCGGTCGTCCTGGGCGAGACGATTGCCCCCCCCGTCGAAAAGCTGCACAGAAGTGGTGTAGTCTGCGCCCAGCCGCTCCGCCACCCGCCAGAAAAGGGAGAGCGTCTGGCCGCCCCCGGCAGGGTCTGTCCGGTAGCCCAGCAGAGCGAGCGGCCCGTAGGCCAGGTCCAGCCGCTGCCCGATTTCATCCTCACCGACCGACCCCACCACACGAATCAATGGAGACTCTGCCTGCTCCAAATCGAATTTTGCCTCCAACCCGGCCATCGTTTTGATGAGATAGACGGGCCGATCCCCCGCAGCCAGGGCGGTTGCCGTCACCGCGCCCACATCGGCGAAGCGCTCCTCCGGGGTGAGGAGGGGAAAGAGGCCGGTCAGACCCAGCCCTTTGCCTTCCACCGCCTGCAAATAGTAGAGCGGCACAATTTCGTTGCGGTCGTTGCTGACCAGAATGGCGTCGTCCGGCGGTTCAGCGGCCAGAATCCGCGCCCATAGCTGCCCGGCAACCCGGTTGTCGGACTGGTCGAGGGCGGGGAGATGGGTGAGAAAGAGGGAGGCGGGGAGGAGGAGGAGGAGGGCGAACCAGAGGGCGGGTTGCGAGTTGCGAGTTGCGAGTTGCGAGTTGCGAGATTCGTCATCCGCCTGCTGTCCGGCGTCCGGCATCCGCCACCCCTGCGTCCGCCCAATCAACCATTCAACCCCACAGGCCGCCCAGAGCGCGGCAAAGAGATAGAGCGGGATATAAAAGACGTAAATGTCGCCGATGCCGTAGAAAAGATTAAAAATTTGCAGGAGGAGGGCGGCGGGCAGGGTGAGCAGCAGCAGGGGCCAGCGCCCCTGGCGCAACAGGACGACCAGCCCCAGCAGAGCCAGGGCCAGCCCTGGCCAGGTGAAGTGGAGCAGCCAGAAATTTCCGGCTTCGGGCAGGCGGGCCAGGGCCTGGGCCGGGCTGAGAAAGCTGACCGCAAAGACAGAGCCGGTGATGAAGTCCACAAAGCCCTGGGCGGTGGGGGTGTAGAGGGCCAGCGTCTCTGCCCCCAGCCGGGGATAGAGCCAGGGCGACGCCTCCACGCGGCTGCGCAGGGGAATGTAGAGGTGGAGCAGTTGGGGCAGGGCCAGCCCACCGACCAGCGCTGCCCACTCTCTGCCCTTTTGCCACCACTGCTTGTCCCGCCAAAAGAGCCAGAGAAGAAAGCCGGGCAGGAGAAAAAGGGCTGTGCGGTGGTGGGTGAGGGAGAGGCCGAGGAGGGAGGACAAGAGGAGAAGAGGAAGGGGTGACAGGGTGACAGGGTGAAGGGGTGAAGGGGTGAGGCGGGCGGTGAGGAGGAGGAAAAGGGCGATGAAGAGGGCGTGGAGGGCGTAGACTTCGGCGATGAGGGCCTGACTCCACAGGGTGGGGTTGACGCCGACGAGCAGGGCAGCGAAGAAGGCGGCAATACGGGCAGACGGAGTACGGGTAGGCAGCCAGGCCAGCACGGCCAGGTAGAAGAGGGCCACGGCGACGGCGGTCAGAAAGGCGCTGAAGGCGTTGAGGCTGGTCGCCGGGTCGCTGCCGAAAAGCGCGGCCAGATGTTGCCAGCTTCCCCCCAGCAGCAGATAGAGCGGGTAGCCTGTGGGGTGGGCCAGGCCAAAGCGCCAGGCTGCAAACTGGAATTCCCCCGGATCACCGAAAAGGAGACCCGGCGCAAGGGTGCGGCTGTAGAGTCCCAAAAAGAGAGCAAAGAGTACAATCGCCAGCCGCCGGTCCAGGCGAAGGGTAGCGGATTCGTTATGGCTTGTTGGGCGGGAAGATTTGACCGCTGTTTTCATCTGATAGATAATTGACCGGTTCTGGTGAAGAGTGGAACACGGATTTCACGGATTGAACGGATTTTCACAGATAGGGAAGAGATGACGGCTGACTGGCACGGACAGGCGCTGGTGATTGTACCCACCTACAACGAAAAAGAGAGTATCACCCGGCTGGTTGGGCAGATTCGCGGCCTGGCTGGGGATATTCATGTGCTGGTGGTGGATGACAATTCGCCCGACGGCACGGGTGGGCTGGTGGACGGATTGGCCGGGGCAGATACGGGCATCCACGTCCTGCACCGGGCGGGGAAGCTGGGGCTGGGCACGGCCTACAAAGCCGGTTTCGCCTTTGGGCTGGCCCGCCCCTACCAGTTCCTCTGCACAATGGACGCCGACTTCAGCCACAGCCCGGAGAGTCTGCCCGCTCTGCTCGCAAAAGCCAGCACAGGCTACGATCTGGTGGTGGGCAGCCGCTATGTGCCCGGCGGCGGGGTGGAGGGCTGGCCCACCTCCCGCAAAATCCTCAGCGCTGGGGCCAATCTCCTGGCCCATCTGCTCCTCGGCGTCTCAATCCGGGACTGCACCGCCGGCTTCCGCTGCTACCAGCGCCACGTCCTGGAAGCCATCGATCTGGACGCCATCTTCAGCAGCGGCTACAGCTTTCTGATGGAGATGGCCTTTTATGTGCAGCGGGCCGGTTTTCGCTGCGGCGAAGTGCCCATCACTTTCGTCAACCGCACCGAAGGCTCCAGCAAAATCAGCAAGACCGAAATCTACAAAGCCTTCTACACCCTCCTGCGTCTGCGTACCCGCGCCCTGCCCTGGGAATGGGCGGTGGGGAAACTGCGGCGGAAAGAGGCGATTGGGGAGTAGTCCCCAGTCCCCAGTCCCCAATCCCCAGTTCCTACTCCCCAATCCCCACCGTCCCCACCGCCGCCGCCAGGGTGCGCCGGTCCCGGTTAAGGCTGATGCGCAGGAAGGCTTCGAAGGGGTCGATGACCTGGGCCCCGCTGCCCGGCGTGGCCCCTTTCACCCCGGCCAGGGCCAGATAGTGGCCGCGCAGCTTCTCCAGGGACACATCCCCGCCCAGTGAATTGATGGCCGCGATTCCGTCTTGGCCCAGGAAGGCGGCGGCATCGCCCCGGCTGGCCACCAGCACCGGCGCGCCGTCCGGGATGGCGGCGATGTAGGCGGCCAGTTTTTCGCTCTCAAAAGCGTTGGCCGCGCTGTCAAAACCCGCGGCATCCACCACCCCGCCCTGCCCATCCAGCACAGTCACATTGACCCCCCGCCGCCCCGCGCTGGCGTCGGTCTGGTCGCCCGCCTCGTCAAAGAGGGAAATGAATGCGCCGTCGGCAAAGGCTTTGAGGTCGGCGTCGATGGGCAGTTCGACGCCTGTGCTGCCGATGAGCCGGTTGCCCCCCAGCACAGCCCGGGGCGCGGCGTTGTAGCCCCATTCCAGACAGAGCCGGTCGACCGAATCGACCAGCCCAGTGCCGGGGACGCGCCACTCGACGCTCTGCCAGTCGTTGATCAGCGCTCGCTCGTCCAAAGCCACCCCGTTGACCACCGCTGTCACCCGCTGGGCCCCGCTGCCGGGATAGTCGAAGGGGCGCACCTGCACCCGCAGGGGATACTCCTTTGTGGCGTCCACCCCGCGCAGGGGCAGGAGCAGACAGCTTTCCGGCTGCACCGCCCAGATACCGGGCAGCCCGTAGGGGCTGTCTACCGGCGCTTCGTCCCAGCCCTCGGCCCGATAGGCGAAGGTGTCGGGCTGGCCCAGTTGAAGCTGAAAGCTGTCACTGCCCGCGGGCTGAACCACCCGGTAGGCTTCGATGCCGTCGCCGGTCCAGAACGGGGCAGATTCCAGGGGCAGTGTCGCTTTGTAAAAATCCCAGGTGGCCTGCCAGTGATCCGCGTAGGGAAAGCGCTGGGGAATGGGGGGCATCAGCAGCACATAGCCCACATTGTAGAGATACATCAGTTCCTCGGCCTGGGCTTGGGCGGCGGCGGTCAGCCCTTCGCCCACCTGCCCCGCAAATTCCACATCCCGGATGGCCTGGAAGAGGGGCAGCCGCTGGAAATAGCCCATTTTGAAATCCGGGGCCCGGCTGGTGTTGCCGCCGAGCATCGGCTTGCCGTGGACCGACTGGTAGTATTGCAGGATCGTCCGCTCCGCGCCGAAGACGCCGAAACTGTTGCGCCAGCCCAGGGGCGCGTGCATCACCGAGACGGGCGCAGGGTCAGCAGCGATCTGGGCATAGACAGCCGGAACCCGGTGGTCCGACAGCGGCAGGGGCAAGGCGAGGTGCTCGAAAAGAATTGCGCCACAGAGAAGTCCAGTCAAGAGAAGGCGGAATCGGGGATTGGCGATTGGAGACTGGAGAGTGGGACGGTTCTTCCCCAGTCCCCGATCCCCGATCCCCAATAGCCAATACCCGCCGTAAGCCGCCAACACCGCCACCGCCAACATCAGCACCACACTGTTGCGGTTGGGCGCACGGTTGGCGGCGATAATCGGCAGGTAGTGGAGCAGGGCATAGGGCAGGGGGAAGCTGGTCTCCACCCCGTCGAGGTTGAAGCGGTATTGGCCGTTGATTTGCAGGAAGGGGCCGAGGGTGAAAAGGCCGAAGGTCAGGGCTGTCCAGGCCCAGAGCCGCACCCGGCGGCGGTAGACGAACAGTCCCAGCAAGGCCAGCAGCCCGCTGGCCCAGCCGATGAAGACAGTATTGATGTCCCGGAAACCACCCACGCCGCTGCCTTCCAGGGCCCGCAACTGCACCCGACGCAGCTCCGCCACCAGATCGCCGCCGAAGACGGGATGCAGCACCGTCGGCGTAAACCAGCCCCACAGGTCTGTGCTGAGGGGGATGGCCTCGCCCCAACCCTTCAACGAAAAGTCGCTGGTGAGGAACTGGCGCAGAATGGGCAGGAGTGCGGGGGACCAGAGGAGGAAGGCGGTGAGGCCGAGGAGGGTGAGAGGGAGAAGTGTGTTGCGAATTGCGAATTGCGTATTGCGTGAGACGTGAGACGTGAGACGTGAGACGTGAGAGTAGCCGTCTGCGGTCTGCGGTCTGCGGTCTGCGGTCAGCTTCACCAGCACGACAATCAGCGTAAAGATCGCCAGAAAGAGGGCGGTGATCATTTCGGCCAGGCCGTTGAAGGCGAAGAAGACGCCGGCCAGCAGTGCGGAGTGGCGGCGGGCAGCAGGGCTGCGCCGGTCATCCAGGGCTTGCAGCAGTGTGAACGCGTAGAAGGGAACCCACTGGGTCGTCACCATATCGTAATGGCCCAGAGTGGCATAGATGGCCCGGTTGGAGGCGAAGGCGTAGAGGAGACCGGCTAGGAGGGATGACAGGGTGACAAGGTGAGGGGGTGAAAGGGTGAGCCGGTTCTTCTGATCCCCAATCACCAGTCCCCAGTCTCTCACCAACAAATAACGGGCCAGCAGAAAGGCGCCGTAGCCGCTGAGGGCCGTGCTGAAAAGGACGGTGACATTGCTGGAAAAGACGAGTCCCACGGCCAGATGCAGGGGCTGGGCGATGAGCGCGTTGAAGAAATTGTAGGTGTAGAGGATCAGGTCCATACCCAGGGGATAGTAGGTCAGATCGCTGTGGAGAGGGCTGCTCAGGTTGTCGATGGCCGCGGTTTTGAAATACCAGATGTTCCAGAGAAAGGTGGACTCGTCGAAAGCCCACTGGGCCACGCCGGGGACGAAATCGAAGATGTGGAGGGGCAGGGGCCAGGAGAGGGCGACGGTCAGCAGGGAAAAGAGGCTGAACGCCCACAGGTGTTCACGCTTTTGCACGGGCCAACGCAGCCTTTCGTGCAGCAAAGCCCCGGGCCAGCAGAGCCATAGAATCCTCGTACTGGCGAGCGGTAAGGGAGGAAAATGTTGCCATCTCCTCCAAACTGCGGCAATACAGACGGTGCCCGCAAATTGCCGCATAGCGCAGGACAGGTGTCTTGCCGTTCAGAACTACCAAATCGAGATTTCCCGCATTCAGCGCATCCTGCAGAGCAGCGTGCAAATCGAGCCATTCGTCAAGAGTTGGCGGCGCGTCGAAGAGCACGCCGATGTCGATATCGCTGTCTGGCCGCGCTCGTCCAACACTGGTGGAGCCAAAATGCCAGGCCGCGATGACCCGGGGAAAGGTGGCGAAGAGGCTATCCAGATTATTTGTCTTCATCGGCTCGGTTGACATAGGCCAATACCTCATCCCGAAAACGCTCAAAATCTGTCAAGCGGTTGGCAACGATATCAACCAAAAAGACCACATCCACCCGCTCGTACAAATGTACCACAAAATTACGAAATTGAACCATTTGCTGGTAGGGTTCTTTCGAGGAAAGCACATTCATCTGTACGCACTGCTCGATTGCTTCACGACCGGTGCTGGGCGGGGTATAGCCGGCTTCTGCAATGATGTGTTGGCATACATCAATCACAATCTCGACAAGGATTTGCAGCGCGCGTTCGACGGCCATTTTCGTCCGCCAATCCGTGTCCAACTGACCTGTGGTCAACCGGCCCAACGAACGCAGGTGGAGCAGTGTCTCATCCAGCGTTCGCAGTTTGCCTGAAATCACACCGTTCAGCGCCATTGCTCACTTCTCCGCGACACAGATAACACTCGACCCAAAGGGCAGGTTGACCCGCTCGATCAGCTCCGCTTCCAGCCAGCCCACCGCGTGCAGAATCGAATTGACCGGCTCCGGCGTCGGCTCCATCTCCACCTGATAGACCTCCTCGTCCGCGGTCAGGTGGGGGCTGTCCAGCTCCGGCGCGTCGGGACGCAGCAGGCGCATCCCCGCGATGAGGGGGAAGACGAAGAAATTGTTGTAGCTGGCCCGCTTGACCCGGAAGCCGGAGAGTTCCAACTTCTGGCTCAATTCCGGTACAGTATAGCGGCGCTGGTGCTCGTTGATGACGTCGTTGTAGCTCCACAGCCACATAAAGGCGGGGACAGTCACCATCAGCTTGCCGCCCGGTTTCAGCACCCGGTGTGCTTCGGCAAAGACGCCCAGTTCGTTGGGGATGTGCTCCACCGTATCCAGCAGAGTGACCAGATCGAAGCTGGCATCGGGGAAGGGTAGCTGGTCGCCGGATGCCTGGCTGGTGGTCAACGCCCGGGCCGCGGCGATGGGCAACGGGCGGGCGTTGTAGTCCAGCCCGATGACCTGTCCGTAGTGGGCCAGGTGGTGGGCCATATTGCCCGCGCCCGCGCCGATGTCCAAGACCCGGCGGGGTGAGCCGTTAGCAGCACCGACTTCCGCGTCCAGGTATTTGAGGATGGCCCGGGTACGGGTCATAAACCACCAGTGGTTGTCTTCTTCCAGAACGGTCAGGGCAGGGGTGGGCATAAAAATAAAAATTCTCCGTTATATAAACGTTTCGATGAATGAACTGATTATAACCGATCCATTCAAGAGTGGCGAAAGGGGGTAGTATGAAAGATTTTCAGGGTTCGCCTTCTGTAACCACCTGATGGTATACTCATCATATGTACATCGCCGACATTATCTGGTTACCCAAGGTGATAGACAAACTGGTCTGGAAGCACTCCGTCTCACCAGAAAAGGTGGATGAAATTCTCTTTGGCAATGCTCAGTTCCAAAAGGTTCAGCGAGGGGCACATTCCCGGTGAAGACGTTTATGCTGGCTTGGGCCAGACGGATGCAGGCAGGTATCTGATCGTCTTTTTTGTTTACAAACCAACGCGTGAAGCATTGATTCTTAGCGCTCGAGATATGGAGCGTAAAGAATGTCGACGATATGGATAAAATACAAGAAATTCCGAATTTTAAGAGCTACGAGGAAATCGGCGAATTCTGGGATACACACAGTTTGGCCGATTATTGGGATCAAACCGAACCCGCTGAGTTTGAGTTCGCGCCGAATGCCCGGCGTCGTTATCTGGTCGCCATCGATCCGGGACTTTTGAGCCGTATCCAACCGATGGCCCATAGCCGCGGGCTAAGCACAGAAAGTCTGGTCAACCTCTTTCTAGAACAACATTTGCATCAACTGAGCGCCGTATCGGCTTAAATCGCCAAATCGCTTACTCCCCCACCCCAAACTCCGCGGCCAGCCACCCGCGCCAACCAGCCTCAAATTCCTCGACAGAGACGCCATAGGCCGCGGGCAGGACGCCGGTCCAGCCCCGGTGGATACCCAGGGCTTCCAAAAAGGCGGGCAGACGCTCCACGCCGTAGGTTTCCACCGCGTAGGCGAAAACGGTTGTGGCAGCGACAATCTCCTGTCGGGTCTCGGCGCGCCACATTGGGCCAGATGGATTGCTGCTGGTGTTGGCATCCCGCGTGAAGTCGAAATCGTAGGTAGTGGTGAGACGGGAGAGGCGCAGCACCGACGAGCGGTTGGGCAAAGAGGCGTGGAGGTCTGGTGTGCAGGAAAGCAGCAGCACCCGCACATCCAATCCGTCCATCAATTGACACGCCTCGGCCACCCCTTCGGGAAATTGTCGATCAACCTGTGCTTCCCTATCCAGCAACCAGGGCAGCAACAGACGCCTGTCGATTGCCAGCAGACCACTCTGCAATTGCAGCCAATTGCGCAGACCGCTTTCGGTCAGATTCGACCACATCCAGACTTGGCCGTAGGCGTAGCGGTCGAAGCTCTCCCGCACCAGTTCGTTGATCAGATAGAGGGTGAGGGAACGGAAAAGCGCGCTTTCGTCGCTAATCCCCGCGGGCAATTCGAGGAGTTGGGGGGAAGGGTGGCGCAGCTCACCGGTCGGGAAGTCGAATTCCGCGGGACGGTCGTCGGGACGCACGACCACCACCCGGCGTGTGGGCAGAATCGGCAGACCCAAATCCTGGCGCAATGCGAGGTAAACAGCCTCCACCTGTGGCCCGGCAGAGAGCACAGCCGCCCGATCCCGCGCCTGGAAGCGAAAGGAGAAGTGTTGCCCCTCCCAGTTTTCGGCAGCACCCCAGAACGAAGCAACCGGGCTGGTGCGCAGCCAACCGCCCGCACTCTCCCGGTAGAAGCGCAGCGAACGGCTGGGTAGGGGCAGGTCCGGGTCTGTGCTGGAGAGATGGACCAGCGCCACCCCATCGACCCATTCCATTTCCCCCACCACAGGTACGGGCGGTGCAGAATCATCCGCCATCAGATGCTCCACAATTCGCTGACGCCATTCCGGGTCAGCCCCAGGATCGAGCAGGGCCGCGGCCAGCCGGGAGTTGTGCTGGCTTTGGGCGTTGGCTTCCAACCGCGCCGCCTTTTCAATCTCCCGCTCCATATCGGCCAGCCCGCTCTGCGCCCGCTGCCAGAGCAGCAGCCCGGTGCTAAGCAAAGCCAGCAGCAGAACGAAAAGCCCCAAAAGCAGCCAACGCCGGGGAAGAACCCAGCGTCGGCGGGGCAGTGTATCCTCTTTCGGGGAGACAGGCGCGTTGGCCTCCCGCTCCCACTGGGCATCGTCCAGCAGCACCTGCCAGGAGACCGTCGGTTCTTTCTCCGCCATACGCAAAACTCCCGGCTTGCTAAACTGCTGCGTTCGCCTCGGCAGGTCGTTGCAAGCGCAGGAAAACGTAGAGCGCACCCCCGGCCACAATAACCGCCGAAAGAACAAAGACCGTAGCCAGCCCGGCGCTAACCACCAGCGCGCCGATGGCCGGGCCGACGATCCCGGCCAAGTAGAGTGGCAGATAGACCAGATTGAGGGTGGCCGAACGCTGCTGGGGCGGCACATCCATCGAGAGCAGGCCCAAAACCATCGCATTCACCCCTGCAACAAAGGCTGCGCCCAACGCGCTGAGCAGGGCAAGCAAGAGGACAGAAGGCGCAAAAGGCATCAGCAGCAGAGTCAGGCCATAGGCGGCCAGAGAGGCCACCAGCACCGTTCGGAAGCCAAAGCGATCCCCGGCGGCCCCGGCCAACGGAGAAATCAGCCCGCCCACCAATGCCGCGGTCCCCACCACCAGGGCAATGGCGCTGGCGACCCCTTCGCCGCTGGCGTGGATGCGTTCGGTAAGGATGGGCAGATAGGGACTGATCATAAAACGGGCCAGAAAGGCCACGCCAAAGATAGCAAAGAGGCGGCGGGTGACCGGCTCGGTGAAGACGCTGCGCATCGCGCCAAAGGCCAGCTTCAGCACCGGGCCTTCTGGTCGCGCTTCCGGGGATACCTCCCGAAAGCCAACAGCCAGCATGAGAGCAACAGCCAACGAAAGCAGGCCTGAAACCAGAAAGACGGTCGAGATCGATGTGCCGAAGCGGTCTATAAGCAGGCTGCCCAGCACCGGTCCTAGAGCAAAGCCAATGACCCCAGTGGCCCCAAACAGGGCAATCGCTATGCCCAATCGACTGCGAGGGGTGACATCACGCAAAGCGCCCAGCATCACACCCGAATTGCCCAGTTGAAAGCCCGACAGTAGCATACCCACAGCCAGATGCCAGGGCTGGCGGCTGGCCGCAATCAGGGCGAAGACGACGGCCTCGACCAGCGCGCTGCGGATGATCACAGTTTTGCGGCTGTATTTGTCGGCCCAGACGCCCCAGAGAGGAACCAACGGCAGCCCCAGCAGGAAAATCAGGGAGGTGAGCCAGCCCACCCAGCGGGGAATATCGCTGGCCGCCATCTGCATTTCGGCCAGATAGAGGGGCAGAAATGCAAAAAGCTGGCTGACGGCTACCCCTTCCACAATCGAAGTGACGCCAAAGAGAATCAGCACCAGCACCCAGGATTGGTGGGTTTTCGAGCCAGTTTCGTCGGTTGTGGCGGTCATCGCAACTCCCTACGCGGAAAAAAGAAGGCCCACACCGGCTTGCCATTGACCTGACACCAGTGCTCCCTGTGGGTGGGGACGTGGGGTGCGATGCGTTCTTCTAAAGCCGGATCGTGCGCACCGAAGGCCGGGTGCTGTTCCACTAGATAGCGCACCAGCTCGCCGTAGCCTTCCACATCACTCTTGAAATGGAGAAAACCACCGGGCCGGATTTTCGCCGCCAGCAGGTCCACAAAAGGGGGCGCAAAGAGCCGTTTGATTTTGTGCTGCTCTTTCCACCAGGGGTCGGGGAAGAGGACGTGAACCGCGTCCAGCCGCCCGTCGGGGATAAGCTCCGGCAGGCTCACCCGCGCATCGTCGTCGGAAAGCCAAAGGTTCTCCAGCCCCAGTTTTTCGACGCGAGTCAGGGCCAGACGGGTGGCTTTGGTCTTGACTTCGTAGCCGATGAAAAGCCGCTGGGGATGACGGACGGCCCTGTCCAGCAGAAAGTCACCCCGGCCATAGCCCACTTCGATTTCCAGGGGCAGGTCGCTGGCCAGGGCGGCCCGGAAACGGGGGCCGTTGTCGCAGCGGGGATCGTCCAGGGCGTAGACGCGGAAGAAGGGGCGGTTGAGTCCCCAGACGGATAGCCGATCCGCGCCGGGGCGGTGGCGGGGGTGACCGCCGATCAGCCCTCTGCCCGCCTCCCAATCCGCATAGAGTTGGGCGCGCTCGGCCTCGGAAAGCTCCTCCCAGGCGAAGTCCATCCGCCCCTGGGAGAAGGTGGTGGGGGCGTAGGTGAGGATGGGCGATTGGGAGATTGGGTGATTGGGAGATTGGGTCATTCGCTGCGCCGTCCCAGAACTGGCAATCGATGTACACGTATGCGATCTGGCTGCACAGTCAATAGCACACCGATCTCCAACTCTTCAGTCCATTCCGCCAGAATCCTCTGCAATAGTCGGGTAAGGGCGATGGCTTTAAGCCCTTCCATACGGATTCGAATGACAGAAGGTCCAGAAGCACCGGACAACGCCAGCAGGTTGTGGAAATCAGCATCCAACGTCACGACGACACGATTCTCCTGGCGGGCGCGCTCAACAATCTCTCCGTCTTGCGCGGTGGCATAGCCAATCTCGCCGGTGTGAACGGTATCAATTCCACCCTCGCGCAATAGCCCCGCTGCACCTCTCGGTAAGCCCTGATCAAGCAGCAATTTCATAGGAGAACTCGACAATCTGATCAGACATAGACGCCGCGGCAAACTCTAATGCCTGTCGAATATCCTCTGACTCCAACTCCGGATATTCCCGGTACAATTCATCTCTGTCTGGATAAAGCGCCAGAATTTCCAGCACTCTACGTACAGTCAGTCGCAAGTCACGAATGCTGGGTTGGCCGTTCATACGGGCCGGATTGACAGAAATTCGTTCGAGTTTCATTAGCATCTTCCTTCTTTTACAGCGCCAACTTCCGCGCAATCGTATCCTTCACCACCCCTGCATCCGCGGGCAGATAGACCGGCGGGTTGGCGAAACGGCTCTCCACTTCGTCCAGGGTTCCCTCGTGATAGCCCACTTTGAAGGGGGTGAACTTTAGCCCGTGGGCGGTGCTGATGACCACCACCCGCTCGTCCCGCCCGATGACACCCCGCTGGCGCAGGTTGAAGAGGGCGGCCAGGGCCGCGCCGGTGTGGGGACAGGTGTACATCCCCGTATTATCGGCGATGGCCGCGGCGTTGGCAAGCTCGTCTTCGGTCACCTGCTCCACCAGCCCGTTCGTCTCCTGCACGGCCTGCACCGCCTTTTCATAGCTGACCGGGTTGCCGATCTGAATGGCCGAGGCCAGAGTTTTGCTGGCCTGAATCGTGGCCTTCTCGGCGAAACCGTTGCGGTAGCTCAGGTAGAAGGGGTTGGCCTTCTCCACCTGGGCGGCCACCAGCCGGGGCAGTTTGTCGATAATGCCCAGGTCCCGCATCAGTGTCAGCCCCTTATAGAGTGCGCTGATATTGCCCAGATTGCCCACAGGAATCACAATCCAATCGGGCACTTCCCAATCGAACTGCTGGACAATTTCGACAGCGACGGTCTTCTGCCCCTCCACCCGCAGGCTGTTCATCGAATTCGCCAGATAGAGGCTGTCGTCCTTCGTCACCTCTTTGACAATCTCCATACAGCCATCGAAGTCCGTGTCCAGGGCCAGGACATATGCGCCGTTGGCGATGGGCTGGATGAGTTGGGCCGGGCTGACTTTGCCCTGGGGCAGAAAGATGACCGCGGGGATGCCGGCGGCGGCGGCGTAGGTAGCCAGAGCCGCGCTGGTATCGCCTGTGCTGGCGCAGGCCACGGCGCGCACGCTCGTGCCCTGCTGTATCATCTGCTTGACAACGCTGACCAGCACCGTCATCCCCAAATCTTTGAAACTGCCCGTGTGGGAGTTGCCGCACAGCTTTACCCACAGGTCGGGCAGGTCGATCTGCTTACCCAGCCGCTCAGCCCAGAAGAGGTTGGAGTTGCCCTCGTACATACTGACGATATTTTCGTCGTCGATGGACGGAATGACCCACTCCTTTTTGCCCCAGACGCCGCTGCCATAGGGCCAGGTCGTCGCGCTGATGCGGCTGTCGAGGAGGGTCTTCCACTCCTCGGCGGAGCGCTGGCCCAGGGCGTCGATGTCGTGGGCCACTTCCAGCAGACCGCCGCAGGTGGGGCAGGTGTAGATGACCTGATAGATGGAGTATTGGCCGGGGCAGCCCCGGAAACAGCGGAAATGGACTTTGTAGTCGGGCATTGTTCGTTACCAGAAAAGAGAAGAATAATGGATAGTGTTGGGGTGGCTGAACAGGTACAATATCTCTGACTATTTTACCACACTGGCAGCGCAGCCGCAGCGAATCATTTTCGGATAGTTCGCACTTCAGCCTGTTTTTATGCGCATTACTGTACTGATCAACGAGATGATAAAACGTAGATGCGGTTTGTAACCGCACCTGCAGATTCCACCATCTTCCTGAACAGTACATTTTATGCGCATTACTTATATTTGGTATATCTCTAACCCTGACAGGCCAGGACTGGGAAGTTGACCTTCGTATAGGGCTTTTGAGAAGACCGGATCATCTTTCCTGCAACTTGCCACCCCACCCTCTCCTATGCTATCCTTAGCCAGCTTCCAATAACCCTACCCGTAGCAGTACCCGGCAGACCACTCCCCCCGGCTGCCTGTTTGATCCCAATTGTGCTTCACTCCGTTCGTTCCATTTGTAGTTCCCATTTCACACATCTCAGGAGGAAGACCGATGAAACAGTGGCGTTTTTATCCATTGCTGGCCTTGCTTGTGGTGATGGCGATGGTGCTGGCCGCGTGCCCAGCCCCCGCCGCCGCACCTGCCCAAGAAGCCGCTCCCGCTGCCCAAGAGGCTGCCCCTGCCGCAGCCGAAGCACCGACCGCTGCCGCTGAACACGGCGCGACCGTCAAAGTCTACACAAGCTGGCCGTTGCAGGGACCGATGCTCCCCGAAGGCGATTCGATGAAGAAAGCCGTGGACCTGGCCCTGAAGCATCATCTGGACGCCCACGACGGCCACGGCCCCGCCGGGCTGACGATTGAAATCGTCAACCTGGACGATGCCTCGCCCACCACCGGTTCGTGGGATGGCACGATTGAGGCCGAGAACGCGCAGAAGTGTGTCAACGACGCCGATTGTATGGTCTACTTCGGCACCTACAACTCCGGCGCGGCCAAAATCTCCATGCCCATCACCAACCGGGCGGGGATTGCCCAGATCACCCCGGCCAACACCTACCCCGGCCTGACCCACGCCTGGGATCAGGGCGAGCCGGAAATCTATCGACCCAGCGGCAAAGTCAATTATTTCCGCACCAACGCCGCCGACGATGTGCAGGGCTGGGCGGGCGCGTCCTGGGCCAAGTGCCTGGGCTACGACACCGTATACTTGCTGGACGACCGCCAGCTATACGGCAAGGGCGTTGTCGATGCCTTCATCCAGCAGGCCGAGAAGGTGGGTATTGAGATCGTCGGTCGCGACGGCGTAGAGTCCTCGGACATCGACTTCCGCTCCCTGCTGACGAAAGTCAAAGCGGCCAATCCCAAGCTGGTCTACGGCGGTTTCGTCATCGACAGCGGCGGCCCCCAGGTCATCCAGCAGATGGGCAGCCTGGGCCTCTTTGACCTGGGCATCAAATTTATGGGACCGGACGGTCTGGTGAACCCGGCGCTGGTGGAGCAGGTGGGCGGCGCGGAAGTTGCCAACGAGAATGTGCTGCTCACCTTCCCCGGTCTGGCCCCCAGCCAGTTGACCTCGGAAGCGGGCAAGAAGTTCTTCGACGACTTCCAGGCTGAATACGGGATGGAACCCAGCCCGTGGAGCACCTACGCCTATCAGGCTATGCAGGTCATCCTCGACTCCATCGACCGGGCCGGCAAGGCCGACCGCACCGCGATTCTGGATGCGATGGCTGCTCTGGACGGCTTTGAGGGCGTTACCGGTGTCTTCGGTTTCAATGAGAACGGCGACCCGACGGTCTCTGCGATGGGTGGCAATATCGTGCGCGACGGCAACATCGAGTACATCGGGGCTATCAGCCCGGATATGGTGGACGCGGGTACGTGTGATACGGCGATGCCGTAAGAGACTGCGTATTGCGTATTTCGTATTGCGTAATCAGGTGATGATCTGAGGCTGATAAAGATCGGGCGATGGGAAACGTGAGGCGTGAAACGTGAGAAAGGTCGAACGATCTCACGTTTCACGTTTCACGCTCCGCAGACGATCTTCATCAGCACCGCCAACGCCGACTACCCACGCAATACGAAGTACGCAATACATCCTCCCCCTCCCGACGCCCGGCAAGCCCAACACTCCCAACCCGAGGTGCCCCGTGTCGCCAACCGAAGTTCTGATCCAACAGTTGTTGAACGGCCTGACGATTGGCGCGTATCTGGCGCTGATTGCGCTGGGCTATACGATGGTTTACGGTATTATCGAGCTGATCAATTTTGCCCACGGCGACCTTTTTACTTTTGGCTTTCTGATCTCCCTCAGCCTTTTTCGGCTCTACGGGGCTACGGGAACACTCGTCGGTTTCGAGTTGATCTGGCTCTTTACGACGGTGCTGCTGCTGACAATGCTCCTCACCGGCATTCTGAACGTCGTCATCGACCGCATCGCCTATAAACCCTTACGCAAAGCGCCCCGGCTGGCCCCCCTCATCACAGCCGTGGGTATGTCCTTCGCCCTGGAAAACATCTTCGCCAACTGGTACGGCTCCAGCCAGATCAACTACCCGGACTTTTTTCCTCGCATCGACATCCTGCGCCAGTGGTTCCAGATGGACACATTTATCCTCTTTACCACCCAGGATTTGCTCCTCATCGGCGTGACGATTCCACTGATGATTGGGCTGCGCTACTTTATCCAGCGCACAAAGCTGGGCAAGGCTATGCGGGCCAGCGCCCAGAATGCGAATGCCGCCGCGATTATGGGCATTAACGTCGAGCGGGTAATACTAATTACCTTCTTCATCGGCGGCGCGCTGGCCGGCGCGGCGGGGATGATCTTCGGCAACTTTCTGCACACCGGACGCTATCTGATGGGCTTTGACGCCGGCCTCTTCGCCTTCACAGCCGCGGTCTTCGGCGGCATCGGCAACATCACCGGCGCGATGCTGGGCGGGCTGATTATCGGGCTGATCAAAGCCTTCAGCGATCAATACCTGGCCGCCCAATGGACCCGGGCCGTCATCTTCGCCATTCTGATTCTGGTGCTGGTCTTCCGGCCCCAGGGCTTGCTGGGCCAAGGGGAGGCGGAGAAAGCCTGATGCAACAGACACAACCCAAAGCCACTCTTTCTACCCCTGGCCGCAGCACTGGCATTGTCCGCCCGGAACAGATCACCAATTGGGTGATTGTGAGCGGGCTGGAAGCGTTCATTCTGATTGCCCTGACCCCCGCCCTGCTCAACCAGTGGGGCGCGCTGGGCTGGGCCGCCTTTGCCCTGGGCGCGGTGATGGCCGTCTTTGCCTACGGCTGGTATACGGGCAAAGCTGGCTCCTACCCGATGCTGGCAATTTTCTATGTCTTCTCGTTTATCAGTCTGCTGGGCGCGGCCCTGGCTTTTATCTCCACTCAGCCCCTGCTCACCGCGCTGATCTTCCTGGCCCTGGCCTATCTGACCGCGGGGGCCTTTGCCCGCAAGGAGCGGGGCGCATCGATTTTTCTGGCGATTGTGCTGGTCATCGGTTTTGTCGTCCTCTTTGCTTCGGCCAGCGCAGGGGCACGGGACCGGCTGAATACGATGATCCTTTTCTTCGCCCTCTATGTGCTGACCAGCGGCGCGGCCACCTTCATTTTCGGCGTGCGCTTCAGCGATCTGCGCCGACCGGATATGTTGGCCTTCTATGGCTTTGAAAAAGAACCGGCCATCCTCACCGCTGTCGAGGCACTAAGCGTCCGGTTGACCGCCTTTCTCTCGTCCAGCTACGGACTGGTCACTGGGCTGCTGCGCCCGATTGGGCGGGGATCCGCGGCCACAGGACGGGCCTGGCGGGGAGCGCTGGCGGGTCTGCCCCGGCCTGCATTGAAGGGCACACAGATTGTGTTGCTCGTCCTCGGCCTGCTCGTCTTCCCCCTTGCCATCCGCCAGTTGGAGATGGCGACGAATCTCTCCCTGCTTATCACAATGAATGTGGGGCTGCTTTTCGTCGTCCTGGCCCTGGGGCTGAATATCGTCGTCGGTTTCGCTGGCCTGCTCGATCTGGGCTATGCGGCCTTCTTCGCCATCGGCGCCTACACAATGGGCATTTTCACCTGGCCCAATCTGGGGCTGGAGTGGAGCTTCTGGGTAGTCATCTGGATCAGCGCGCTGGTGGCGGGCATCTTCGGGATGATTATCGGCGCGCCCACCCTGCGCTTGCGGGGCGACTATCTGGCGATTGTCACCCTGGCCTTTGGCGAGATTGTGCCCCGGGCCATCCGGGAGATGTGGGATATCAAACTCAAGATTCCCTTCACCGAAATCTATCTCATCGGCGACAAGCTGGAAGGTTTCAATCTGACCAACGGCCCCCAGGGGATGAATCCGGTGGGCAGACCGATGATCTTCGGTCTGGAAGTGGGCGTGGATCCCTTCCAATTGGGCAGCCTGACCATCAGCCCGCCTATGCAGTGGTATTTCCTGATTCTGGTGGTGGGTGGAATTGTGCTCTTTGCTGCGCTGCGTCTGGAACGCTCGAGGCTGGGCCGGGCGTGGATGGCGATCCGCGAGGACGAGACCGCGGCTGACGCGATGGGCGTGGACCCGGTGCGTACAAAGCTGCTGGCCTTTGCCCTGGGCGCATCCTTCTCCGGCTTCGCTGGCTCCATCTACGCCGCGATGATCCAGGCCATCTTCCCCGAACTTTTCAGCTTTCTCGTCTCCATCTTCCTGCTGATTCTGGTGATTGTGAGCGGGATGGGCAACATTTGGGGCGTGCTGGTGGGCGGGCTGATGATCTCCCTCTTTGACCGGGTGGTGCTGGCCCAGATTGTGCCCCAATTTGTGCCTGGCGGGGATGTGCTGCAAAAGTGGCGCTGGGTGATGTACGCCGCGGGGCTGATTGCGGTGATGGTCCTGCGCCCGGAGGGTCTCTTCCCCAGCGCGGCCCGCCGCGCCGAACTGCATATGGATGACGATTTCGATTTTGACGAATTGGACCCGGAGACCGCCGATGTAGTGGGTGGCAGTCCGGCAGCGGATAAGGGGGGCAACTGGTAATGGCACTCCTGCAAGCGAAGGGACTTACCAAACGTTTCGGCGGGCTAACTGCGGTGGACAGTGTGGACCTGGCGATTGAGCCGGGGCGCATTGTCAGCCTCATCGGCCCCAACGGCGCGGGCAAGACGACTTTCTTTAATATGGTGACGGGACTCTACACACCGACAGAAGGGACGCTGGACTTCGACGGCCACCGGCTGGGACGCCACAAGCCCAACCGGGTCACCTCCTTCGGCATCGCCCGCACCTTCCAGAATATCCGGCTTTTCAAGGCGATGACCGCCCGGGAAAATGTGTTGGTGGGGATGAACTGCCGCCTGCGTTCGCCCTGGTACGCCTCGCTGCTGCACACGCCGGGGATGAAACGGGAGGAGGCCGCGGCCTTCAAGCGGGCCGACGAACTGCTGGAATACGTCGGCCTGGGCGTGGAGCGGGCGGATACGGTCTCGCAGAATCTGGCCTACGGGATGCAGCGTCGTCTGGAAATCGCCCGGGCCCTGGCGACAGAGCCAAAGCTGCTCCTCCTCGACGAACCCTCGGCAGGGATGAACCCCCGGGAGACCCAATCCCTCACCGAATTCATCCGCCAGTTGCGGGACGATCTGGGGCTGACGATTCTGCTCATCGAGCACGATATGAAAGTGGTGATGGGCATCTCCGACGAAATCCACGTTCTGGAATATGGGCAGAAGATCGCCGAAGGCGCACCGAAGGAGATTCAGAAGAATCCCCGGGTGATTGAGGCTTATTTGGGGAAAGCGGCGACGGAGGGGTAGTGCGTGATGCGTCAAGCGGTTTTAAACGGATCGAGTCAACCGAATCATTTGCGGTCTATCCACAACAAATTGCCCGGCGATCTATCATTCACACTACTGGTCCACGCACCACGCACAACGCACCACAAAGTTCAATTGGAAACCAGACAGCACAGGTACTCCTCTATGTCTTCTCATATGCTCGAACTCCAAAACGTCCACTCTTTCTACGGCCACATCCACGCGCTGAAGGGGGTCTCTCTGCATGTGGACCAGGGGGAGATCGTCACCCTCATCGGCTCCAACGGCGCGGGCAAGAGTACGACCATCCGCACGATCTCCGGGCTGCTGCACCCCCGGCGGGGGACTGTGACACTGGAAGGACAGTCCATCGGCGGTCTGCCTGCGCACCAGGTGGCCGGGCTGGGGGTGGGACAGGCCCCGGAAGGGCGCTGGATATTTCCCAAACTGACCGTCGCCGAAAATCTGGAGATGGGCGCCTTCAGCCGCAAAGACAGCGACGGCATCCAGGACGATCGGGAGTACGCCTTCTCCCTCTTCCCCCGGCTGAAGGAGCGGGTCAACCAGCAGGGGGGCACCCTCTCCGGCGGTGAGCAGCAGATGCTCGCCATCGGCCGGGCCCTGATGGCCCGCCCCCGCCTGCTGTTGCTGGACGAGCCGTCGATGGGTCTTGCGCCGATGCTGGTGGAGTTGATCTTCGAGACGGTGGCGAATATCAACCGCCAGGGGATGACGATTCTGCTGGTGGAGCAGAACGCGCTGATGGCCCTGCAGGTGGCGCATCGGGGCTATGTGTTGCAGACCGGGGAGATTGTCCTGGGCGGGGATGCGAAGGAATTGCAGACAAATGAGCAAGTGCGGAAGGCGTATTTGGGGGAGGAGTAGCACAACGCGTTTTGTTTTTATCTGGTGTTGAGACGCTCAATTATGGATAGGCAGTCACGGCTATTATCGAAGCCACGCCAGATTGGGACCGATCAGCAACTCCGTCATCTGCGCGTGATGGGTGTTTTTCATAGCTACAGATGCGCAGTCGAAGTCGTGTTGACGGGCCATTGCTTCCACATCTGGTGCATTGTCATAGGTCATCAGGAAGTCGCCGGAAAGGGTGGCTGCCGTGGAAAAGAGTTCGCTGTGGTCTAGTGCATCATCTGCACTAAAACTTCGGGTATTTCAGTCAGGTATTAACCCGAAAATTAAGACTGGATGATGCACTAGCAGCCTGTCGGAGAAAGGCTAAGATCAGGCAAATTTTTGTTGGAATTATGTCATTTTGTCATTGATTTCGTATTCAAGTTGTCATAATTTGGTAATTTTGCAAGAAAAACAGGCGTTTTTCAAGGGTCTTGCCCGCTTGAGGGCGCGCAGAGACCCCGGCGGGTTATAGGCCCAACACGTGCAAGCGTTTGAGATTGAAAGCGAGACAGACCAGCATCCATTCGCCAGCGGCTTTGACCTGTCCACGCAAAGAGAACTGACGGAAGCCCAGCACCTCCTTGATGATGCCAATCACCGGCTCCACAGTGGACTTGCGCAGACGATAAATGGCGTGACCGACCTCTGTCTTGAGTTGGTAGGCCATTTTGACCTTGGCAGAAGCGTCGGCAGGTGGTTGGGGGTTGGCTTCAAAGAAGTCGGTCCAACTGGCATGATGGGGTTCTCGGCCTGTGGCGATGTAGGGAGTGATGCCTCGAGAGAGCAGACCGGCGATGTTGTCTGCGCTGAAATAGCCATTGTCCAAAGCCGCAGTCGATGGCCTGCCCAGTTGAGGCGCAATGGCATCCACAGTACGCTCGGTTTTGGCACGGCGTTCAGCCATTTTGGCCTCATATACCGCCATTTCCTCTGCGTAACGCACTTTGGCCCGTTCTTCCAGCACGGCTTTGGCCTGGTCCAGACCAGCCAGGTGCTCTTGACGCAGACGGATTTCATGTTCTGGGTCAAAGCCTTCCGGCCACTTGCCCTGTTCACAGTCGGCAGCCAGGGCCATCAGTGCGGCCACTTCCTTGCCCAGGTAGGCCTCCAGTTCCAGTGCTCTGGCATAGCTGAGCGCCTGACTTTTGGAGGCATCCGCATGAATCTTGCTGCCGTCCAGACTGATATTGCCCAATTGCAGGAGACCCGTCGCCTGAGCCATGAGTAGCACTTGCACAAAGATTTCCTCGATTTCGGTCAGAAATCGACCCCGAAATGTGTTGATGGTGTCATGATCTGGATGCAGTCCGCCTGCTATATAGATGAAGGGCAGCGATTCGCAGGTTGCCTTTTCCATTTGTCGGGAACTGAACACTCCTGTGCTGTATCCGTACACGATTATCCCCAACAACATTTCTGGCGCATAGGCTGGCGCTCCCTGCTCACTATAGTCGGCATAGAAACTGCTCATGTCCAACCGCTCAATGATTCCTACTATGAACCGGGCCAGATGGGTGGCTGGTAAAACATCACCTATCCGTACTCACATTTCCAGCGTGGCTTCGTAGTCGACATCTATGAATTTACGGGCCATTTTACCCTCTTCTCTTTCTGTTTTCTTGTTCCCTTATTTGCTACCTTTGGCACCCTTCATTTTATCCAAATCATCTCCAAATGCAATCCTTTCTCCGACAAACTGCTAGACGGGAAGAAAACATCTTTACAATTGAAT
>JAHDWH010000101.1 GCA_023384455.1 Caldilineaceae bacterium | reverse complement strand
AGTCGATCCAGTTCTCTCCCTAGAATGGGGAGGGGTAGGGTGGGGTGGCTGAACAGGTACCACAGAAGAATAGCTTAACTCACTGATACGCCACCGCATAGGTGAGCGGAACAACACTGATCCAACTCTTACCCGGCTTCAGGGGAATCTCCTCTCCCTGGCTGTTGAAAAAGCGGGGCATATCACCCCGGCTTGTACTTTGCCACGTTCCCTCAAAACCCACCCCATTGCGAAAGAGCAGCGCCTTGCCGCTGCCAAAGAGATTGATCTGAATGCTCTTGCTGCCCAGGCTATCTTCCACAATCTCCGTAGGCTGGTGGGGCACATATTGGACAAGCACTGTGTCCAGGGCCAATTGCACGCCGCTGTTGCCGTCCAGATGGGGCTGCCCGCCCAAAAAGCGCAGATAGCGCCCGCTGCCCGCATCGTAGCGATAGGCTACCTGGCTGCCCGTCACTTGGGGGTAGGGGATGCTGATTGTGGCCGCGGGTGCGCCACCGGCGGGCAGATCGCCAAAGGTGAATCCCCGCAGAGAAGGCGGCCTTTCCATTCCCCAGTCGGCCAACCAACGCCGCAGCCCCCCGCTGCTGGTGCGCAGCCGGGTGCGATAATCGCTGCCGATGCTGGTTGTGTATCGGCTATTGGAGGGATCGTCCAGGTCTATGTCCAAATAGGGAAAGGGGGCATCATTTTTCAGGGCAAAACGCACCGGATCGCTGGCCCCCGAACAGGCCAAACCTGCGTCGTAGAGGGCACCCAATGAAAGATTGATCAATCGCGCGCTGCGCACAGGGCCGATCTGCTCGCTGCTGTCGCCGTAGTAGACCCCGCTGAAACGGGTAATGCTGTAGCCTTCCATCAGATACTCGTAGACCACATCCGCCCGATCCGTGCCGAACTGGGGGCGGGCCGCAAAATCGTTGTTCAGGCAGACGATCAGCGGTCGCCGATTGCGCCGTTCTGGGGAGAGGGGGAAGCCGGTCAGTGGGTTGATGTCACCGGGAGCGGCAAAGCCACCGGGAGCGGGCAACCCCTTGCCCAGCACAGAGATTCCAGTGGCTGGTTCTCCGGCGGGCTGGGCAAGAGGCGGCAGCGCGCTGGTGATGGGCGTGGGCGGCAGGGCAATGACGGGGATGGCATCCACTGCGCCCAGCAGCGCCATAAACTCAGCACTGACCCAGGCGGCCTGCTCGGATGGAAGGGGGCAGCAGATTTCCAGCCAGTCGTTTTGGGCTGTGCGGCCCACTGCCCGAAAGGGCTGACCCAATGCGACCTGCCCCACCACCCCAAAATCTGTGCCAGGTCCGCTGCGGATGTTGACCAGCTCGGCGTTGACAATGGCCCGCACATCTGCGGGGGGCGGGGTTTGCGTGGATGTGGGGCTAGGGGTGGGGCGGCTTTTTGTGGCCGTGGGTGGCGGCCCCACCGGCGTCGGTGTATGGGTCGCCACGCCAGCCACAGAAGGGGCTGGCGTGGCCGGGACCACCACAAGAATTGGCTCCCCATCCGTTTGGGGTCGGACGAAGCCAGTGATAGGGCTGGACCCGGCCAAGAGCAGGTAGATGCCAAAAGCAGCCAGGGCGATGACGCCGGCTGCCAGCCCCAGGGCCAACACAACCCGCAACGGCCCTGTTGGGGATGCTGGGCGGGGTGGGCGGCTGTGTGTCACAGAGAGCCTCCTAGCCTCGGGTCTCCCGATACCATTCAATGGTGCGCTGGAGACCCACCCGGAAATCTGTGCAGGCCACAAAGCCAAAGGCGTCCCGTGCCCGGTTGGTGTCCAGGCTGCGGCGGGGCTGGCCGTCCGGTTTGGCGCTATCCCATTCGATGCGCCCCTGGAAGCCGGTCAATTCGGCCACAAGCGGGACCAGCTCCGCAATCCGCACTTCGCGCTGTGCGCCCAGATTTACGGGTTCGGGGCTGTTGTACCGCTGCGCGGCCAGGACGATCCCTTCGGCGGCGTCGTCCACATAGAGAAATTCCCGGGATGCCCTGCCCGTGCCCCAGACGGAGATGCTTTCGTCACCCCGCTCGATGGCGTCGCAGCACTTTTTGATCAGTGCGGGGATGACGTGGGACGAGGCCGGATCGAAGTTGTCCCCCGGGCCGTAGAGATTGGTGGGCAACAGGTAGATAGCGTTGTAGCCGTACTGCTCCCGGTAGGCCTGGCCCTGGACCAGCAGCATCTTTTTGGCCAGGCCGTAAGGGGCGTTGGTCTCCTCCGGGTAGCCCAGCCAGAGGTCGTCCTCCCGGAAGGGCACGGGGGTAAATTTGGGATAGGCGCAGACAGTGCCGATGGAGACAAACTTTTCGATGGCCCGCTGGCGGCCAATCTCCATTGTATAGACGCCCATCAGCAGGTTGTCATAGAAAAATTCGCCGGGTTTTTCCCGGTTGGCGCCGATGCCGCCCACCCGGGCCGCCATATGGATCACCACATCCGGGCGGGCGTCGGCGTAGAGCTGCTCCACCGCATCCAGACGGCGCAGGTCGTATTCTGCGCTGCGGGGGACAAAAATTTCTGCGCAGCCACTGCTTTCCAGCCGTTTGACAACCCGACGGCCCAAAAAGCCGCTGCCGCCGGTGACAACGACACGCTTGCCAGCAAGGGAGTTACTCATCTTTTTCTCCAGACAGAGGCGGGGAACGAAAATCGATCCGCAAGAAATTATGTCATTGTTCAGCCACCCCACCCTACCCCTCCCCATTCCAGGCAGGGAACCGGATCGACTCCTCCTCTACTGTGGGGGAGGTTGGGTGGGGGTGAGCGATTACGAAATTACAGAGATAATTCGGATAGGCGGCTGGGCGTCAACCGGCAAAGCGATAGGTCAGCGCACCGGTTACCCCCGGTTTCACCGAGAAGAGAGAGCCGGCCAGGGGCTGCTGGGCCAGGGCCCCGGCGTCCAACTGTTGGGCCGCGCTGGTGATGAAAAGGGTGTCCAGATTCTCGCCGCCAAAGGCGCAGGAGGTGATCTGTTTGGCAGGCAGGTCGATCTGGTCCAACAACTGGCCTGTGTGGGGATTCCAGCAGCGCACACAGCCAGCGCCGTAATGGGCCACCCAGAGCATCCCCTGCGCGTCAATCGCCATCCCGTCGGGCACGCTCATCTCCCGGGGCACAGAGACCGCCACCCGCTCGTTGGCGATGTCGCCGCTGGCGTTGTCGTAGTCGAAGGCGCGCACGCTGTAGGCGATGGAGTCGATATAGTACATCGTCGCTTTGTCGTGGCTCCACACAATGCCGTTGGAGATGCCGATATCCCCCAACATTTTATGCACCGAGTAATCCGCGTCCATCCGATAAAGGCTGCCCTGGGTGGACTGGTTTTTATAGGCCATTGTGCCCGCCCAAAAGCGCCCACCCGGATCGCACTTACCGTCGTTGAAGCGGTTGCCGGGCAGATGGCTCTCCGGGTCGCTGAGGATCGTCAGCTTGCCACTCGCCAAATCGTATTCGGCAAAGCCGTTGGCCAGGGCCAGCATCACCCCGCCCGAATCGCGCAGGACAACCGTCCCCACGTGCTGGCCGATGTCATAGCTGCGGTTCTCGCCCGTGGCCGGGTTATAAACGTACAGTGCGCTGGACAGGATGTCCACCCAATAGAGCACCTGGGCCTGCTCGTCCCACAGTGCGCCCTCGCCTACGAGGGCGCGGATGTCAACCAAAACGTGTACTTTTCTGGACATAATTTTCTCCTTTATACAGATCGGATAAGTGAGCGCCGGTTGAGTAGCCGAGTCTTCGAGGCGTATCGAAACCAGAGCGAGCGGGTCTACGAACCATTTCGTGTCGACCCGCTTGGTTTCGATACGGCGGGAAACTGCACCCGCCTACCCTTCGATGAACTCAGGACACCGCTCAACCGGCGCTAGTCTTAATTCTCAGCGATTATACATCAAAGACACTGCCGTCGGCGGCGAAGGCGCCCCGGGGGATGCGGGAGAGCCGGGGCGTGCTGGCTTGCAGGCGGTCCACATTCAGGTCAACGCCCAGGCCGGGCAGGTCGGGGACGAGCAGATTGCCCTTCTCGACTACCCAGGGTTCGGTTAGGGCCTGCTCCCGGTAGGGTTCGCTGCGCACAAACTCCAGAATGTGGAAGTTGGGGATCGCCATACTCAGATGGGCCGCGGCCGCGGTGGCGACTGGCCCTTGGGGGTTGTGGGGCGCGACGTTCACGTAATAGGCTTCGGCCATAGCCGCAATTTTTTTACATTCGCTGATGCCCCCCGCGTGGCAGAGGTCGGGCTGGATCACATCGACCAGCCGCTGTTCCAGCAACGAGCGGAAGTCCCATTTGGAGTAGAGCCGTTCGCCGGTCGCCAGGTCCATTTTAGGGTTGGCGGCGCGCACCCGGGCCAGCCCCTCCACATCGTCGGGCTGGGTCGGCTCTTCCAGAAAGAAGAGGTCGAAGGGTTCTAACGCCTGCATCAGCCGCACGCCGCTGGAGGGCCGCCCCCGCCCGTGATCGTCCACCATCAGATCGATTTTG
This sequence comes from Caldilineaceae bacterium, assembly GCA_023384455.1. Lineage (GTDB taxonomy): Bacteria > Chloroflexota > Anaerolineae > Caldilineales > Caldilineaceae > JACQGT01. The sequence continues at coordinate 17,619 of JAHDWH010000101.1, read as the reverse complement.
GGGCCGACCGCCTGGCGCAGTTGGCCGATGCGCTGGGCAAAGGCGGCGATGCGATCGGCCTCAGGCAGACGGGAATCCCCGGCCCAGGCCCCGGTCTTCATCGCCGTATAGCCGTCTTCCACATCGCGCAGGGCGTCTTCGATCATCAGTTCGGGCTGGTAGATGCCCACGTGGGTATAGACCCGCAGGTGCTGGCGGGTCGGCCCGCCCAGCAGAGCGTAGACGGGCACGCCCCAGGCCTTGCCGCGCAAATCCCACAGGGCCTGGTCCAGAGCGGCCAGGGCGGAGTTGAGCACCACCCCGCCCCGCCAGAAGCCGTGACGGTAGAGTACCTGCCAGAGATGTTCCACAGCCAGGGGGTCCTGGCCGATGAGTGTCTCGGAGAGGGTGTGGATGGCCTGCTCCACCGTGCGCTCCTTACCTTCCAGGGTGCCCTCGCCCCAGCCGTAGAGGTCCGTGTCTGTGCGCACCTGGACAAAGACCCAATTGCGCAGGCCGGCCCAACTGATGATTGTACGAATTTCGGTGATACGCATGGGAAGATGTGATCTTTCGGGTAAAGGAACAGGGATCGATTGATCTATTATAGCAGTTTACCCGGATAAGGAAAGTTAATGAATTTCTCGCCGGATTCCCAGACAAGTGCCGGGGGCTTTTCTTCCCGCGTGAAGTTCTCCGACGCACAATGCACTTGTCACTTTCCCCTTCTCCGGGTATGATCCTCGATGCAGGTCGGACCACGGGTCTGACCTGCGGCTATAATCAGTCGATCCCAATACGCCCAGCGTTGGCTTATGACTTTGGACTGGCGACTGCGGATTGCTGAGAATCGTTCCCCCCAACGAATGGTCCTGAATCTATGCGCAGGCTCTTTGGTTTTCTCAAGCCCCACCGTAAACTTCTGCTTGTACTGATGGCTGTCAATCTCTTCCTCTCGGCTATGCTCACAGTGGCCCCTTTGGTTATCAAAGCGATTGTGGACCAGGTAATTGGCGAGCAGAAAATGGATCTGCTTCTGCCCTATCTGGGCCTGCTCCTGGCGGTGATGGGTGGGCGATCCGCGGCCACCTGGTTCTATTCTTTCGGCCAGAACAAGCTGGGCCAGTTGGTGATGACCGATGTGCGGGCCGCGCTCTACCGCAAGCTCCTCTCGCTTCCCTACAGTTTCTATGACAAAGAGCAGACCGGACGGCTGATGAGCCGGGTGAGCAGCGATGTGGAAAGCACCCGCATCTTCCTCTCCCAGATTCTGGTCGAGTCCACCAGCCACATCTTTACAATTGTCCTCTCTGGCATTGTCTTCTACCAGCAAGACCCGTTGCTGGCGGCCATCGCCATCCTTCCCGTGCTCATCTCCGGCCTGGGAATGTACTACGCGCACCAGGTGCTCACCCAGCCCTGGCAGCAGCAGCACGAACGCATTGCCAAAATGTCCGCCACCCTGCAGGACAGTCTGAGCGGTATCAAAGTGGTGAAATCCTTCGCCCAGGAGGATCAGGCGAGAGGCAAGTTTGAGGAGGTGCAGCAGGCCGTGCGTATGGGCAGCCTGGGTATCAGCGATGCCTGGTCCAAACGCTGGGCGCTCATCGGCAGCCTGCCCCGTTTTATGCAGCTAGGGCTGATTTGGATAGGCGGCTATCAGGTGATGGATGGCGAAATCAGCCTGGGCACGCTGGTGGCGATCCTCAGTCTGAGCCTGTTGCTGATGGGTGCGGTCAATGCCCTGGGAACCCAACTCAACAGCTTCAGCCAGACGGCCACGGCCGCGGTGCGCATCTTTGAACTGATGGATGAGGAGGTCGCCATCCATTCCCCAGAGGGTGCGGAAACAGCCCAACACCACACCATTCAGGGCAGCGTCGAGTACCGGGGGGTCAATTTCAGCTATCCCACCTCCATCGCCAAAACGCTGAAGGATGTAAATCTGCATATCCCAGCGGGTTCATCCCTGGCTGTGGTGGGGGCAACCGGCAGCGGCAAGAGCACACTCATTCATCTGATCGGACGGTTCTACGACCCCAGCAGCGGCCAGGTGCTAATCGACGGGATCGACATACGCGAGATGGATTTGCAGGGGTTGCGCCGACAGATCGGGATGGTGGCCCAGGACACGCTGCTCTTCAGCGCTACGATTGCCGAGAACATCTCCTTTGGCCGCCCGGACGCCACCCAGTCCGATATCGAACGGGTGGCCCGGCTGGCCCAGGCCCACGACTTTATCCTGGAGATGGCCGAAGGCTACAACACCCACATCGGCGAACGGGGCGTGGGGCTGTCCGGTGGTCAACGCCAGCGGGTGGCGATTGCCCGGGCTATGCTCCTGGACCCGCGCATCCTCATTCTGGATGATTCAATGTCCGCGGTGGACGCCCAGACCGAACGGCTGCTCCAGGCGGCCATCAGCGAAGTGATGCAGGGGCGCACAACGATTCTGGTGGCCCACCGGCTGGCCACGGCCCAGCGGGCCGACCGCATTGTGGTTCTGCGGGAAGGGGAGATTGTGGAGATGGGCACCCACGACGAACTGGCCGAGGCAGGCGGCTACTACGCCCACGTGCTGGAGATGCAGCAGATGAATGCAGAGGAGTCGGTGACAGACATTTTGGGGGCCGCGCCGGAGATGGCGGGCGTGAAGAATTGATCGTTCCCAAATGCGGACCAGCACAGGAGTTACTGTAGATGGATTAGTTAGTCGGCCAGCCATCGGAAACGTGAAGACGTGAAACGTGAGATCACGTGACGACACCTCACGTTTCACGTCTTCACGTCTTCACGTCTTCACACACAAATCGTGGCTGCGCCGCCGTATGGCATACCAGCGCAAGATCGATGGCAGTAGCGTTGGTTGTTCGGCCTGACAGGTGGTGCGTAGTGCGTGAACTAACATCCCTACCAGTTCACGCACTACGGGCCACATTCGTTTTTGGCTTGTGGCTTCGCCGTTCCAGGAAGGGAAATGGATCGACTCCTCCCCCACTGTGGGGGAGGTTGGGTGGGGGTGCGCAGTTACCTAAAAACCTACTTCACCTGCTCCTCCAGCCGGTCCGTGGCCGGGGGCGGGGTGGGGGAAAGGGCGCTGATCTCGGCGTGCATCTCCGGCGTCATCGGGATATTCACAGCCTCCAGCGATGGCGCCAACTGCTCCACAGTGCGGGCGCCGATAATCGGCGCGGTAACGGCGGGATTGGACAACACCCAGGCCACAGCCAGGCTCACCGGGTGATAGCCTTTGCCCCGGGCATAGGTGGTGAAATCCTCGGCAGTGTCGTAGTACCAGTCCAGACTGTAACGCCGACCGTACATCGGGTTTTCCATCAGCCGCCCCACATCCGGGCGATCCTTGCGCCCGTACTTGCCTGTGAGCAGCCCCCCACCCAGCGGGCTGTAGGGGATGACGCCCATCTGCTCGGAGAGCGCCAGGGGCAACACTTCCACCTCCACCTGGCGTTTGACCAGATTGTACATCGGCTGGATGCACTCGAAACGGGAGAGCATCTCCCGCTCGGCGATGCCCAGGGCCTTCATAATCTTCCAACTGGCCCAGTTGCTCACCGCGGGATAGAGGATTTTGCCCGCGCTCACCAGATCGTCCAGGGCGCGCACGGTCTCTTCGACGGGGGTGTCGTTGTCCGTCTGATGCACAAAGTAGAGGTCGAGCCGGTCTGTGTCCAGACGGCGCAGACTATCCTCCACCGCCCGCACAATATGCCGCCGGCTCAGCCCGCCTCCGTTGAGCTTGCCGCTCATATTGCCGTAGACCTTCGATGTAATCACCAGCTCGTCCCGCTTGCCCGCCATCAGCCGCCCCAGAATCTCCTCCGAGACGCCGCCGTTGTAGACATTGGCGCAGTCAAAAAAATTGATGCCCACATCCAGACAGCGGTTGAACATCCGTTGGGATTCGGCTTCGTCCGCCGGACCGCCAAAGGTCATTGTGCCAAAGCAGAGTTCGGAGACGCGCACGCCTGTGCGGCCAAGAAGTACGTGATTCATTGGGGACTCCTTTTGGGGAAGGGAATTGGATGATTGGGTTGTGTCACAGGTGTATAGTGACACAAAACGGGGCAGATTGCAATGTGTGGCCGAATGGTTATAATGGCAAAGAAGTGACTGTCTGCCCCAAACCCCGCAAGGAGAACTCCAATGCCCACCCTACGCATCAGCGCCGGAAACGTAACCGCCACGGCCGAACTGGCCGACAGCCCTATCGCACAATTGCTCTGGGATGCCCTGCCCATCGACGGGCGGGCTAACCGCTGGGGCGATGAAATCTACTTTTCCATCCCTGTAGACGCGGACGAGAAACCGGATGCGCGGGCGGAGGTGGAGGTGGGCACAATCGCCTTCTGGCCGCCGGGCAACGCCTTCTGCATCTTCTGGGGACCCACACCCGCCAGCCGTGGGCAGCAGCCGATGGCGGCCAGCCCGGTCAATGTGCTGGGGAAGGTTGAGGGGGATGCGACCCAGTTTGGGCGGGTCTCCAGCGGGGTCCGGGTGCAGTTGGAGCGCGCTTAGACAGCCAGTATGCTATACTTGGGTAACTCTAGCGGCTTGTCAGGTCGAACACACAGGAAAATGCTATGTCCACCCGAACGCTGACCCTTACAATACCCGATACGCTCTACAGACATTTTGAGGTCCAGGCCCAGGCCATCCAGCGCACAGTGGACGATTATGTGCTGGAGACCCTCTTTCGCCAGTCACCGCCGCCAGTGGAGGACGACCTTCCGGCTGATCTACAAGCAGATCTGCGGGCAATGGCAGCCCTGTCCGACGAGGCTCTTTGGCCGATTGCCAACAGCAAAATGAACGAGGACAAGCTTGCGCTGTATGAAGTTCTGATTGAGCGAAATCGAACGAATAGTCTGACCGTTGAAGGACGAGAGATGTTGGAATCGCTGGGAAAGGATGCCGATTATTTGATGGTGCGCAAATCTCAGGCTTTTGCACTTCTCCATAGCCGGGGGCATAAGCTGCCATCACTGGATGAGCTCGAGTAGGGTTGCTATGGACCGTTCGTATTTTTCCGCGGCGCTGCGTGCTGGTGTGATTGCAGATGCGGGTGATCGGTGTGGGTATTGTCGCTCAGTCGAAGTGCTGACGGGTGCGCCACTCGAGTTCGATCACATTGTACCGTTAGCTGCTGGTGGCTCGAATACACGCGAAAACCTGTGGAGAATTTGTCACCGATGCAATCAGCACAAAGCAGCACAGACCCACGCAAAGGATGATTCATCGGGTGAACTGGTACGCATTTTCAACCCTCGGACCCAGGAATGGCCGGATCATTTTCAATGGAATGCTGACTTCACCGAAATTATTGGCACAACACCCATTGGACGCGCTACGGTTCAGGCCTTGCAATTGAATCGCCATTTGCTGGTTAAGGCGCGACGAAACTGGTTACTCACAAACTGGATTCCGGAGTAATACTGTCGCCCTCACTACCGCCCCATCCACCCCCCATCCACCGTCAGAATCTCCCCATTCACCCAATCGGACGCAGCCGACGCAAGAAACAGCACCGGCCCTTTGAAATCCTCCACTTCGCCCCAGCGCCCGGCGGGGATGCGTTCCAGGATGGCGTTGTAGCGCTCTGGATTGTCCTGCAATGCCTGCGTATTGTCTGTGCGCACATAGCCCGGCGCGATGGCGTTGACCTGCACCCCTTTGCCCGCCCATTCGTTGGCCAGGGCCTTTGTCAACTGGCCGATACCCCCTTTACTGGCCGCATAGCCGGGCACGGTAATCCCGCCCTGATAGGTGAGCAGGGAGGCGGTGAAGATAATTTTGCCCCTGCCTCGCGCCACCATCCCCTTGCCAATCTCCCGGCTCAGCACAAACTGGCTACTCAGATTAACTTCCATCACCCGATCCCAGTATTCGTCCGGATGTTCCAGCGCGGGCTTGCGCAGGATTGTCCCCGCGTTGTTGATCAGAATGTCGATGACCGGGTGATTGGCCTGCACCTGGCCGATAAATTCGTAGAGGCTGGCCCGGTCGCCGAAGTCGCAGGCATAGCCCCGGAAGGCGCGGCCCAGGGCAGTCACCTCCTGCCCGACCGCACTGCCGGTCGTTTCCAGGCTGGCGCTGACGCCGATGATGTTTGCGCCAGCTTCGGCCAGGGCCAGGGCCATCCCTTTGCCGATGCCCCGCTTGCAGCCGGTGACCAGTGCTGTTTTTCCGTTCAGACGAAAGAGATCGAGGGTTGACATTGCCGGCTCCGTCGGGTTGTCTGAGAAGGTTTGAATCGTAAATCCCACGGAATAGTTGTACAATCGATGTGCCCTATCTGGCAACTCCTGACAGAACCCATTCCATCGAAAGGCCAACAGAGCGATGAAAATCACCGACATCGAAGTAATCCGTATGCAGGCCAACGCGGAGCCGAGCAACAACTGGCTCTTTGTGCGGGTGCATACCGACGCCGGCATCACCGGCATCGGCGAAGGCAGCCTGCAATACAAAGACGCAGCCCTGACCGCGGAGATCGAAGCCTTTGGTCTCTGGCTGCGGGGGCAGGACCCCTTTCAGATCGAACACATCTGGACCTCCCTCTTCCGGCGCACCACCTGGAGTGGCGGCGCGGTGACGATGAGCGCCATCAGCGCCATCGACCTGGCCCTGTGGGACATCAAAGGCAAGGCGTTGGGTGTGCCGGTCTATGAACTGGTGGGGGGGAAGGTGCGGGATCGGGTTCCGCTGTACGCCAACGGCTGGTTTGTCGGCCCGAGGCCCAGCGCGCACGGTCCCCAGGGCGGGGCAGAGGGCGAGCGAGAGTGGTACGCGTCGTCGGCCAAAATTGTGGTGGAGCGGGGCTTCCGCTGTCTGAAAATCTACCCCTTCAATGGCGCACAGGTGATCACCCAGGAGCGTATCAACCGGGGCATCGGGCTGGTGAAGGCGGTGCGCGAGGCTGTGGGGCCGGACATCGAAATCGCCATCGACGTGCGTGCCCGGCTCAACCCGTGGAGCACCAGCCGGGTTACGCCCCTGCTGGAACCCCTGGACATCGCCTGGCTGGAGGAGCCGATCCTCTACGACAACGCCAAGGCAATGGCCGGGTTTGCCCGCTCCACGCGCATTCCCGTGGCCACCGGCGAGCAACTCTACAACCGCTGGGAATTCCGCGCCCTGTTGGAGCAGAACGCGGTCAAAATCATCCAGCCCGACATCTGCCACGCCGGTGGAATGTCCGAACTCAAAAAGATTGCGGCTATGGCCGACGCCTATTACGTCACCCTGGCCCCCCACAACTCCAACGGCCCCATCTCGACAATCGCCAGCCTGCATCTCGATATGAGCATCCCCAACGTCCACCGCCAGGAGCTTTTCCTCAACTCCCTGCCCTACTATCAGGAAGTGCTGACCAATCCGCTGATTATCGAAGACGGCTACGGCACACCCCCCGCGGGTCCCGGCTGGGGCACGGAGCTGGACGAGGTGGTGCTGGCAAAGTATCCCCCGGCAGAGTATACGCCGATTGGATCGGAGCCGTATCTGGCGTTCTGATATAGCTTTCCCGTTGCTAATATCCCCTAGAAAGAGTAGAGATACGCCAAGGGCGTATCTCTACTCTTTCTGTACAACTTGACTCCGCCGCTTCTGTCAGGAAGTCTTTGTTGGGCGCTTCCTGTGCCAGTTCATGGACCAGCGATGCGTCCTCAGCCAATGTCTCGGATGGAAGGTTGGAGTTGCCTGGGATGCAGAATGCCCCGATTGACGGTCAGAAACCATGTGCGTCCCCATTTTCAGTCATTGACGGAACAGGCTACCGGTCTGCACCTACAGCAGATCTAAAGCAGAGATTCCTTATCAAGCACTTCCTGACAGAGTTCGTAGGTAGTTTGCACGCCCTCATCAAAGCCAACAGCACCGGTCCAGATGGCCGCCAAATTGTTGTTCATAGTGTCGATAAATTCGCCTACTCGGCCGTTGGCCGCCCGATACCAGGGCTTGGGTCCCTCGGGGTAGGCAGCGATGGTATTTTTGTAGATGGTGCTGATCTCGCCAAGTCGATCGCTCTCCCACACATCCCAGCGGCCGCCCGGGCTACCGGCGCCACCGAAGACATGCTCGATACCGTCATCCTTGGTAGAGTAGAAGTCCAGCACCTGGAAGGCCTCGCTTGGGTGTTTGGAATTCTTGGTGATGCAGAAACCTGCGCCCGAAACCTGGGAACCACGCAGACCGGTGGGGCCGAGAGGAGCGACAGCGACATCCCACTCGAAGGTCCAGTCGTCCTTGGGCATAGCGTAGAAGTTGGCCGCAAAGCCCGGGGTCCAGTTGTAGGCACCCACCTTGCCAGCAATGAAGTTATTGGGGATATCAGTGCCACAGATGCAGGGGTCAACCTTATCAGTGTACATAAGGTCATAAAGCCACCTGAGGCCAGCTACCGAATTCTCTTCTGCGATCAGACACTTGGTGCCGTCGGGGCTATAAACATCGCCGCCAAACGTGCGCAGATAGGAAGCCATGTGCTCAATACCCCCACCATTGGTCCGGAAACCCCATACCTCTGGCTCTTGGGTCAGCGCCTTCCCGGCATCCACCCAATCTGCCGTAGTCCAGGTGGCGTCGGGGATACCGAGACCAGCATCCTCAAACATAGTTTTGTTGTAGTAATAGGCGACTGTGCCGAAGTGGGCGTGATTTGGGATCGCCATCAGCTGACCGTTCAAGGTCAGTGCCTCTATCAGGTTCGGCCAAAAGACGGAGGTGTCGAAACCCTTAGCGGCGATGATGTCGTCCAAGGGTGTCATGACACCCTTGGCACTGTGTTCCGGCGGGTTGTCCAGGTATGTCCAAACTACGTCACCGACGGTGCCGGAGGCAGCCATGGCGTAGATTTTGACATACATTTCATTGCCGGCAAGCTCGTCGATCTCCAATTTGATGCCAGGATTCTGCTCTTCGAAAAGGGGGATGCGTGAGATGTGCCAGGTGGCATGGGAGCCTAGACGGGAATGGAAAAGCACGGTGACAGGCTCAGCAGCCGGGGCCGCGGCGGCTTCAGAGCTGGCACCGGTGCTACTGGTAGCGGCCTGGGGCGCGGCTGGCGGCGCACAGGCGGCCAGGGCGGCTACGCCTGCGGTGGCGAGGACGCCGGACAGAAAACGACGACGGGTGAATTTCTGTTCTGACTGCATGAGATGGTTCCTCCTTGGATGGCTAGAAGCCGATGTGAATACGAAGGCAGTGATTGGGGGCCCTCCTGTTTACCCCTTGATACCCGACATGACGACTCCCCGCACAAAGTAGCGCTGGGACACGAAAAATAGCACGATGATTGGTGCGGTCATCAGAATGCCAGCGGCCATGAGCAGATGCTCCACCGGCTCACCGACGTCCACCCCGGCCGTGGCCTGGAAGAAACGGATGCCCACCGCCACGGTGAACTTGATCTTCGTGTTGAGAAAGATAAACGGATACATGAAGTCGTTCCAATGACCCATGAAGGTGAGAACCGCGCCCGTAGCCAGAACCGGGACGGAGAGCGGCAGCAAAATTTGCCAGAAGACCCGAAGATAGCCGGCACCGTCGATACGCGCCGCCTCGTCCAAGTCCATAGGGATAGTCATAAAGAACTGGCGCATCAGAAAGATCAGAAATGCACCGCCGCCGAAGAAGGAGGGCAGGATCAGGGGTTTGTAGGTGTCCAGCCAGTGCAGTTTGGCGAAGGCCAGATAGAGCGGGATCAGAGTGACTTCAGTGGGCAGCATCATGGTGCTCATAGTGATCATAAAGAGCAGATTGCGTCCCGGATAGCGGAAGCGAGCAAAAGAATAACCGACGATTGCCGCCGACAGTACAGAGCCAATGGTCGTCGCTGAAGCTATCCAGGCTGAGTTGAGCAACCAGCGAGCGAACGCTACCCGTTCAAAGACCGTCAAGTAGTTCTCTGGATGAGGGGTATCGGGCAGCCAAACCGGCGGGTATCGATAGAGTTCACCGGGCGATTTCAAAGACGAAAGGATGGTGTAGACAAAGGGCAGCATGAAAATAATTGAAGTCACAATCGCGACGATATAAAGAATCATACGCCCCATATTGATCCGGGGCCGTCTTGATGTCACCCTGGGCACACTGATTCCAGTGGTTTGCCGACTGCTGATCGCTTCGTTGGCCATCAGTTCACCTCCCCTGCATAGAACACCCAACGCCTGGACGCGGAAAACTGGATATAGGTGAAGAACAACATAATGAAGAAAAATATCCAGGCCAGGGCCGAAGCATAGCCCATATCAAAATATTTGAAGGCGTTGGTGTAGATGTGCAGGGCATAAAACCAAGTGGCATAGGCAGGACCACCCTGGGTGGCGACGAAGGCGGCCGCAAAGACTTTAAGGGCACCAATGATACCCAGCACCATATTAAAGAAGATAGTCGGGGTGAGCATGGGCAGGGTGACGTGGCGGAATTTTGCCAATGTTCCGGCCCCATCAATGGCAGCGGCCTCGTAGAGCTCTTGGGGCACGCCTTGCAGCCCAGCCAGAAAGATCAGCATAGTGTTGCCGCCGATGGCGCCCCACATGGCCATGATGATCAGCCCAGTCATAGCCCATTGTGGGTCACGAAACCAGCCCGGAGCGTCAGCGCTGTTGGTGATGGTACGAATCATCTGATTGACAGGCCCCACATCGGGGTTAAAAATCCAACCCCAGAGCACCGCCGCAGCCACAATGGGAGTGAGATGGGGCAAGAAGTAGAGGGTGCGAAAGATAGTGGTCCCTTGCAATCCCTGGTTGAGGAGAATAGCCGCCATCAGAGAACCGAAAAGGGCAAAGGGCACCAAGATAGCCGCGTACTTAAAGGTCAACATCATCGATGGCCAGAAGAGCCGATCCGTCGTGAACATGGTAATGAAATTCTTCAGGCCTACGAATCGGGCAGGGTTGACCATATCGTAGCGGGTGAGGCTGAGGTAGCCCGAGGTCACCATCGGCCCCACGATAAAAAGAGCCAACCCCAACAACCAGGGAAGCAAAAGCAAATATCCGGCAATAGCTTCCCTAAAACGCAGACTTCTGGCCCAGCGAGGTCGCCAGTCGCGGCTCTCTGTCATCGCGTTGGTGCTCATTGTGGTCATTCTCCAAAAAATGAATAGCCGTGACACCGAAGGTGTGTGTGAAATTATCCGAGTAAAGGGAAATGGCAGAAATGCAAGATTATATCGGGGGTAAGCTTTGTAGTCACAGACTATAACACGGCTCGTAGCAGCCGTCAAACAGACAAAAAATGACCGAATTTCCCCGACTCTACCGCTTCATCTGATGAAAAACCGGTTTCTCGCCGGGTATGGCCGAGTTGCTCAACCCCCGGTGCAGTACAGCCTCCTCGCCGCCCCACTCCACCAGCTTGGCCGCCTGATCCGCCTTCGCCAGCCGGTCCGCCCCGTCCACATCCACCAGTCCGGCCAGATGGGCTTCCATCTTCTGGCGCAGGGACAGATGGGCAGGCGAACCGGCCAGATTGACCCGTTCCTGGGGGTCCCTGTCCAGATCAAAGAGATGGGGCGGTTCATTGTGGTAGTGGACGAGTTTGGTGTGGCCGTCACAGACCATAAACGCCCCGTGCAGCGAACCAGCCGCGTGGTATTCGCTGAAGACCACCCGCTCCCGCGCCGGTCCACTGGCAATCTCCCAGAGGGAGTCACCAGGCAGTTCTGCGTCGTCCGGGTGGGGCGTTGCGCCCACGGTTTCCAAAATTGTGGGGAAGCAGTCCACCAACGAGACCGGCGTCTCCACGACTTTCCCCCTCGGCACATCCGCCCCCGCCACAATCAGGGGAACCCGGCACGACTGGTCGTAGAGGGTGAATTTACCCCACAGCCCCCGCGCCCCCATCATCGCGCCGTGATCCGACGTGTAGATGATGCGGGTGTTATCGGCCAGTCCATTCGCTTCCAGGGCCGTCAACACCTGGCCGATCTTCCGGTCCACATACGTACACTGGGCGTAGTAGGTGGCCGTAGCCTGGCGGATCGCCTGGGCGCTGAAGGGTTCTTCCCAGCCAAAGTAGCGGCGCATCCGGTCCAGCGCGGGGTGACGGGGCCAGTCGCCCTCCTCCCAATCCACAGGCAGGGGCATCTCCTCCACCGGGTAGAGATCGAAGCATTCCTGGGGCGCGGTGAAAGGCGGATGGGGGTTGACAAAGCTGGCGAAGAGCACCCACGGCTTCTCGTCCTGGGCGTGCTCGGCCAGCCACTGCTCCGCCCGGTCTGCAATGCGGGCGTCGTAGCGCAGATAGGCCGACTCCCCCGGCCCCGCGTTCAGAATGCCGTTACGCCCTTTGCGCAGGGGCGGATTCTCCCGGATGCAGCTAATCAGCTCGCCGATGCCCTCGGCCACGTACATGGCGTCGATCTTCTCGGAGAAGCCGTCATCGTCCTCAGCCTTACGGTAGTGGAGTTTGCCGATGGAATCGACCCGATAGCCCTGGGCTTGCAGTCGATGTCCCCAGGCTGGTGGATTGCCGGTGTAGGGGAAGGCGTTGTCCCACAGGCGGATGTCGTGGACATAGCGTCCGGTTGCCAGGGAGCCGCGACAGGGCACGCAGATGGGGCAGTTGGTGTAGGCATTCTCAAAACGCGCGCCCCGGGCCGCCAGCCTGTCCAGATGGGGTGTCTGCACAATCGGGTTGCCATAGCAGCCGCTGGCCGCGGCCTGGTGCTCGTCGGAACAGAGAAAGAGCAGGTTTGTGGGTTGCATCGGCATACCTTCGGGGGTAGTTAGTAGCTGTCAAGAAATAACGTAGGGGTTTCGCAGAGACGATTCCGGGAGTCGGCCCCAATATCTCTCGGCTTTCCCGTCATCGCCTGGCCGATTCCCGGGATCAGACCGGTAACTTATCTCTTGACGCTTATTTAGGGCTTGTCAAAGAATAACTTCCCGTTTTGGTGCGCCGCACTGTCCAGATGAGGTTGCGGACTAGAGTCATTTCGTGGACAGTGCGACGCACCGGATGGAACTTATTTCTTGACGAGTCCTTAGTATTGGACGCAGTTGGGAAGTGGGCAAAGCATAGCACGAATGGAAAAGGAGGGCAAACAGGCAAAAAATGACCACAAAACCGCTTTGACACCCCCATCAGGGCCGAGTACAATACCCCAATCTCCAATCCCTAACCCCATCGGCGGAGGGTCAACCCATGCCAACATCCCCCAACAATGACACCCACTTCGACCTGCTCATCCGGGGGGCGCGGGTACTCGACCCCTTCCAGGCGTTGGACGCCATCGCCGACATCGCCATCGCTGATGGACGCATCGCGGGGATCGGTGACTACTCCAGCGCCAGCGCCGACGAAACCATCGACGCCGCCGGTTCCATCGCCAGCCCCGGTTGGATCGACCTCCACGCCCACGTCTACTCCGACGGCAGCGTCAGCGGCCTGGACGCGGATGGGGAAGCGGGGATCGCTGCCGGCGTCACGACGGTTGTGGACGCGGGCAGCGCGGGCGCCGAGGCCTGGGCAGACTTCAAAAAATCTGTCATCGACACCGCCCAGACCCGTGTCCTGGCCTTTCTCAATATCTCCATCAACCCGCGCCTGAAACCCAAACACGGGGATTGGGCCAACTTCTCCCAGCGCAAAACCATTCGTCTGGCCGAAGCCGAAGCCGCCGCAGGCCGCTGTCTGGGCATCAAAGTCCTGGCCAGCCAGACCCATTGCGGCAATCTGGGCATCACACCGGTCAAACTGGCCCGTCAGGCCGCCCGGCTCTCTGGCACGGGGCTGATGGTCCACATCGGCAACGCGCCCCCCCTCATCGACGAAGTGCTGGACCTGCTGGAGGAGGGCGATATTGTCACCCACTGCTGGCACGGCAAACACGGCGGCATTCTGGGCCGGGACAAAAAGCCCATCCCCACGCTGTGGGCCGCGGCCGAGCGGGGGGTGAAGTTCGACATCGGCCACGGCTCGGCCAGCTTCGCCTTTGAGACGGCCCGCCACGCCCTGGACGCGGGTCTGCCCCTCCACGCCATCTCCACGGACCTGCACAAAGGCTGTGTCAACGGCCCGGTCTACAGCCAGGGACGGACAATGGCAAAGTTTCTCCATCTGGGCCTCTCTCTGGCCGAAGTGATTCGGCTGAGTACAATTTCCCCGGCCCAACTCATCGGCTGGGACGACCGTCTCGGCTCACTTGCCACAGGGCGGGAAGCCGACATCACCCTTTTCCGGGTGATAGAGGGCGATTTCGAGTTCACAGACAGCGAAGGGGAGAAGGAGAGAGCATCGCGGGATTTGGAGGTCGTCTCGACGATACGGGCTGGTCGGGTAGTGCGAGATGTGAGACGTGGTGCGTGAACTGGTAGGGATGTTAGTTCACGTACTACGCACTACTCCGTACCAGCGAGGAACGAACGCACAAGCGTTAGTCGGTCGGCCAACCAACTGAAACGTGAGGTGTCGTCACCTGATCTCACGTTCTACCTCTTCACGTTTCTGCACACAAATCGTGGCTGCGCCACCGTATGCTATACTATAACCGTTCTAAAGCGCAGGACAAATGAAATGGAAGAGATAATGACCTACACCAACCGGCTGGTCCACGAGACTTCACCCTATCTGCTCCAGCACGCCCACAACCCGGTGGATTGGTTTCCCTGGGGCGAGGAAGCCTTGGCCCTGGCCCAGACTGAAGACAGACCCATCTTTCTCAGTATAGGATACAGCGCCTGCCACTGGTGTCACGTGATGGAGCGGGAAAGTTTTGAAGACGAACAGACCGCGGCCCTGATGAATGGCCGCTTTGTCAATATCAAAGTGGACCGGGAAGAGCGCCCGGACCTGGACGCTATCTATATGGACGCGGTGCAGGCCATGACCGGCAGCGGCGGCTGGCCCATGAGCGTCTTCCTGACGCCGGCAGGAGAGCCTTTCTATGGCGGCACCTACTATCCGCCTGCACCCCGCTATGGGATGCCCAGCTTCCCGCAGGTGCTCATCGCCGTCTCTGACGCCTATGCCAACAAACGCGCCGACATCGAAAGTCAGGCCGAGCGGCTGACCGCCGCCCTGGCCCGTTCGGGAAGCGTTGTGGCTCTCGACGGCGAACCCACCCGCCGTATTCTGGACGAAGCAACCGGCAAATTGCTGCAATACTTCGATGACCAGTACGGCGGCTTTGGCGATCAGCCCAAGTTTCCCCAACCCATGACCCTCGACTTTGCTATGAGCCAGTACGCCCGCACCGCTGATCCGGAAATCCTCGCTGTGGCCGAAATGACTCTGGAACGCATGGCCGAAGGGGGTATCTATGACCAGTTGGGCGGTGGCTTTCACCGCTACAGCGTAGACCGCATCTGGCTGGTGCCCCACTTCGAAAAGATGCTCTACGACAACGCCCAACTGCTGCGCAGCAACCTGAATGTTTGGAAGATCACCGGGCGCGCCCTTTTCCGCCGGGTAGTCAACGAGACGACCGACTACGTGCTGCGCGAGATGACCAGCCCGGAAGGGGGCTTCTATAGCACCCAGGACGCGGACAGCGAAGGGGAGGAGGGCAAATTCTTTGTCTGGACACCCGGCGCAATCGAAGCCATTCTGGAGGCAGAGGATGCCGCACTTTTTGGTCAGGTATACGGTGTCACGGCCAGGGGCAATTTTGAAGGCCACACAATTCTCAATATCGTTCGCCCGCTGGAACAGGTGGCGAAGGGCGCGGGCCTGACAGTCGCAGAGCTTGAGAAGCGTTTGGCCGGGATGCGCGGCAAGCTCTTTGTGGCGCGGGAAAAGCGCATCAAACCGGGCCGGGATGAAAAGATTCTGACCGAGTGGAACGGGCTGATGATCCACGCCCTGGCCGAAGTGGGCGTGGCGCTGGAGCGTCCCGACGCGCTGGCCGCAGCCGAAAAAGCAGCCACTTTTGTATTGGCGGAAATGAGCCAGCCTGACGGCAAACTCTACCGGACGTATAAAGATGGGCAGGCCAAACTCAACGCCTATCTGGAAGATTACGCGGCTTTTGTGCGCGGGCTGATTGCGCTCTACGAGTCTACCTTCGAACTGCGCTGGCTGGCCGAAGCCAGCCGCCTGACCCGGCTGATGCTGCAACAGTTTGGAGACAGGGACTTTGGCGGACTCTTCCAGACCGGCGCTGATCACGAACGGCTGGTGGTGCGGCGCAAGGATTTCATCGACAACGCCATCCCCAGCGGCAACAGTCTGGCCGCCGAATCCCTGTTGCGATTGGCAAAGCTCACGGGTAATGAGGGCTACCGCCACGAGGCCAGCCGCATCTTCCTGCCGATGACCTCGGCAATGGCCCAACAGCCCACAGGCTTTGGCCGTCTGCTGGGCGCGCTGGACGACTATCTGCACCCCAGCCAGGAGGTGGCAATTGTGGGCGATCCCAAGGATTCAGCCACCCAGGCCCTGCTGGCAGAGGTGCGCGGCCGCTATCTGCCCCACACCGTCCTGGCCCTGAAAGAGCCTGGCGAGGAGAATCCCCTGCCCCTGCTGGATGGCCGGGGTTTGGTGAACGGCAAACCCGCCGCCTACGTCTGCGAAAATTTTGCGTGCCAACTGCCCGTGACAGAAGTGACAGCCCTGGCTGGACTATTGGCCCGCTAAATTTAATTTTCCCCCACCCTTTTCTACCGGAGATTTTCAGATGCGGAAACAGTTACTTATCTCTATCTTCCTCCTGCTGCTGGTTGCCTGCCAGGCGCCGCCACCGCCCCAGGCTGCCGCCCCCCACCTGCTTCTGGCCACAACCACAAGCACCCAGGATTCGGGTCTGCTCGATTTTCTGTTGCCGGGTTTCGAGAAAGAATATAGCGTTTTTGTAGATGTGGTGGCTGTGGGCACAGGCCAGGCCCTGAAACTGGGCGAGGATGGCAACGCTGATCTCTTGCTTGTCCACGCCAGGGCCAAAGAGGATGCGTTTATGGCTGCCGGCCACGGCGTGCGCCGGGAAGATGTGATGTATAACGATTTTGTGATTGTGGGGCCGGGCGCGGACCCGGCAGGAATTGGTGGCAGTCAGGACGCGGCCGCCATCTTTAACCGCATCGCGCAGAGAGGCGCAGCCTTTATCTCCCGGGGCGACGATTCGGGAACCCACGCCAAAGAGAAGCAAATCTGGGCCGCGGCAGGCATAGAGCCGGCGGGCGGCTGGTATATCTCGGCGGGCCAGGGGATGGGCGCGGTGTTGACAATGGCCGATGAAGAGGGGGCCTACACCCTCAGTGACCGGGCTACCTATCTGGCCCGTACGCTGGAAGGAACAGAACTGGTGATTCTGGCGGAGGGTGACCCGATCCTTTTCAATCCCTACGGCGTCATCGGGGTTGATCCGGCCAAAAATGATAAAATCAACGGAGAACTGGCTGATCAGTTTATCGAATGGCTGATCTCCCTCCCCGTTCAGGAGAGGATCGCCAGCTTTGGGGTGGATAGCTTCGGCCAATCCCTCTTTGTGCCCGATTCCCAACCCTGGCGCGAGCGCTGAGCGGAGACGCCTGTCCGGGCCGTCACCAAAAGGCCCGATTCGCCGGAAGATTTGCCAAGCACGCAAGGGTACGCGAAAATACGTTACACATTCGTCAGAACAGTTCTCCATGCGACTTCGTTGCGCCACGGGGGATGAAATTTTGTATACACGGA
>JAHDWH010000100.1 GCA_023384455.1 Caldilineaceae bacterium | reverse complement strand
GTTCGCTTGATTTCGATACGCCCTCCGAAGACTCCGGGCTACTCAATCAGCGCTCACTGGACCGGTCCGCGCTCAACTTTGTGGCTCGTCCACTTTATGTTTTGCCATCTCGTTGACCAGTACAGATTTCTTCGGGTTTGTTCTGTCTGTCTCTCGAAGGAAGCGCCTGTGCAAATCACCATTCTTGTCGTCATCCTCTTTAGTACCACAATTCTGTATGTCACCCGCTGGATTGCCATTGAGAGTACGGCCATCCTGACAATTGTGGCCCTGGCTCTCACTGGGATTCTGAAACCGGAGCAGGCCTTTGCTGGTTTCTCCAATTCGGGCACCCTGACTGTGGCCGCGATGTTTGTGCTCAGCGGCGGGCTGGTGCGCACGGGCGCGCTGGAATCTGTCACCTTTCAACTGGCCCGCTTCTCCCAGGGCAGCCCCCGCCGCCTGCTCCTCCTGCTCTCCGGCACAGTGCCGGCCGCCTCGGCTTTTATGAACAACACACCGATTGTGGTGATGATGATGCCCGTCGTCGTCTCTCTGAGCCGCCGTTTCGGCGTGAATCCCTCCAAACTGCTCCTGCCTGTCAGCTATTTTGCGATTATAGGCGGCACAGTCACACTCCTGGGGACGAGTACAAATATCCTGGTGGACGACATCTATCGTCAATTGGGCGGGCCGGGCTTTTCCCTCTTTGACTTTGCCCCTCTCGGTCTTATCTATGTAGCCGTAGGCATCGGTTATATTGTCACCGTCGGTTACCGTCTGCTGCCGGACCGCACCCCACCCCTGGGCTTGAACACCCGGGGCGAAGGCTCGGCCTATGTAACCGAAGTGGTTGTGCCTGCCCACAGCAAGCTGATCGGGCGCACCCCCGGCCAGTTTATGCAGCTTCGTTCCTTCCAGCGCCCCTCCCCCCGTCGGGATAGGAACCTCTCCCTGCGTCGGCGCATCGGACGCAGCCCGTCGGCTGGGCAGGAGAAGACGGTCACCCACATCGAATTGCTGGAAATTGTACGCAACGAGCGGCTGATTGTGGCGGAGGAAGCCGGGGAACTGCCCCTGGCCGAAGGCGATCGGTTGCTGGTTTCCGGTGGGGCCAACGAAATCACCGCCTTTCTCAAGGAGACCCAAACCGTTTTGGCGACGGTTTTGGCCGACGACAAACAGGTGCCTCTCTCCTCCCTGCAACAGACGGTTGTCGAGGCGGTCGTGCTGCCCGATTCTCCCTTTTCCGGGCGGGTGATGGGCGAGCTGGGGTTGCGTCGGCGCTTTGGGGTGGATGTGATGGGGGTGCAGCGTCAGGGCCGCCACCAGAGCGAGGGGCTGCGCGGGCTGAGCCTGCGCGACGGGGACGTGCTGCTCCTGCGCGGCGCGGCCCACGACCTGCGCCAACTGCGCGAGAGCGCCCGGCTGCTGCTGGTGGAAGGGGTGGAGGAGTCGATTGTGCGCTCGGACAAGAACCGTCAGGCATTGGTGATAATGCTGGGGGTGGTTCTGCTGGCGAGCCTGACCGAAATGCCGATTGCCGTGCTGGCCCTGGGCGGCGCGGTGCTGATGATCCTCACCCGTTGTCTGCGCCCGGAGGAGGCCCTGCGCTCACTGGACCCGCCCACCCTCCTGCTCCTGGCCGGGACGATTCCCCTGGGCATTGCCATCCAATCCACCGGCCTGGCCGCGCTGGTGGTGGATCGTCTGCTGGGGGTGCTGGGCCACGCCGACCCCTGGATTTTTATCTCCATCATCTATCTTTTTACCAGCATCATCACCGAGCTTCTCTCCAACAACGCGGTGGCTGTCCTGCTCACTCCCATCGCCCTGCAACTGGCCCTGACCCTGGGGATTGACCCCAAACCCCTGCTGATGGCCGTGGCCTTTGGCGCATCGGCCAGCTTTATGACACCCATCGGCTATCAGACCAACGCCATTGTGATGGGGCCAGGCGGCTATCTGTTCAAGGACTATCTGAAGATCGGCACGCCCCTCAATCTGCTGCTGTGGATTGTGGCGACAATTTGTATTCCGATAATCTGGCCCCTGTAACGCGGACTGTCAGTCCGCAGCATAAAAAGAGACCCCAGCCAACCGGCTGGGGTCTCTTTTTGGAGCGGGCGATGAGACTCGAACTCACGACATTCAGCTTGGGAAGCTGACGTTCTACCACTGAACTACGCCCGCACACATCTGTAGTATATGCAGAAGCCGTGCGCTTGTCAAAATCATCTGCCGGGAAGCTCGACAGCTTCCCGGCAGAGATACACATTCCTAGCGAGCCGGGTCCAGCAGCCAGGCCACCAGTCCGCGGATTTCTTCTTCGCTCAGCGTCTCGGCAAAGGTGGCGGGCATAATACCGGGGGTATAGCCTTCCACTACAAACGCCGCAGGTTCGGTGATACTCTGGTAGACGTATTCTTCTGCGCTCAAGCCGGCTACACGGGTGGCCGCATTCTCGGCCAGATTGCCAAAATTCGGGCCAACCAGCCCTCGATTGGTTGTGCTCTGCTCCTGATCCAGCATATGGCAACCTAGACAGGCCATAGCCGAGAATAGCTGATCCGGGGCACGCACAGCGCCCGCTTCTGCCGGGGCCGCAGACTCCACAGCCTCTTTCGGCTCGCCAATCGTCTGTTCATTGACCGGCTTTCGCACATCCTTGAAAGGCTGGAAGGGGTCTTCCTCTGGGGTCTGGGCCAGCGCGTCGTCCTGGTAGTTCATCACAAATTTTGTGACCTCTATGACCTGATCACCCCGCATAGGGCCACCGAACTGGCTGCCCCAGGTGGGCATCTTTTGCGCCCACTGGCTGGAGGCTTTGCTGGGGCGGCCAGCAGCTATAGTCAGCCGCACAAAGTCTTCCAACGAGCCAATATAGCCCACATCTTCCAGCCGATTGGTAAAGAAGTAGTGGCTGTTGAGAGCCGGCGCCACACCGGGCAACCCTTTACCATCTGGCCCATGACAGGACGCGCAATTGTTGGCATAGAGCAGCGCGCCATTTTCAATTTCCCGGGCTGCCCAGTTGTCTGTCTGGTCGGCCATGCGCACATCTTCTGTCAGCAGCACAAGACCAAGCAGAATGATGCACCCCAGCGCGCCCAGGATACCCAGCGCTATTTTGAGAATCGGAGATTTTACGAATAGTCCCTGCATGACGTCACGTTACTCCTTACCGGAAAACAGATTTTTCAGATATCCGACGAAGACGGGTTTGGGACCGTACTGCTCCCAGTAGATGGAATCTTCGTGCAGCCAGAAGGCCCGCTGGTAATAGCCTTCGGTAGACTCGGCGTCGAACCAGAAGATCTCCCAATCGATCTTTTTCAGACCGGGCTGATCCTGGGTGATTGTCACCTGTCCCCGTGCGCCGTTGAAGCCCGCCTGTTCTTCGTCGAAGGTCTGTACGGCGGTTGTAAATTCGTGCATCAACAGAGCGAACCCTTCATCTTCGTACTCGGTGTGGTCATCTGTGCTGAAGACGCCGAGGGGCAGATGGGCGTAGCCGATCTCCTCGCGCACAGGACCAGAGCCTTCTTCGGGCATCAATTCCTGGATGATTTCGATGGCGGGAGCGCCCTGCACCGCGTAGTAGGGTGTGCCCATCCAGCTCAGGATAATCATCACCACACCGGCGATGATCCCGGAGACGATCGCCACCCGGCGGTCTTTGCCCCGGCGGCTGGGGTTCATATCCAGATAGGGGATGGCGATGAGCAATACCAGCAGCACACCCGGCAGCAGCACGCCCGCAATGAACTTATCTGCAACCTTCAGCAGGCCCTGCAACCAGTAGAAATACCAGGGCGCTACTGTATGCAGCGGTGTGGACTGGGGATTGGCGATGTGCTCCAGGGGGGCCTGGAAGTAGAACATTGTCAGGAAAATCGTAATCAGTGTAAAGACAGTCAGGAAGCTCAGTTCATCGATCGCCACATCGGGCAGATAGTAGACACGCTTCTCCGCAGGAATGCGGCTGGCCGTGTCCTCGCCGATCTCTTCCTCGTCTGCGGGCAGGCTGATACCAAAATGGACTACTTTGTAGTAGTGGACAAAGAAGAAAAGAATCAGAACCAACGGCAGGAAGATGACGTGCAGCAGATAGAAGCGCAGGAGACCGTTGGCCCCAATGTCCGGCGCACCCCGGGCCAAGAGGTTGACCGTCTCGCCCACAATAGCCGGGGGCATAGCCTCGGCCATAGACGTGCCGATGGTGACAGCCCACAGAGCCAACTGATCCCAGGGCAGCAGATAACCGGAGAAGCTCAGGAAGAGTGTCACAACGAAAAGCACCACGCCTGTAAACCAGGTAAACTGGCGGGGTGCTTTATAGCTCCCGGTGAGATAGGCCCTCACCATATGCAGCGTGACTATGGCGACCATCATTTCCGCGCCCAGCCGGTGCAAATCGCGCAGGAACTGACCAAAAGGTATATTGGTCAGCAATAAAATCATATCCGTATAGGCCCGATCCGGCGAAGGCGCATACCAGATCATCAACAGCAGACCGGTGATGGTTTCGATCAGAAAGAGCCAGGTAGAGAGCAACCCAAGCCGAAAGGTGTGGTTCCAGCGGGTGACGCTTTCGTGGTAATAGGTCGGCTTGATGTGCAGCAGAAAGGCTTCGCTGTGGGGTTTCAGCCGGGGGTTGGGCCGGCCTGGAGCCTCGCCCTGCAACATACGCCGGAACTCGCCCACGCTGATACCGGCCGTGACGCGGGTAAATACGTCGTCACCAATGCCAGCCACCGCGCCGAGAAGCCCCTTTTCTCGAATATCTTGTTGGACACCCATTGTGTCTTTCTCCTGGTTCGTCAAACGGTTTCGAACTACAATCGGGCCGGATGGCAATGCCAGCGGCAAAAGGGATCAGCCTGTGCCTTTGACGGGCGAATCCGCCGCGGCTCCACCCGGGATACGCTTGCCTGTGTTGACGCGGATCTCTGCTGCTGGCGACGGTATGGCTGGCGGAATAGCGCCGTTACCCGAGTCTGTGGTGAGCGTTACCACCCCAGCCTCTTCCACCTCCACAATAAATTCATCCAGTGAACGGGGGGCTGGCCCCTCGATATAGAAGCCTTCCCGGGAGAATTTGGAGCCGTGGCAAGGGCATTCAAAACGGTTGTTCGACTGTTCCCATTTGTAGAGACAGCCCAAATGGGTGCAGACCATATAAATAGCTTTGGGGCCTGCGTCTGTATTGACCAGCCAGAACTTACCGTTGGTATCCGGCTGTGGGCCGGCGTCGGTTGCGGGCAAAACTGTGGCAGGGCCAAGAATAAATTTGCCGCCAAACTGGCCCTCTTTGAAGCGGGGGTACATAAAGAGATAGGTGGCCAGACCGCCTTCCAGCGTCACCAATCCCAGCGCGGCGGCCCAGGCATAGGTGATAAATTCCCGCCGGTTCATACCCGCCTGGCCCACTTCCACCGGCGCAGCCTGGGCGGCAGGTGCTTTGGCGGGTGTCGGCTTGGGTGGGGCTGGTTTGGCAGCCGGTGCTGCGGCGGGAGCGCCATTGCTGGCAGCTTTGGCCGCGGCCCGGGCTTTGGCTGCCGCCACCCGCTCGGCGGCTGCGTCCGCGGCTGGCGCGGTTGCTTCGGCCACGGCCACAGGTGCGGCGGCTTCTGCCACTGCTGCGGTCACCGGTGCCGCGACTGCTTCCACAACTGCTGGCGCTGGGGCGGCATCTTCTGCTCGATACGGGCTGCCATCCGCTGTGGGATTGCGCGGCGGGAGCATCACACTGATGTCAATGCCCTTGCGCTCGGCAGTAATCTGCTGCGCCCGCTCTACCCGCTGATTCCAAAGTTCATTCGCCATTCGTCGCTGGCCTCCTTTCAATCCGTGCCCGCGCTAAGAATTGGTCGTGCCAAATTCTGGTCATTCTAAGGAGAATAAGTAGGCCGATTGTAGCATAGGGCAAAGTGATTGTCAAAATTATCACAAACGGTTGGCCTTGCTGGTTTGATACATTTTTGGCTTAAAGAAGTTCGACTTTTTCCGAAAAGTCGAACTTCTTTGTCCGGAATATCATCTGCCTGGCCTATAGCCCCGCCACCTCTTCCCAGCCGCCACTCTCCCAGGAGCGCATCATTGCCGCCTGCACTTCTGCCAAACGCAGGGCGTCGGCAAAGCTGGGCGCACGCTGTACACCTTCCGCCACTGACATCAGAAAGTTGTAGGCTTCGATTACTTTCAGGTCTTCGTAGCCGATGCCGATACCGTCGCCGGGGTTGAAGCGGGCGTGCCCCGGATATTTCGGCCCGCCCAGCAGGGTCGTGTAGCCGTCGTGCAGCCCCTCCGGGTCGGGCAGGTATAGCTCCAATTCGTTCATCCGCTCGAAGTTCCACTTGGCCGCACCGGCTGTGCCATTGACCTCAAAACTCATCTCGCACTTTGGCCCGAAGATGGCCCGACAGGCCTCGAAGCTACCCTGGACGCCGTTTTCAAACTCCACCAGCGCGCTGACGTAATCCTCGTTTTCCACCGGCCCCGCCGGGTCGCCGGGCTTGCCCAGAGAGAAGTGTGTGCCCTGTCCAGGGATGGGCAACGGGCGCTCCCGGATGAATGTATGCCGATGGCTCACCACCCGCCGGATGGGGCTGATGAGCAGGTGGGACATATCGATTACGTGGGAAAGAATGTCTCCCAGCGCGCCGGAACCGGCCAACCCCTGCTTGAAGCGCCAGGTGAGCAGCCCGTTAGGGTTGCTGCCGTACATCGAAAAGAAGCGTCCCCGGTAGTGGGTCAGGTCGCCCAGTTTGCCGCTGTCGATCAGCGTCTTGCAGTGCTGCACCAGCGGCGCCCAGCGGTAGTTGAAGCCGACAAAACTCATCACCCCGGCCTCTCGTGCCAGCCGCTCGATCTCCGCCGTCTCCTGGGGCGAGCGGCCTACGGGCTTCTCGCAGAAGATGTGCTTGCCCGCGGCCGCGGCGGCCCGCACCATTTCCAGATGCAGGAAGTTGGGCGCGGCGATGACGACGATCTGCACCTGCGGGTGGTCAATCACCCGCCGCCAGTCGGTGCTGGACTCGGCGAAGCCCAACTGCTCCTGGGCCTCCGCCGCCCGGTGGGCTATGTCGTCGGCGCAGATCACCAGCCGGGCGCGCACGCCAGCGTCGTGGAAGCGGTCGTTTACCATCCGATAGGAACGGCTGTGTACCGTCCCCATCCAGCCCATTCCGATGACGCCGATACCGATTGTTGTAGTCATTCGGTTACCTGCGCGTATTTGCGACGGATTTCGGCCAGCGTTTTGACCTGGCCCTGATTTTTCTGTAGACGCGCCCGTTCAACCGATGCTCGAAAACCGGGATGACGAAGAATCAGATCATCGACAATATCTTCTTCAGCCAGATTCATAATGATTAGCAGCGGCTCGCCGCTTTCTGTCAGTAAGACTGGCTCGGAAAGCGCGTCCATCACCCTACCTCTCGCGCCATCGCTTAGGCTTTCAATTGTCATTGTCTTCATCGGCCACCTCATTCAAATAGCGCAAAGACTGTTCTTTGGTCAGTATGCGCAGTACCGTAACTGTTTCTTCCGCAAGATCGACATCGTAATAGACCCGATGCTCTCCAACGCGTAACCGATAGCCGGGTGAATCGATTCCCCGCAGTCTTTTAATGCGGGATCGACTGGTTATCGTAGGTGTGTGCTGTAGAAATTATCGTAGGTGTGTGCTGTAGAAAGTCGTCCAGTGCATTCAGAATCTGGTTTTGATAGAATGCCCGGATGCTGTCAAGATCGTTCTCGGCCTCATATGTCAATTCTACAATGAAAGCCACGTCTCAAGCCCTTTCTGTAAACACAGGGGAAACTTAAAACTGTCGCGACCATTCCAACGGCCAGCGCTCCACCACCACTTTCGTCTGGGTGTAGAACTCGACCCCGTGGCGGCTCTGGGCGTGGAGATCGCCGAAGAAGCTCTCGTTCCAACCGCTGAAGGGGAAGAAGGCCATCGGCGCGGCCACGCCAATGTTAATGCCCACATTGCCGGCATCGGCCTCGTAGCGGAATTTGCGCGCCACCGCGCCATCCCGGGTGAAGATGCAGGCCATATTGCCGAAGGCCCGGTTGTTGACCAGCGCAATCGCTTCGTCCACATTCTTGGCGTGCATCAGACTCAGCACCGGCCCGAAAATCTCCGTGCGGGCAATCTCGCCGTTCGGATCCACCCCGTCCAGAATGGTGGGGAAGACCCAATTGCCCTCCTCATAGCCGCTGACTTTTTTTTGGCGGCCATCCACCAGAACCGTCGCGCCCTCGGCCGCGCCCTTGCCGATCAGCCCTTCGATGCGGGTTTTGCTTTCCGTCGTAATCACCGGCCCCATCTGTACGCCCTTGTCCAGGCCAAAGCCCACTGTGCGGCTGCTGGCCACATCGGCGATGGCTTCGGTGAACGGGTTCTTGGCCCCGCCCACAGTAATGGCGACGGACGCGGCCAGACAGCGTTGGCCGGCGCAGCCAAAGGCCGAATCGCCCATAATGCGGGTGGTGGTCTCCATATCCGCATCGGGCATCACGACGACGGGGTTCTTGGCCCCGCCCTGGCATTGGGCCCGCTTGCCATTGGCCGTGGCCCGCTGGTAGACGTACTTCGCCACCGGCGTGGAACCCACAAAGCTGATGGCCCGCACGCCCGGGTGGTCGAGCAGGGCGTTGACCGTCTCCGCGCCGCCGTGGACCAGTTGCAGCACCCCCGGCGGGAAATCGGCCTGCTCCAGCAATTCAAAAATTTTCTGGCTGGTCAGGGGCACTTTTTCGCTGGGCTTCAGGATAAAGCAGTTGCCCGTTGCCACGGCATAGGGCAGAAACCAGAAGGGGATCATCCCCGGAAAATTGAAGGGAGTGATGGCGGCGACGACGCCCAGGGGCTGGCGGAACATATGCTCGTCGATGCCGGCGGCGATGTCTTCGTTGTTGTAGCCCTGGATCAGAATCGGCATTCCGCAGGCCGTCTCCACATTTTCAATGCCCCGGCGCATCTCGCCCACACTCTCGGCGTAGGTCTTGCCGCACTCTTCGGTGATGATGCGAGCGATGGCGTCCAGATTTTCCTCCAGCAGCATCTTCAGGCGAAAGAGGGGCTGCACCCGATCCACCACCGGCGTGGCGCGCCAGCCGGGGAAGGCGGCCTGGGCCAGACCCACGGCCTCGTGTACTTCCGCCCCGGGGGAGAGGGCGACGGTGGCGATGACCGCGTTGCTGGCCGGGTTGTGGACGGGCAGGGTCTCGGCGGCTGCGCTGGCTTTCCACTGACCGTTGATGTAATTGAGCAGTACTCCGTTGCTGTTCATTGGTTTATCCCTTGAAAATATCTTCGATAGTGACCGAAAAGCCCTGTCCCCGCTCCCTACAATTCCATCATCCACTCAAAAATGCGGTCATCGAAATCGGGCAGTTTTTCGTGGCCGAAGTCCGGGTAGTGGACCGCGGTTTTGGGTGATCTGATTTTGTTGAAGGCTGCGTATTGGCTGGAGGGCGGACAAATCTGGTCCATCAACCCCACGCCCATCATCACCTCGGCGCGGATGCGGGGGGCCAGGAATTGGATGTCCACATAGCCCAGCCGGGTGAAGACCTCCTCTTCCCGCTCGTGACGGGGGTCGAACTTGCGGAACCACTCCCGCAGTTCGGCGTAGGCATCCTTATCCATATCGATCTCCCAGACCCGTTTGTAGTCGGAGAGAAAGGGATAGACCGGCGCGGCCCGCTTGACCCGGGGTTCCAGGGCCACACAGGCCAGGGTGAGCGCGCCGCCCTGGCTGCCACCGGTGGCGCCCACCCGGTTTTCGTCCACATCGGGCATATCCATCACAACCTGGGCCATGCGGGCGCAGTCCAGGAAGATGTGGCGGTAGAGCAGATCTTCGGGTGCGCCGTCGATGCCCCGCACAATGTGACCGCGCAGAGTCCAGCCGGGCACGCCACCCACATCTTCCGACAGCCCGCCCTGGCCGCGACAGTCCAGCGCGGCTACAGTGTAGCCCGCGGCCACGAAGCCCAGTTTGCTCTGCCAGTCGCCGCTGTCGCCCGAATAGCCGTGGAACATCAGAATCGCCGGGTGGGGTTCGGGGGCATTCTTGGGGCGCAGCAGTTTGGCGTGGACCCGTGCCCCGCCTGTGCCGGTGAAATACATATGAAAGCAGTCGGCGGAGGGGGATTGAAACTTGGCCGGGATCAGTTCCACCGCGGGCGCGATGCTGTCCAATTCGGTCAGCGCTCTGTCCCAATAGGCATCAAAATCCGCGGGTCGGGGGTTGCGTCCTTCATAGCTTTGCAGACGCTCCAGAGACATATCAAACAAGAGTGGCATGGGAGGCTCCATTTGGGGGAGGATGAATAACTGTCTGACTATTGTACCGTAACTGCTCACCCCCTCCCAGCCTCCCCCACTTTGGGGGAGGAGTTGATCCGGTTCCCTCCCTGGAATGGGGAGGGGTAGGGTGGGGTGACTGAACAGGTACATTGTACCCTACTCTCCATTCCTGGAAAAGGTGATGCAGAAGTTTGCGCCGGGGCCGGGGAGAAGCTCCAGCCTTCCTTCCAACTGTGCGGTCAGGGTGTACACCAATTGCAGCCCCAGGCTCTCTGTGCGCCCAATATCCAGCCCGGCTGGCAGCCCTCTGCCCGTATCGCTTACGGTCAAACGGTACACCCCCCCATCCGTCACCTGCAAGATAATCGTCACCTGCCCCACCTGACTATCGGGAAAGGCGTGCTTCAGGGAATTGGTGACCAGCTCGTTGACGATTAGCCCGCAAGGGATGGCCTGATCCACCCGCATCTGTGTCTGGGGAATCTCCAGCGCGTAACCGATGCCCCGGCTTGCCGCCCCGTGCATCCGAAAGAGATGGGTGAGTAGCTCCCGGGCATAGGCGGCAAAGTCGATGCGCGCCAGATCGCCGGAACGGTAGAGCCGTTCGTGGATGAGGGCCATGGAATTGATGCGGCTGTGACTGTCGGCAAAAATGGCCTGGGCTGCTTCATCGCTCAGATGGGCTGCCTGCAATTTGAGCAGGCTGGAAACGATTTGCAGATTGTTCTTTACCCGGTGATGAATCTCCCGCAGCATCACCTCCTTTTCGTGTAGCGATTCTTGCAGATACTTCTCGGCTTCGTGCCGTTCGTTGATATCCCGCCCCACCGACTGCAATTCATACACCCTGCCGTCCGCGTCCACAATGGGGTGGTCCGTCCACTGCTGCCAGCGCAATTCGCCGCCAGGTGTCATCACCTGATGTTCATAGATGACGGCTTTGTCATCCCGCAGCAACTCCTGCAAATAGGCGCGAATCGTTTCGTACTCCTCTTGCGGGATCAGATTCAGAAAGGGTCTGCCGATCAGATCTTCCCGGCTGCGGCCAAAATAGCGGCAATAGGCTTCGTTGACAAATGTCAGACTGGTGTCCGGACGAAAGCGGCAGATGAAATCGTCGGTGCTCTCTACAATGGCCCGGTAGCGGGCTTCGCTGCTGCGCAGGGCTTCTTCCGCGGCCACACGTTCGTGCCGGGCCCGGTCCCGGGCCTGCTGGCTGCTGCGATCCCAGACCAGCAAAAATATGGCGGCCGCGAGAATGTTCAAGGTCACTTCGGACCAGATTGCCAGCTCCGAGCTTTGGAAGGCCGGATGGGGCGTCAGCCCGGCTGCTGCGGCATACCAGGCCAGCAATCCGGCCAGGACGCTGACGGCGGCTGCGGCCAGGGCCTGCCATCCCCCCAGCAGCAGCCCAACGATGAGTACCAGTGTGATGTGGCTGTAATAGCCTGTTCCCCGCAGCCCGCCACTTAAAAAGAGAGCCAGCAGGAGCAGCAGTTCGATGCCAATACAGAGCAACCAACTGGTCAGCCGGGTCCAGCCCCTGTGGGCCAGGAACAGCAGCCCCAGCAGAACGCCAATCTGGACCAGGCTGATGAGATAGATCGAACGGTTGCCGGGATAGAAGAGAGCAGGGGCCAGAAACATATAGACAGTAACAATGACCAGCAGGGTCAGGAGGATGGCGTGGAGAATGCTGGCCTGATTGTTTGCCTGTTCGTCATCGAAACGGGGTGGGCGCAGCAGCGCGGCGATGGATGGCACGGGCCAATACTCCTGTGGGATGGAGAAGTCACTGATCCGATCCTAGCGGTGGATGGGTGATTCGTCAAATGGGTGGGGAGAACGGGGGCATTGCACTTTTTGGGCAAATGAGTGAGCGTCAAACCCGCCACTCTCTCCACTTGACCTCTTCCCGGCTTTCCGCTACAGTCAATCCTACAGAATTCGTAACTACTAAGGCTTTGGGTGCGACGCACTCGCCACACAATTTTCGCACAGGAATACGCTCCTGGCGAGTGCGTCGCACCTGAGCAGTTACCAGAATTCGATGTAAATTCCCCCACTATCTCAGCATCCTGCAATCCCACTACCCCACACGGAGCAAACCCAATGACAACCCAAATCGACCCCACCTTCTGGCAAGCTATGCCCTGGCGCAATATCGGCCCCTCCCGGGGCGGGCGGGTCATCGCCGTGGCCGGCGACCCCAACGACATCGCCACCTTCTATTTCGGCGCAGTGGCTGGCGGCATCTGGAAGACCACCGACGCCGGCATCACCTGGCAGAACGTCTCCGACGGCTTTCTCAAAACGGCTTCGGTCAGCGATCTCTGCGTCTCCCCCTCGGACCCGAATGTGATCTACGCGGGGATGGGCGAGTCCACCATCCGCACGGACGTGACCCACGGCGACGGTGTATACAAATCCACCGACGCCGGGCGCAGTTGGCGACACTGCGGTCTGGCCGACACCCGGCACATCGGCAAAGTGCGGGTCCATCCCCGCAACCCGGACCGGGTCTACGTGGCCGCGCTGGGCCACGCCTTTGGCCCGAATGAGGAGCGGGGCGTTTTCCGCTCCACCGACGGCGGCAAAAGCTGGGAAAAGATTCTCTACGTCAGCCAGAAGGCCGGCGCGGTGGATTTGAGCATCGATCCCCAGAACCCGGATATCCTCTACGCCAGCTTTTGGGAAGTCCATCGCCATTTTTGGGAGCTGAGCAGCGGCGGTCCGGGCAGCGGTCTCTGGATGTCTACCGACGGCGGCGATAGCTGGACCGACATCAGCCGGGCGAAGGGGCTGCCCCAGGCTGGGCTGCTGGGCAAAATCGGTGTAGCTGCCTCACCAGCCCAGGCGGGCCGGGTCTGGGCGCTGGTGGAGAGCCAGAACGATCCCGGCCTCTACCGCTCGGACGACTTCGGGCTGCGCTGGCAACTGGTCAGCGACAACCCGGACCTGCGCCAGCGCCCCTGGTATTATATGCACGTCTTCGCCGACCCCCAGGACGCCGAGAGCGTCTATGTGCTCAATCTGAACTTCTGGAAGAGTGTGGACGGGGGCAAAAATTTCAGCGAAATTGCCACGGCTCACGGCGACAACCACGGCCTGTGGATCGACCCGAAGAACAACCGGCGGCTGATTGAGGGGCACGACGGGGGCGCGGGGGTCAGCTTCAACGGCGGCGGGAGCTTCAGCAGCGTCTACAACCAGCTTACCGCCCAGTTCTACCGGATGGACATCGACAACAGCTTCCCCTTCCGGGTCTACGGCACCCAGCAGGACAACTCCAGCGTGCGGGTGCCCAACGACACCTCCGACGGGGGTATCGGCTGGCGGGACTGCCAGATCGCTGGCACGGGGGAGAGCGGTTTTATTGCCGTGGACCCCAAAGACGAGGATATTGTCTATGTGGGGGCCATCGGTTCGTCCCCCGGCGGTCAGGGCAGTTTGCAGCGGGCCGATTTGCGCAGCGGCCAGATTCGGCTGGTCAACGTCTGGCCCGAAGCCACTGGCGGCGACATCAGCCCGAAGGATATGCGCTACCGCTTCCCCTGGACCTTCCCGCTGATCTTCTCCCCCCACGACCCCAATCTGCTTTACGCCTGCGGCAATCACGTCTGGCGCAGCCGCAACGACGGCCAGGATTGGGAGATGATCAGCCCGGACCTGACACGCAACGACCCTACCCGCCAGGGCGCGTCCGGCGGGCCAATCACCTGGGACACCAGCGGCGCGGAGACCTATTGCACCCTGGCCTGCTTCCGGGAATCCCCCCACAAAGCGGGCGTCTTTTGGGCCAGCAGCGACGACGGCCTGGTTCATATCTCCCAGGACGACGGGGCAAGCTGGCAGAATATCACCCCCGCGGGTCTGCCCGAGTGGATATACTGGCAGACGGTCGAGCCGTCTCCCCACGACCCGGCCAGCGCCTATCTGGCCGGCACCCGCTACAAACTGGACGACAATACGCCCTATCTTTTCAAGACGCGCGACTACGGCCAGACGTGGACAGCCATCACCGACGGCATTCCCGCCGACGATTTTACCCGGGTCATCCGCTGTGACCCGACCACCGCGGGGCTGCTTTTCGCCGGCACAGAGACCGGGCTGTACGTCTCCCAGGACGACGGGGCCAACTGGCAGCGCTGGGAAAACGGACTGCCCGTTGTGCCCGTCTACGACCTGCGGGTGAAGGGGGGCAGCCTGGTGGCCGCCACCCACGGGCGCTCCTTCTGGGTGATGGACGATTTGACGCCCTTGCGGGCAGGGAACGAGGATCGGGGATCGGAGACTGGGGGGGATTCCAGTTCCCAGTCCCCAGTCCCCAGTCTCCTACCGCCTCTCACCGCCTATCGAGTCCTCCCCGACCTTTTCGCCGACTGGATGCCCAGCGAGGGGAAGGTCTATTCGATGGCCTCCAACGCCACGTACATTGCCAAGACGGACGAGGAGACGGGTGCGGCTGTGCGCACCTATCTGGACGCGGGCCAGGGCGCGCCCCGGGGCGCGATTGTCTACTATCAACTGCCCAATCCCCTGCCCGAAGGCATCTCTCCCCAACTGGAAATTCTGAATTCGGCGGGGCAGGTCATCCGCACTTTTGCCTCCAAACCCGCGGGCTGGGACAAGAAGGAAGACGCGGAAAAGGCTATGCAGCCGGGGCCGTGGATTCCTGTGCGGGCGGGTCTCAACCGTTTTGTCTGGGACCTGCGGGAGGAGGGAGCGGCACGCATCAAAGGCAACAAAACCGGCGGCGAGGCGGCCAAAGGCCCCTACGCTCTGCCCGGTGCGTATACGGTGCGGTTGACAGTGGGGGAGGAGCGCTTCTCCCAGCCCTTGCGCGTGGAGAAAGACCCCCGCTCGCCGGTCAGCGACACGGATCTGCAAGCCCAGTACGACGCGCTGGTGGCTGTGCGGGCGCAGTTGAACAGCCTCTATGAAAATGTCGTCACCCTGCGCCGGGTGCAGGCCCAGGTGACGGGCTGGAAGGAGCGGCTGGCGGGCAACGGGATGGCTGTCAAAGCCGCGGATGATCTGCTGGCGAAGCTGGCAACAGTCGAGGACGCGCTGATCCTGCCCGGCGAGCAGAAGAATGTCTACGGCCTGCTGGTGCGCCCGAGGCTGAATGCCAAACTGGCCACGGTCGTCTCCAACATCAACAGCGCGGATGGTCTCCCCACCGCCTCCTCCCTGGCGCTGGTCACGGAGTACAGTGGGGCCATCAACCACCAGCTAGGCGAGCTGCACCAGATTCTCAGCGAGGATGTGGGCGAGTTCAACGAACTGGTGCGGGGCGCGGACCTGCCCGCGGTGGGTTAAGTATTGTAACGCAAGCTGTTAGCTTGCGCTCTTGGCAAGCTGACAGCTTGCGTTACAAGGAGATAGGAAATGACAACCAAAACAGTGGCGCGTTTCCAGCGCATGAGTTTGGAAGAGATTGGCAGCCAGCCTGTGGGCAAATGGTCGGATTCAGACCTGCTGGATGTGCTCGCCGATCTGTCTGATGCGGAACGGGCGGAAACGACGTGGCTGCGGGAGATTGCTGTACGCGGGCTGATTTTGCGCAGCCCGGATCATTCGGAGATGGTGGACTACGACGCGCTATTTTTCGACCAGGCGCTGGCTCTGGTAAAGAGCGATTTCGATGCGGCCATCGCCACGGCCTATGCGGGTCTCGTCTATTGTCTGCAACACGCCGAGCGGGGCAACGCCAAGGGTTGGCTGGTTGAGATCGCCGAATTCTTTGTGACCGGCGACGAAATATCGGTTGGCATTGCCCAGTTCGCCCGGCTGCTGCGCGGGGAGCCGAGAGTTCTCCACTACTATTACAGGCTGGTTCAGAGTTTGCGGGATATGGAACTGTACGCTCTGGCAAAGGAAGCGCTGGACGCCATCTCACCTTTCTTGACTGAGGATGCGGAGGAGGAAGGAGCGGAGGAGGAAGGAGATGTCCAGCGGCTGGAAACAGAGCAGGCGGAGTCGCAAGCCTCTGGCTGGGCGGAGAAAACCGACGATCTGAGCGCCATCGATCCCCAGGCGTTGGCCGATCTGCGCGCTGTCTTTGCCCTGACCCGGGCCGGGCAGACGGCTGAAAAAGAATATCTGTCACCCCTGGACCAGTTGCTCACAGCCCAGCCCAATGCCATTCCTGCCCTCTATGCCAAAATCATCGCCCAGGGCCAGGCGCTGATTCCCGAACTTCTCTATCTGGCCTGGGATGACAGCCTCTATGACCGGAACAACCCCGCGCCGGCCCACGCCCTGGAGATTCTGCGCTCCTTGCGCGAGGGAGAGCCGGCCCGCTTTGTCGAAATCGAGCGCTGGCTGGAGCAGGCCAAAGGTGATTGGAGGGACCTGCTCTACACTGATTTTGGAATGACAGGTGGCTATACCCAGGCCGAACTGCGGGATTGGGCCGCCAACGCCGACTGCGACTGGCTACTTCGCTCCAGTGCTGCCGATGCATTGGTCGAGCACACCCGCAGACATCCAGAGGAGCGAAAGACGATCGTGGCCTTTTTGACCGATCTGTTGGGCCGTCCTGGGCGTGAGGCCAATGCGGAGGAGGAGACTTTTACCGCCTGTGTAATTGGGGATTTGTGCCGTCTGGGCGCAAAAGAAGCCTATCCGGCCATTGTCCAGGCTTTTCAGGAGGATCGGGTCGATCTGCAGATGGTCGATCTGGACTATGCCCAGGAGAAGTTGGATCAGCCCCGCACGACGCCGCCTATGCGTCGGGATGGACTCTATCTGAATCTGACCTGTAAGCGTTGTCGCCGCAAGCGACCCCACTTTGTGCAGCACGTGACCCTGGATTTGGGAAGCCAACGGCGCGCAAGAGAGGGGCAGTTGCTCCGCTATGACCCCTATGTGATGGATCGGGAGATTGTCTGCCCCAAATGTGGCGCCAAAGAGAGCTACGAGTTGCAGGGGGTAGATGCCCTGCGTCTGATGCTGCCTATGGACGGGCTGGGCGGTTTTGCGGCTGCATTGGCCGGTGAGGGTGCCCGGCCTCCCTTTGGCCTGCACTCCTTCGTCTCCCGCTTTGAGGTGCTGGTTTTTGATCGCCCTATGCACCCCCTGGAAGGGCTGGCCGAATACCGGCGACGTATCCAGCGGGACCCCATCAATGCGGATTTGCGGGTGCGGATGAGTCTGCTGTTGCGCACCCTGCACCGCTTTGCAGATTCGTTGGAAACCGTGCGCGGGGCCTACGACGTGCGACCGAACGACCCGGAGGTGATGGCGTTTCGGGCCTTTGCCGAGCACGACTTCGGCGACCGGGCCATCGCGAAGAGACTGTATACTGGGGCCCTGCCGCTCTTGCAGCAAGTGATGCACGACTCCGAGCATATGGCCGATTTGGCCGGGCTGGTGGCGGAGGGTCTGATCGCCCTGGAGAAAGGTAAGCAAAGCGCCTGGAAATCTATGCGGGATGAACAGATGTCACCCTCGCGCTCTGTGCCGGCTGCCCAGGAAAAGAAAGGCAAGAGCGAAAAGAAAGGACGGCGCAGATAGGAGCGGACCTGTAACGCAAGCTGTCAGCTTCCGTTACAATAGCGTCAGAGAGAAGGATCGTCTACGACCTTCCCGAAAAATAGGCTTGTATACACGGATAAATCGGTGGCCTTTCCCAATCTGAAGCCAACAACCCGGCCCATCTCTATCCGCTTCCCCGAATATGTGATTGACGCCGTAAAGGAGAAGGCCAACCAAATGGGGGTACCCTATCAGGCCCTGATCAAAGAGACCATCGCCAAAGCGTTTGTGGGCGACAGTGAACGGTAGAGACACACTGGCTATTGGGCTGACCACGAAAAACACAGAATACGCGGAAGGGGATTTTAAGAGCAATTTTCCGTCTGTTCTGTGTTTTCCGTGGTTGAAGTCTGTGCGGCGTTTTTTGGAGCAAGCGGGGTTCGAGCCATAATAGAATACAAAGGCTATATCGGCAAAGTAGAGTTCGACGACGAAACCGGCGTTCTGCACGGGGAGGTTGTCAATCTGCACGACGTCATTACATTTGAAGGCGAATCCGTGCAGGAAATTCGTCAGGCTTTTCAGGAATCGGTGGATGATTACCTGGCCTTCTGCGCGGAGCGGGGCGAGGAGCCGGAGAAACCCTACTCCGGTACATTCACAGTGCGCATCCCGCCGGAATTGCACCGACAGATTACCACCCAAGCGCGCTTCGCCAACCAAAGCCTCAACAGTTGGATGACGGAACTCCTGGAACAAAAGGTCGCTGGGGCTGTTGGGGTGTAACGCACGCTGTTAGCTTGCGGGGGTGAGGGCGTTGGCCGCGGGTTTGCTCACTCTGGGGTCGATGTGTGGATGGCCCGAACCTGTTTCAACAGGTTTCCCGTAGCAGACGCCGAATTGATTCGGCGGTTCCGGTTGCGTCGCCCACCCTGGGATCGGTGACGCGCTGATTCCGGGAATCGACCAGCAGCAGAGGGCAGGCCGGAGATCGTCCGGTCGATTCCCGGAATCGGGTACCGCCCACACGGGATTGCACGCCAAAGGAGCGTAAACTCTATGCAAAAAGAACTTAACCTGCCAGAATTTGCCAGCGAAGACGACGAAGCAGAATCGGTTGGGCTAGGAGAGGAGGGGGCGACGCGCTAATGGGACTTAACCCGTCAACGGGTAGGGGGTAGTGAGGGCGCAGCGTTGGTTTGCGTTGTCAGATTGCAAGGCCGTTCAGGCAGCAATTGCCTTACGCACCGCAACCCACCGCCCCCCAAAGTTGACAGAAATCCTACCTGCCCCCATACTTCTTCTGTGGCAAGTGTTGTCTTGCCTTTTCTATTTTTCGGGCTGAGAGTGCGACTTGGCTCACAAGAGTCAAGGAGTACTCTATGAAGTTTGCCGATTTTTCTCTCGATGCGCGCCTGAACGGGGCCATCGAAGCTGTGGGCTACGAAACCCCCACCCCCATCCAGGAGCAGGCCATCCCCCTCGTCCTTTCTGGGCGGGATGTGCTGGGGCTGGCCCAGACAGGCACAGGCAAGACCGCCGCCTTTGCCCTGCCCATCCTCCAACGGCTGACCAGCGGCCCCCTGCGCAAAGTGCGGGTGCTGGTGGTGGCCCCCACCCGGGAACTGGCCGAGCAGATCCACCAAACCTTTGTTGATCTGGGCAAGAACCTGAGAGTGACGAGCACGCCCATCTATGGCGGCGTGAGCAAACGTCCCCAGTTGGCCGCGCTGCGCCGGGGGGCCGAAATTGTCGTAGCCTGCCCTGGCCGCCTGCTCGACCACATCGGCGAGGGCGACATCGACCTTTCGAATGTGGAGGTGCTGGTGTTGGACGAGGCGGACCGGATGTGCGATATGGGCTTTCTGCCCGACATCCGCCGCATTCTGAAGCATCTGCCCAGCCAGCGCCAGACCCTCTTCTTCTCGGCCACAATGCCCGACGACATCCGCAGCCTTTCGGCGGAGATTCTGGACAACCCGGCCACTGTGCAGATCGGGATGATCGCCCCGGCAGAGACCGTCTCCCACGCCATCTATCCCATCACCGAAAAGCTGAAGAACCGGCTGCTGCTGGAGATGCTGAAGCAGACCGCCACGGGCCGGGTGCTGGTCTTCACCCGCACCAAACGGCGGGCGCGCAACCTGGCCCTGCTGCTGGTCAACGAAGGCTACAATGCCTCGGCGCTGCAAGGCAATATGGCCCAGAATCGCCGTCAAGAATCCATCGACGGCTTTCGGGATGGCAAGTACGATATAATGGTGGCGACGGACATTGCGTCCAGAGGGATCGACGTGACGGAGATTTCCCACGTCATCAACTTTGACATTACCGATACGGTGGACGCCTACACCCACCGCATCGGGCGCACGGGCCGGGCCGAGCAGAGCGGCGACGCCTTTACCTTTGTCACGGAGAGCGACGAGGCAATGGTGCGGGACATTGAAAAAGTCTTGGGCGAACCCCTGGAGCGGCGGCGGCTGCCCGATTTTGACTACGGGGACTTCGTGCCCGAACGCCAGACCGCGATTGCCCAGAGCCAGCAGAACCGGCCTGCCTCCAACGGCAACCGTCGGGGTGGACGCAATCATCTGGGCGGCGGCGGCAACCGTCCGCCCCGTTCCGGCGGCAATTCGTCCAGAAGCGGGCAGCGGAGCTGGAGCGGCAATCCCCGCCAGCAGCGCTCGCCCGGCACGCGACGGGCTGGATAAAGACGCTCAACGCCTAAGCCAATGAACCAGTAAACCAATGAACCAATCAACAGAGCGTTGATTGGTTCATTGGTTTACTGGGCAGGTTCTCTTACCCCAACTCCTCTGCCTGGCTGCGATACGCCGCCATATCGATCACCCGATGACTGAGCCTGGCCTCCTCGGCGGCAAAGGCCAGCAGATGGCTTTCCAGGGAGGCGCGCACGTCGGTCAGCGCCTTCTCTTCCCCCCGCAACACCCGCAAAAAGCTGCCAAAGGTGCCCCAATCCCCGCCGCCGTGACCGCTGGTGGCGGCGGGAATCTCCACCACCTCTTCCCCGCCCCCGTGTTCGTAGATGATAATTTCCGACGAGCGGCCAAAGCAGGCGCGCAGGCTGGCCTTTGTGCCGTCAAAGCGCATGGATCGGTATTCCTCGTAGGAGTGGCCGTGCATCACCAGTGTGACGGATGTGCCGCTGGCCGTCTCCATCAGCACAGTCTGGTGGTCCACCACATCGTTGTCGCAGCGGTAGACACAGCGCCCATAGGGGCCGGTCTTCAGCGCCTGCAAACGTCCTTCCCAGCTCAGATCGTCGGTGATTGTCATAAAAGGCCAGGCCCGGGGCGCGTCTTCCCCCTGGGCCAGTCGGCGGGGGCCGGGCAGCAGCCGGGCGTCCATATAAATGCCCAGCGCCGAGAAGGGGCATTCGCTCTCAATCGGGCAGCCGTCGGTGCAGCGCAGGGGAATCTCCGGGCCGACGCTCTCGGCGGCGTAGTGGAGCAGGCTGCCCACAGACGAGAGCCGTACCACCGGGTCGTCCAGATTCCAGACCAGCAGGTCCAGGTCGTGGCAACATTTGGCGAGAATCATCGGTGTGGAGAGCGCACTGTTGCGCCAGTTGCCCCGCACAAAGCTGTGGGCCATATGCCACCAGGCCACATTCTCCCGGTGTTCCACAGTTACAATTTGCCCCAGCCGCCCGCTGGCAAGAATGCCGTGCAGCGTCTGCCAGAAGGGGGTGTAGCGCAGGACGTGGCAGATTTGCAGGCTGCGCCCGGTGCGCTCGGCGGCCTGCACCAGGGCGACGCAGCCTTCCAGCGAGTCGGCCATCGGCTTTTCCAGCAAAACGTCGTAGCCCGCTTCCAGGGCGGCGATTGTCGGCTCTACGTGCATCCGGTCTTGGGTGGTGATGAGCGCGCCGTCGGCCAGTTTGCCCGCGGCGATCAGTTCTTCCCAGGAAGAAAAGGTCTGGCTGGGGTCCAGGTCGTGCTCGTCGGCAAAGCGGCGACGGCGCACCGGGTCTGGCTCGGCCACGGCGACAAAGCGCACTTCGTCTGGGTGGGTAAAGGCGTAGGAGGCGTAGGCGTGCGCGCCCCGAGCGCCAGCGCCCATCAGTACCAGTTCAAGCGGTCGTGTCATTGCATTAGCTCCCGTCGTTGGGTGGGTATATTGGGGATGAACTCGTGCCGCCATTGTAGCAGAGGCCCAGGCAATTCGCACGCCAGCCAAAGCGAACAGAAAACGAAGATTTTTCGGTGTGTACAGCCAGGCCGAATTTGGGTAGAATAGAGCTGCTGTACAGACAACCCCGTTCCGTTTAATGTAGGTCGGACTGTTAGTCCGACCAGCGACGTTGCCGGCCCGTCGGACTAACAGTCCGA
>JAHDWH010000099.1 GCA_023384455.1 Caldilineaceae bacterium | reverse complement strand
ATGAGGAGGGATAGGGTGGGGTGGCTGAACAGTTACGGGCAAAAAATAGCCCGGACACCTGTCCGGGCAGGCATACATTCGACAATCGGTCAGGTTTGTGCAGCTCTGCGCAGAATCTGGCGCAGGGGTAGGGTAACACAGAGCCAGACCGATTTCAATGGGGTCTGCCAGCCAATTTCCCCTGTGGCGGCTTCGGCGCGGGCAAAGGTTCATCTTTGACAGGGCTAGAGCAAAAATCAACCGGGGTTAATACCGACGTAACTGCTCACCCCCACCCAACCTCCCCCACTGTGGGGGAGGAGTCGATCCACTTCCCTCCCTGGAATGGGGAGGGGTAGGCTGGGGTGGCTGAACAGTTACATACCGACAGACGCATACGCGCTTTCCACCACACGGGCCACGGCCAGAGCATCCTCCCCGCTGGCGGGCAAGGGTGAGCCGTCTTGAATAGCTTGCGTAAAACGGCGTAGGAAGGTGAGTCCGTGTGCGCCGGCATAGGCGGTGGAGGGGGCAAGATCCGCGTGGAATTCCCGGCGGGGGGCGGCGGCCCAGTCGGGATGGGCGCTTTCGATCCAGAGATGAGGGGGGAAGATTGTGCTGCCGCTCCAGCCCAGCCGTCCGAACTGGCCGCAGAACTCGGCGTGGGTAGCGTAGCCCTGGCGATTCTCGTAGCCCGCGCCGCTCAGGGCCAGCACATAGCCCACATGCAGGCTGCCCACCCCACCCGAAGCAAATGTGAGACTGAGGGCCGCCACATCTTCCACGTCGATGGCCCCGCCGCTGCGGGTGGCGCAGTGGGCAGAGACGGCTACAATCTCGTCGCCGGTGATGAAGCGCATCAGGTCCAGATAGTGGCAGCCCAGCCAGGGGAGAATGCCGCCGCCGGCTATCTCTTTGCTGAAGAGCCAATGGCCGGGGTTGCGGAAGCGGGGCTGGGTGGTCAGAAGCTGCATATGCAGGGTCATCAGCGGGCCAAGTAGCCCCCCGTCGATTGCCCGCTTTGCCTCCTCTACCAGTGGGTGGCAGCGGTTGGTGTAGCATACGCCCAGGCGCACGCCAGCCCGGTCCGCCGCGGAGATTACCTCCGTCACGGCTGCCGGGCTGTTGCCGATGGGTTTCTCCACCAGCAGATGGACGCCGGCCCGGGCAATCTGTTGGCAGAGCGCGGGCATCCGGTCGTTGCGTTCGGCGACCAGCGCAAAGTTGATGGAGTGTTCGGCCAGTAACCGGGGCAGGTCTGTGTTGACCGCAGCGACCTTTGCTGTCCCTCGCACTTCTTCCAACGCCAGCACCTGCGGGTCTGCATCCCAGAGCAGAATGGTATCTACCTCCGGCGTCTGGGCCAATGTGCGCAGATGGGCCAGGGAATGGGGGTGACTTAGCCCGGCCAGCAGTACGGTAAGAGCCATCGGTCGTGCCTCCAAAGCAATAGGTCAACCAGAATCATCCATCCAAAGTAACTACTCACCCCCACCCAACCTCCCCCACCGTAGGGGAGGAGTCGATCCAGTTCCCTCCCTGGAATGGGGAGGGGTAGGGTGGGATGGCTGAACAACTACCATCCAAATGCCCGAAAGTATACCATAGCGGTAGGGTATGGCAAGCCGCCCTTGTAGCGGGGCGGGGTAGCTATCCCCGCGCCCGCAGTTTCCGTGGGATTCTTTGCTTCTGCTACAATAAGGAAATCATATGCTCTCACTCATCTACAGGCAGGAAAGCTCCCCATGACAATTCGCTTCGGCACCGACGGCTGGCGCGCCGTTATCAGTGATGATTTCACCTTTGCCAACGTGCGTAAAGTTGCCCAGGCCATCGCCGACAAGACATTGGCGGACAACAGAGATCGGGGACCGAGGATTGGGGAGCAGGGATCACCCGCCACTTCTCAATTTCCAATCCCCAATCCCCAATCTCCTCTTTCCCTCGTCGTCGGTTTCGACACACGTTTTCTCAGCGATCGCTATGCCCAAGCGGTGGCAGAGGTGTTGGCGGGCAATGGTATTTGCGTATGGCTGGCCCAGGCCGACGCGCCCACGCCGATTGTCTCCTATGCCATTGTGGACAAGCGCGCCGCGGGTGGTGTGATGATCACCGCCAGCCACAATCCGCCCCGTTACAATGGCATCAAATTAAAGGCGGCCTACGGCGGCTCGGCCAGCCCCCAGGACGCCGCGGAGATTGAGCAGCGCATTCACGAAAACGACACTGATGGGCAACCAGCGCGCTCCATTTCCCTGGACGAGGGGGTGGCCCAGGGATTGGTTCATTATTTTGACCCCTTTCCAGCCTACGAAAAACATCTGCGCGGACTGGTGGATTTTGATACCATTCGGCGTGCGGGTCTCTCGGTGGCGGTAGATGCAATGTACGGTGCGGGCCGGGTTTACCTGAAGAAGTTGTTGGAAGACGCCGGTTGCTTCGTCACAGAACTGCGCGGCGAACTGAACCCGGGCTTTGGCGGCGCCCATCCAGAACCGATTGCCCGCCATTTGCAACCACTCTTTGCGGAAATGGCAAAGGGCAACCACCGACTGGGCCTGGCAACCGACGGCGACGCAGACCGCATCGGCGCGGTGGATCCCGACGGGCGCTTTATCGATCCCCATTGTATTATGGCGTTACTATTGGAGCATCTGGTCCGGAGCCGGGGGCTGCGGGGCAGTGTAGTGAAGACAGTCAGCACAACCCAAATGCTCAATCGGCTGGCAGATCATTACGGGCTGCCGATACACGAGACGCCCGTGGGTTTCAACCACATCAGCGACCTGATGATGAGCGATAGTGTATTGCTGGGCGGGGAGGAGAGCGGTGGAATCAGTATGCAGGGGCACATCCCAGAGGGCGACGGGGTGTTAATGGGCTTATTGCTGGCAGAGTTGGTGGCAAAGCAGGGCAAAACCCTTTCCTGTCTGCTCCACGAACTGATGGAGCAACCCCACGTGGGCCACTTTTTCTATGGCCGAAACGATCAGACGGTGACGCCTTTCGAAAAGTCCGCGCTGGTGGCGGGGTTGATGCAGCGGCTGCCTGTTGAATTGGTTGGGATACCCTTGCGCCACAGCAGCGACCGGGACGGGGTGAAGTACATCCTGGACGACAATAGCTGGCTGCTCATCCGACCCAGCGGCACAGAACCGGTGTTGCGCATCTATGCCGAGGCCCACAGCGACCACCAGGTGCAGGGACTGCTGCACGCTGGCGGCGCGCTGGCGAAAGGGGTGTTGGCCGCAATGGGAAGGCAACCCTAACTGGGCCGCACAGGGATCTGTTGCCGAATCTCTATTCGGGTCTGCTCGAAGGTTTGGCGCAGCATTAAATCCGATGTCTTTTCGGCGGCTACTGTGCGCTGGGCGCAGGAGATGCAGCCCAGCGAAGCTTTGTAGCTGCTCTGATCGCAGTTCAGGCAATCACACAGCCGAATCATCATCAGCGAGAAGGCCAGGGTATCTTCCCGGCCATCCTGTTGGCAGGCAACCTGGGAGACCAGGTCCCGCCAGACATCTCCCCGTTCCCGGCGTAGAGGGGAGATAGCGCGGTAGGGAAAAAGTATCTCACTTTCGGGGTACATTCAAAGCTCCTCGACAAAGGGGTACGAGCTTGATGAATTGGGGTACGATTCCTAATCAATTACTTACTGTACTACTCACCCCCACCCAACCTCCCCCACTCTGGGGGAGGAGTCGATCCACTTCCCTCCCTGAAATGGGGAAGAGTAGGGTGGGGTGGGGTGGCTGAAC
Source organism: Caldilineaceae bacterium (assembly GCA_023384455.1). Lineage (GTDB taxonomy): Bacteria > Chloroflexota > Anaerolineae > Caldilineales > Caldilineaceae > JACQGT01. Next base: position 18,719 of record JAHDWH010000099.1, on the reverse strand, counting down.
AGGTACCTTTCGCCCGGAACAGATTCCATTACAAAATGCTGTGGCGAGTGCATCGCACCCGAAGCCTGAGCAGTCACGATTTACAGTACGGCAGGGTACGCGGGGAAATAATGCGTATAGCCATCGTAGCACAAAGCCAAAAGTGCTGTCAAAAAATTTCGCCTTCGTCTCACCCCATTGGGACGCCCCCGCGGAGGTAACTGTTCAGCCACCCCACCCTACCCCTCCCCATTCTAGGGAGGGAACAGGATCAACTCCTCCCCCACAGTGGGGGAGGTTGGGTGGGGGTGAGCAGTTACCCGCGGAGAATTAGAACCCCTCCCCATTCTAGGGAGGGAACAGGATCAACTCCTCCCCCACAGTGGGGGAGGTTGGGTGGGGGTGAGCAGTTACCCGCGGAGAATAGAACCCTTTCGGGGAATCGACCATTTGTGCTAAAATATCAGCATACTTCCGGCGACATTTGGTACCACCCCCAGGAGGATAGACCCTCTCCGATGACCGCTCTTTTGGAATTGCACATTCGTAACTTTGCTATCATCGACGAGCTGCGTCTTGCCTTTCATCCCGGGTTGAATGTGCTGACCGGCGAAACCGGGGCGGGCAAGTCGATTATTATCGACGCCCTGGGGCTTCTGCTGGGCGACCGGGCCACCGCAGAGATGATTCGCAGCGGCACAGACCGGGCCGAAATCGACGCCATCTTCTCCCTTTCCCCCGACCAGAAGAGCAGCGACGAACACCTGAACGAGATTTGCGCCCTGCTGGAAACCGAAGGACTGGATGATCCCGACGCACCCAATACCCTTATTCTGGGGCGGGAAGTGCGGCTGGGTGGGCGCAACATTGCCCGGGTCAATGGCCGGGCCGTCTCTCTGCAAATTCTCAGCGATGTGGCCGGGCAACTGGTGGATATCCACGGCCAGGGGGAGCATCTGAATCTGCTGCGCCCCCGCACCCACGTCCTTTTGATTGACCGCTACGGGGGGCTGACCGAGCAGCGCAAGGCTGTGGCGGAGCAAGTGCATCGCCTGAATCGGGTGCGCCAAGAGCTGGAACGGCTGCGTCAGGACGCCCGCACCCTGGCCCAGCGCATCGATCTGCTCTCCTTTCAGGCCGAGGAGATCGCCAACGCCCGGCTGATCCCTGGCGAGGATGAGGAGCTGGAAAATGAGCGGCGACGGCTGGGCAATGCAGAATCTCTGCTTCAGTTGGCCCAGACCGCGGGGGGGCTGTTGGACAACGGAGATGGGGAATCTCTCGGCGTCATCGATCTCTTCAGCCAGGCCGTCGGGCGGCTGGAGCGCCTCGCGCGCATCGACAGCAGTATGACCGCTGCCGGAGAGCAGGCCCAAAGTCTGTTAGAGCAGCTTTCAGACCTCTCCCGGGAGTTGCAGGACTACGTGGAGAATCTGGAGTTTAACCCGGAGCGGCTGGCCGAGGTGGAGGAGCGACTGCAACTGGTGAGCAACCTGAAACGCAAATATGGCGATACAGCGGAGGATGTCATTGCCTACGGTGAAAAGGCCCAGACCGAACTGGACGAATTGAGCGATTGGGAAGTGAAGACCGCCGCCCTGGAAGCTGACGAGGAGCGGCTGTTACGGCAGATCGGCAGCCTGGGCGCGGCCCTGAGCGTGGCCCGAACCGCAGCTGGCGAGCAGATGGCCCGCCAGGTGGAGAAAGAGCTGGCGGACCTGCGTATGGCCCACACCCGTTTCGGTCTCTCTCTGGAGCAGTCAGCCCAGGACGACGGCGCTATCCTGCCCAACGGTCGCCGGGTCCATTTTGACAGCAGCGGTGTTGATCGGGTGGAATTTCTGATTAGCACCAACCCCGGCGAACCCCTGAAGCCAATGGCAAAGGTGGCTTCGGGCGGCGAGACCTCCCGGCTGATGCTGGCCCTGAAGAGTGTCCTGGCCCACGCCGACGCCACCCCGTCCCTTATTTTTGATGAGATCGATCAGGGGATTGGCGGGCGGGTTGGCTCGACCGTTGGGGAAAAGCTCTGGCGGCTGACCGGCCAGGACGTGGAAAACCCGACCAGCCTGCGCCATCAGGTGATCTGTATTACCCATTTGCCCCAACTGGCCGCTTATGGCGATCTGCATCTGAGCGTGAATAAACGGGTCTATGAAAGCGAAGGTGACCTGCGCACGGGTACGCTGATTACAGCCCTGCACGGGGATACCCGTTTGAATGAGTTGACCCAAATGCTCGGCGCCACCACTCAAGCCGGTCGTCAATCAGTCCAGGAGATGCTGGATGAAGTGGCGGGGGTAAAGGGGAAGGAACGACGAACAGCCCAGTTTGCGTGATGAGTGCGGCCTATTTTGTATTGCATAAGGTGGCGCAGCCGCAAGGTTGCGCACAGTACAGACCAGTGAGCGCCGGTTGAGCGGTGTCCTGAGCCTGTCGAAGGGTAGCCCGGAGTCTTCGAGGCGTATCGCTTGTACTGAGCCTGTCGAAGTGAAACCAGAGCGAGCGGGTCAACGAGACGGTTCTTCCTACCCGCTGGGTTTCGACAGGCTCAACCTAAAGGTTTCGATACGGCGGGAAACTGCCCCCGCCTACTCAACCGATGCTGACATTACGTCACGGAGCACGACCCGTAACTAACGCACGTCCGTTAGATATTGTGATGGTACGGAATAAGGTGGCGCAGCCACGATTTGCGTGCGGAAACGTGAAAACTGAAACGTGAAGACGTGAAGCGTGAGATCAGATGGCGACACCTCACGTTTCACGTCTTCACCGGTCTGGCCGAGGAACTAACCCATATGCGTCAGTTCCCCGCTGGTACGGAGTATTCCGTTCGCGGCCCTTTGGCTTGTGGCTCTGCCACCTGTAACAATACGCAATAGACTTCATCGGAGGTTTCCCGTGCAACGAATCCATACCGCTTTCCGCATCTTCTACCTTTCCTGTCTTCTGCTCGGCTTGGCCCTGCCCGCGGTGGGACAAGTGGGGCTGGCTGTGGCCAGTGGGCTGGAGCAGGAAGGGGAAAGCCGGGTTCACGTACTTACTTTTCGGGGTGCGGTGACACCGGTCTTGGGCCAGTATATTGTGGATGGCATCGAGGCAGCCCAGGCCAGCGGCGCGAGCGCGGTGATTTTGCAACTGGATACCCCCGGCGGCAGTGTAGAGGTGACGAAACGGATCGTCCAGGATATGCTGGCGTCGCCCGTGCCGATTGTGGTTTATGTCGCCCCCTCGGCGGCCCAGGCTGGCAGCGCGGGCACATTCATCACCCTGGCCGGGCACGTGGCGGCTATGGCTCCGGGCAGCAGCATCGGCGCGGCCAGCCCGGTGGGGGGGCAGGGCGAAGATGTGGGCGAAACGATGGAGGCAAAGGTCAAGAATATCCTGAGCGCTGACATTGAAAACCTGGCCGCGCGCCGGGGCGAAAAGGCTGTGGAATGGGCCGTGGCCGCTGTGCAGGAAGCCGCGGCAGCCACCGCGGACAAAGCCCTGGAACTGGGGGTCATCGACTTTATCGCCACAGATGTGGCCGACCTGGCCGAACAGATGGATGGTTTTGTGGTCACTGTGCAGGGCGATGCGGTGACACTTCAGACCGCCGGCGCGCTGGTGCAACGGCTGGACCTCTCCCCGCTTCAGCAGTTTCTCAATTTCATCACCAACCCGTCGGTGGCAACGATTCTGCTCACCCTCGGCTCTGTAGGATTGATCGCAGAAATCTACAACCCCGGCACATTCATCCCCGGAATGATTGGACTGATCAGTCTGTTGCTGGGTCTGTACGCGCTGGGGCAGTTGGACGCCAACTTTGCCGGGCTGGCCCTGGTGGGGCTGGGTATTCTGCTCTTTTTGGCCGAGGCCTTCACCCCCGCCTTTGGCGCGCTGGCCCTGGGCGGCGCAGTAGCCTTTATTTTTGGCAGCGCGCTGCTCTTTGACGCGCCGGGGCTGGCCGTGCCCTGGCTGACAATCCTTTCCATGACCGGGCTGATGGCTGCCTTTACTCTCTTTGCTGGCGGCAAAGCCCTGTCCGCCCAGCGCCGCCAGCCCATCACCGGGCGGGAAGCGCTCATCGGTTCGTCGGCCACCGTGCGCAGCGCTTTCGACGAGCAGGGCCGGGGTACGGTTCACACTGCCGGTGAACTGTGGAACGCAGCCCTCGCCAGCGGAAGTCCCACCCCGGCCATCGGGGAGAGAGTGACGATTGAAGCGCGCCAGGGCTATATCCTGCTGGTGCGCAAAGTCTAGCGCAGTGCGACGCAAATACTTATGTGATTAGTAACTGCTCCCCCCAGACAATACCCCAAGTCCGGCTTCCGACGAAGCCGGACTTTTGTTCTCCATTACAGCTACTCAGGTGCGTCACCCCCAAAGACTGAGTAGACCCCCGTTACGCCCCACCCTATCCCTTGCCTTCCGTAAATAAGTACATAATCCCTATTAATGTCTTTGTAAAAAGGTTCGATAATAGTATCAATCCAGTAATTCCTTGTACTCCACCGTATTGAATGGCCCGGAGACGTACACATGCAACAGACCAGTCAACTATCTATCAACCTACCGTCCCAAGACTACACCTTCTTATCACCGAGTGATGGAACATTTCTGTCGAAGTCTCTCTACCGGCTCTGTACGGGAGAGCGGGTTTCGCGTTTTTTGCAGAAAATCTGCGCGGAAAAGACTATCTTCGTTGAAATCATATCCGCGGATGAAAGCCCGGTGACCACTTTTGGAGTACCGTTTGCGGATAAGGGCCAACAGCTAACGGAGTCGGCGTATGTAACCTTTCGGGAGTGGCCGATTGCTACTGTTCGGGTATCTATAGCATCGGGCGACGCCCAGGAGGTCGCTGATTGGATTGCCCACTATTTGTCCGAACTGCTGGACCTGGAGGATGTGGTTGCCAGCCTGACGACAGAAGTCGTCCACTCCTACGAAGAATTGCACCTGCTGTATAGTCTGGGCGATGCTCTGGGTGGGGTGTTGGACCTGGACGCGGCCTGTCAGTTGATCGTGCGTTCGACTGTCACCGCGCTCAACGCTGCCCAGGCTTCCCTGCGGCTGACCCGAAGTAACCGCCAGGAGCAGGTATCACAGGCTACTAACCCGGATGAACGGGTAGCGGTTCAGAACCCCCGGGCCCGGGTCTCGGCAGCACTGATGGTCAACGGTGAATCCATTGGGCAAATAATGCTGGAAGGCAAAATTGATGCGCCAGAGTTCAGTTCCGGTGATGCCAAATTGCTGATTGGGGTGGCCGCGGTAGCAGCCCCCGCCATTCGCAGCGCCCAGCTCTACCAGGTGGCCCGCCGCCAGGCAGACACGGACGGCCTGACCGGTCTTTTCAATCATCGCTGTTTACAGGAACGCATCGACGAAGTATTGAGCGACGCGGAGAGAAATGAGGTTGCCTGCTCGATTGTTATCGCGGATTTGGACAGTTTTAAGCTCTTCAATGATATCTATGGACATCCGGTGGGAGACCGGGTGCTACGTTCGGTGAGCGATTGTCTGCGCGAGACAGTGCGGGCCAGGGACATTGTGGGCCGCTATGGGGGTGACGAATTTATGCTGATTCTGCCCAACACGGACAGCGAACAGGCTCTCCTTGTGGGCAATCGGGTGATTGAAGAAGTTGCAAAGTGCAAGATTGATGTGCAGGGGGACTCACTGCCCCTGCGCCTCTCTTTGGGAATTGCGACTTTTCCGCGGGATGGCCGATCCAAGCACGAACTGGTCGCCCATGCGGATGCCGCGCTGTATGAGTCGAAACAGACCGGGGGCGGGCGGCTTACCCAGGCTGGTAGCGCCCGATCCGATTGGATGACCCTGCAAGGGAGCAGCTACAGCGCGCTGGAAGGGCTGGTCAATTCGGTCGATGCCAAAGACCACTACACCCGAACCCACTCTGAGGTTGTGACGGACGCTGCCCTGATGCTGGCCAGCGCGCTGGAACTCTCTGACGAATCCTTGCGGGCCTTGCGTATCGCCGGGCTGTTGCACGACATCGGCAAGATCGGGATTCCCGACTATATTCTGAAAAAACCCGGTAAACTGACATCGGATGAATATGCCATTATGAAGCAGCACGTACAGCTTTCCGAAATGATGATTAAGAACATTCCCTATCTGAATGATGTATTGGACGCGGTGGCCCACCACCACGAACGTTTTGACGGCAATGGCTATCCATACCAAAAATGTGGTGACGAAATCCCACTGCTTGGCCGCATTATGGCCCTGGCCGACGCTTTTTCGGCGATGTCGCTGGATCGTCCCTATCGCAAAGGGTTGGAGTGGGGGCAGATCCGCCTGGAATTGGAATCCGGGGCAGGCAGCCAGTTTGATCCCGAACTGGTTCCCCGCTTTATTGATGCCATGGAAAATTTCAATCTCGAACAACAGGGCCTGGGAAAACGCTGGGTCGTAGGTCGTTGAATGGTCCAAAATGAATATCTTACGCAAGGAGGTCACGCGTGATCGGTTCCCCTACACGACAGCCAATCCAGACAAACAAGACGGAGTTTGACTACGGGTTGCGCAGTCAATTTCTGGGCAGGCTGGATGAAGAGAGTAAACTGCGCATCTTTGATCTGACCACCAGAGCTTCCCGAGAGTTACACCGCTGGGCGGCCAACTACCCGCTGATTCGCCGGGTACGGGTCTGGCCCCTCAGCCTGTCCGTCACTGCTGCCGCTCCTTTCGCCAGCGCGGCTGCGCTGGTAAGTATGGCCCGTGTCAGCCTGTGGGTCTTTACTATCGACGATCTCTTTGATGAAGAGACGGTACCCTTTGTCGAATTGCGTCGGCGGGTGGAACGCTACAAAGAGATTGTGAACGGTGACGGAGGTGTGGCCCGCCGGGAACGGGACACGCTGGTTCTGGCGCTGCGGGATATTCGGGAAGACCTGGAAACCTATGAACTCTTTCCCGCCTTGCGCGAGGAATGGGCCAGGGCTGTTCACGGCACGTTGGACGGGATGATGCGGGAACACGAATGGCGCACCCATTACCGGGCCGACCGCGGGACAGATCAGCTTCCCGATTACGACACCTATCTGGAAAACGGTCTCTACACCGTAGGCGGTCCGCCCCACGTCTGGACCGCACTGATTGCCATCAGCGACCCAACAACTCTGAATCACTACTCAATCATTAAAGAGTTGGGGCTGGCAGCATCTACCTGTATTCGCTTGGCCAATGATCTACGCAGTTATGACAAGGAGATCATTGAATTCAAGATCAATTCTGTCATTATTCTGCAACGCCAGGCAATGGCCCGGGGTCACAACGAAGAGGAAGCGATGGAGTGGGCGTGCGATATGGTGCGCCAGGACATTGTACGAGGATTGGATGTTTGCACCAGATTACAGAATACGGCTCGCACCCAGACCGGCTACCCGGAACGCGCCATCGCTGATATTGCACGGTTTGTCTGCGATTTTTATGTGAACCACGACTATCACACTTTTTCCACCGGAACAGGGAGAGTGCAATGATTGAAATCGATCAACGGGTAGCTGTGCAACCCCGTTCTATTGCCAGCACACCATACGACACCGCCTGGGTCGCGGCCATTCCCCATCCCCAGGAGCGGCGAGACCCCCGTTTTCCAACCGCGCTCAACTGGATTTGCCAGAACCAGTGGCCGGACGGTAGCTGGGGCAGCGCCATCCCCTATCTGCACGATCGGGTGATCTGTACTGTGGCCGCGCTGATTCCTCTGGTTCGCTATGGGCAGCGACAGACGGACTATCAACAGGTGATACGGGGGGAACGCTATCTCTGGCAGAATGCCCAGGCTCTGGAAAACTATCCTTGCGAGTTGGTGGGTTTTGAACTGCTCCTCCCAGCGCTGGTGGACAATGCGGTCACCGCCGGGGTCAAACTGCCACCCTACATTCGGGCCTTTGAAAAGGAGCGGGAACGCAAGCTGAAAATGCTGCCGGAGCAGATGATCTACTCCAATCAGGTCACAGTGGCCCACTCATTGGAATTCCTCGGAGCCACTGTGGATCCGATCCGTCTGGCCGGCGTGCAGGGGGCCAATGGCTCCATTGGCAATTCACCAGCGGCCACGGCTTTCTTCCTGCATTTTTTGGATGATCCAGAGGCAGTAGCCTATATCGAGCGTTGTCTGGCCGCGGACGAGGGAACGGCCGTCTCTGTGTTGGACCCCTGCGAGACCTTTGACGATCTGTGGACTGCCCAGCATCGCTGGCTTGGGGGAGAGGCGGCTCTTTCGATCCTCTCTCCTGAATTACGCCAAACTTTGCAGGTAGGATTGAATGGCAAAGGTGTCAGCCTGTCGCCCTCTTTCCCCGTGCCTGATGCAGATGAAACTGCTGTGGCGTTGGTCCTCTTTAAGGATGCCGGACTGGATATCGAGCCGACTGCCCTGAAAGAGTTTGAACGGGATGACTATTTTGTCAGCTTCCAGTATGAGCGCCATCCATCGGTCGGTGTAAATATCCACGCACTGATGGCCCTGCTGCGCTATCCCCAATACCCGGGCCAACAGGCGGCCATTGCCAAAGTGATTGCGTTTCTGGGGGAAACCCGGCAGCAAAACTCTTTCTGGCTGGATAAGTGGCATATCTCGCCCCACTATGCCACAGGCCGGGCGGTTGTTGCCCTGCTTGAGCTAGACCGGACATACCCAGGCCGCGGGCAGGAGCTGCTTCAGCCGGCCCTGGCGTGGATATTGGAGACTCAGAACGAGGACGGTTCCTGGGGCTACTTCGGCATACCCACTGTGGAAGAGACCGCCTATGCGACTCTTGCGCTGGAGCATATCCAAAATCCCGGTCTTCGGATTCGTACGGCAATCGAAAACGGGGTCGGCTATATCCAGGCTCATCTGAATGAACCCAGACCGGCTATGTGGATCGACAAATGCCTCTATCTTCCGTCGCGTATCGTAGAGAGTGCTATTTACGCAGCCCTGGGGCGCAGGGCATCTACCAATCCAACCCATTAATCCCAGGGAATAGGCGGTTGGAATCTCAATACACACAAAAGCTCGAACACCCAATCGCACGATTCCCGACTCTGTGAAAGATGTTCCCTATTTTCCTGTTCGCTGCAAGGAGGTATCTATGCTGAACAAGACCATTTTGGTTGTGGACGATGAACCTTACATTCTCCGTTCTCTGTCGTTCGTTCTGGAACGGGAAGGATTTCAGGTGGTGACAGCTTCGGAAGGTGAAGGCGCGCTCTCAAAAATCCGGGAGCTGCGCCCGCAACTTGTCTTTCTGGACATTATGCTGCCCCGCAAAAATGGGTATGAAGTCTGCGCGGCTGTAAAAGAGGACCCGGAACTGGCAGATACCCACGTGGTGATGCTCAGCGCCAAGGGGCAGCAGATTGATCGGGAGCGGGGGATGCTGGGAGGGGCCGACGAATACATGACGAAGCCGTTCAGCCCTAAGGAGATCGTCGAATATGTTCAGAACGTTACCTATTAGTAACACCTTTAATCGAGCAAGACAAAATCAGCCCGTTCGGCCATATCTGACTGAACTGCTGTACCAACTCTGGATGGGGCGTCCTGGCCTTTCCCCCCATCTCCGGCTGGAACAGCGCTTTGTGATGGTGCGCTGGATTGGGCTGATTGTGATGACCCCTGCCCTGCTGCTCTTTGATTTGTCACCTGGACGACTCACCGCGGCCTATACGGTTCTGGCCATTGCAGCCCTCTACAACTTCGGGGTGCAAAAGCTCATGGAGAACGATTCCCCCCGGCTGGACAATGGCTACATTACCACTATCGGGGACGGGATTCTCTCGATTTCTATTATTCTGATTGGCGGCGGCTTTTCTACCTCTTTCAACTACGTCCTCTACACCACCACAATGGCTGCTGCCATGCGCTATGGATGGGGGCCGTCGCTGATTGTGATTGGCGTCTATTTTCTGCTCGATCTGAGTACCACTCTGACAGGTAGTACCGGGATGAACGGCGATTTTATCGTCCGCTCTCTCTTTCTTCTCCTGATGGTGCTTCTGGCCAGCTATTTGCAGGATCAGGCCCGGATTGCCGAGGCTGCATTGGCCCGCCAACTGGAGCGGGCCAGAGCGCTGAATGAAAGTTCGAGGGCGCTCAGTTCCAGCTTGGATTTCAATACAGTGATGGGTGTCATTACCAATGAGACTCGCCGGTTGATGGGGGCAACCGAAGCATTGCTCGGTTTGCGGCTGGACAACAATGGGCAGCCTGTTTTCGCCAGTTCGTCCCATGACCCCAGTGCTTTACGGCAAAGGATGGAAGGTGTGATGCAGAGCGGGGTTAGCGAACTGATCCACTGCGCTGCAAACGGTGAACAGCCTATTCTAATCGTGCCCCTGGAAGCCAGAAGCAGCGCAAACGGTTATATCGGTGTTCTGCGTGCGGAAAAAGCGGGTGCCTTTGAAGCCGCCGAGCAGGAGCTTCTGCTTTCGTTTGTGGAGCGGGCGGGGCTGGCCCTGGAGAACGCCTCACTCTACAAGACTATTGATGATCGCAGCCACGACCTGAAGCGGGCCTACGGCGATCTGGCAGCGGCCCACCAGGAATTGTTGGGCATCGACGAGATGAAGACCAACTTCATTGCCAATGTCTCCCACGAACTGCGCACACCGCTGACTTCCATCCGCAGCTTTTCGGAGCTGCTGCTCTCCTACGCGGTAGACGACGATACCAAACGGGAATTTCTGGGCATTATCAACACCGAAAGCGAGCGGCTGACCCGGCTGATCAACGACGTGCTGGACATTACCAAAATTGAGGCGGGTCAGGTGGAGTGGCAGATGGAGGAACTGGACTTGCGTGAACTGCTCTCTTCCAGCGCCAGAAACTTCTCTGGCCTTGTGATGAAGCAGGGGCTTACATTCGACCTGCGCTTGCCCGACGAACCACTGAGCGTGCGCGCCGATCGGGACAGAATTTTGCAGGTGTTGGCGAATCTGCTGGGCAACGCGCTGAAGTTTACCGGATCGGGAAGCATTGCGCTCCATTCGTCTCTGATGGACGGCAAAGTGCATATCCACGTGCAGGACACGGGTATGGGCATCGCGGCCGAAGATCAGTCGCTGATCTTCGAGAAATTCCATCAGGTGGGCGACACACTGACCGACAAGCCCCACGGCACGGGTCTTGGCCTTTCCATCTGCCGGGATATTATTCACTATCACGGCGGACAGATTGACGTAAAATCGGCTCTCGGCCAGGGCAGTACTTTCACCTTCAGCTTGCCGATGGTCAACTGACAGTACATAACGGAGCGCGACCTGAACCTTTTCAACGTAACTGTTCAGCTACCCCAGTGAGCAGTTACCTTTCAACAAACAGAAAAGGGCATCGAAGGGCTGGTCTTCAACTAAGAGATTCTGGACAGACTCATCCTGCCCGGTAACATCACCCAATGGATTTGCAGCGGCGCGGAAAAACTGCAATAACCTTGCGGCACACTTGCAAAGAAAATCGGATTTTTCGATAAATTTCTTCCTACCGGGCACTCTGAATAGTATCGGAACAGAAAAGGGGGCGCATCTGACCGGGTGCGCCCCCTTTTCTGTTTTCTACCGCCGCGGACCGGGCCAGGGAAGTTGGGTGTAGCCCTGCTCAACCAGCCACTCTGGGTCGGGTCCTTTCCAGCCGAAGCGGGCAAAGTCGATGCGCACATCGGCACCGAAGACGACACCCTCGGCTTCCAACAGCTTCTGCTGCCGCCCGCTGGAGAGGGGATCACCCCGGGGGCTGATGCCGCCCTGGCTGTTGACCACCCGCTGCCAGGGCACATCCGAGCCGTCGGGCAGACCGGCCAGCGCGTAGCCCACCATCCGGGGCGATGCCGCGTTGACAATCCAGGCGATCTGTCCGTAGCTGGCGACCCGCCCTTTGGGAATCAGCCGCACAACAGCCAGGATGTGTTCGTAGACGGTGGCTTTAAGAGTATTCACGATGGTTGACTTTAGTCTCCTGCTGTCGTTGCCAATCCCCCCTGACCTCTGCCGGAGCTTCTGTGTACCTGCTCACCCCTTCCCAACCTCACCCGCCTTAGGGGAGGGGTCGATCCAGTTCCCTCCCTGGAATGGGGAAGGGTAGGGCGGGTGGCTGAACAGGTACGTTTCAGCGTAAATCAGCGTCCGCTTTGTACCCCAAAGGGGATTCTTCTCTACTCGTTTTTCCTCTCCTGCATCAAGCGCGCGCCCACCTGCACAGCCTCCACAATCTTCTGGTAGCCGGTACAGCGACAGAGATTGCCCGAGAGCGCTTTCCGGATTTCGACCTCGGACGGCTCCGGGTTTTCCTCTAAAAAGGGCAGAAGACTCATCAAAATGCCGGGGGTGCAAAAGCCACATTGCAGGCCGTGGACCTCCCAAAAGCCGGTCTGCAAGGGGTGCATATCTTCCGGGTTCGGCCCAGTGGCCAGCCCTTCCACACTCTTCACCTGTCGTCCGTTGGCCTGCACAGCAAAGAGCAGACAGGAACGTACGGCCACGCCGTCCAGCAGAACCGTACACGCGCCGCAGACGCCGTGTTCACAGCCCACGTGGGTGCCGGTCAGATCCAACTCGTGGCGCAGGAAGTCGCTGAGCAGCAGACGCGCCCCGACAGAGCGGGTATATTCAACAGCGTTGACGGTAAGGGTGATGGAGTGATTCATGTGAGTTTTCCCCGAAGCGGGATGATGGATTGAACGCATTATCTCAGCACCCCTTCATCTTTCTTTTACTCGTTCGACGGCTTTTGTCAGCACCCGCACCGCCAGCACCTTCGCCAGATGCCGCCGAAAGTCTGCGCTGGCGTGGATGTCGCCGATGGGGTCGATGTCCTGGGCCGCGGCCACCTCCCCGGCAGCGCGGATGGCCGCGGGCGTGGGCTGTTCCCCGGCCAAGAGAGACTCGGCGTGGAAGGCTTGGGTAGGGAAATCTCCCACGCTCAAATAGACCAGACGGGCGGTGTCAACCGAGCCATCCGCGGCCAGGGCGACGGTGGCGGCGACGCCGGCCAGCGCATAGTCTCCGTGACGGCGGGCCACTTCGTCAAAGGCCCAGCCCGTGCGGGCAGGCAGGTCTGGGATGGCGATCTCCACCAGCAGTTCGTCCGGCTGCAAATCGGTGGCGAAGAGGCCGAGATAGAAATCCCGGGCCTCCACCCAGCGCGCGCCCTGGCTGTTCTGCAGCCGCATCCGGGCATTCAGGATGACAGCCAGCACAGGCAATTCCGAGGCGGGGTCCGCGTGGGCCAGACTGCCGCCAAAAGTGCCCCGGTTGCGTATCTGGGGGTGGGCGATATGGGGCATTGTCTCGTGTACCAGCGGCGCACGGCGCTGCACCAGCGGGCTGCGTTCCACCACTCGCTGGCGGGTCATCGCACCAATGCGCAGGCCATCGTCGCTCTCCCGGATGAAGAAGAGATCGTCAACCCCGTTGAGATCGATCAGAACAGCCGGCTGGGCCAGGCGAAAATTCATCGTCGGCACAAGACTCTGCCCACCGGCCAGGGGTTTGGCGTCATAGCCATACTCGGCCAGTAGGGTCAAGGCTTCGTCAATGGTTTTCGGTGCGAAATAGTCAAACGCGGCAGGTTTCATACAAACGATCCCCAGAGTTGAGAGGGAATGGAACGAATCGGACGGTGACAGTGGAAGTATACGTCAATTGTAGCAGCACTCCACCTATGACGAAAAGTCTGCTTTCCTCTTCTCTTGACCGAAGGATTGCCCCACTGCTACACTGTCACAGTATTCTGCGTCGTAACTGCTCACCCCCACCCAGCCTCTCCCAGTTTGGGGGAGGAGTCGCTCCAGTTCCCTGTCTAGAATGGGGAGGGGTAGGGTGGGGTAGCCGAACAGTTGCTTTGTGTCTTTCTATAAGCCACTTCAAAGGAGAATGGGCGATGATTATTGGACTTCCCAAAGAGATTAAGGACAACGAAAATCGGGTGGGAATGACTGCCGGTGCGGTGCGGGTGTTGGCGCGCCAGGGCCACCGGGTGCTGATACAGAGCGGCGCGGGGCGGGGCAGTTCCATCACCGATGACGAATACCGGGAAGCCGGCGCGGAGATCGTCGCCGACGCGGCGGATGCCTGGTCTGCAGAGATGGTTGTGAAGGTGAAAGAACCCATCGCCCTGGAGTATGCGTACCTGCGGGACGATTTACTACTTTTCACCTATCTCCATCTGGCCGCGGACCGCAACCTGACCGAGCAGTTGCTGGCAAGCGGCACAACCGGCGTGGCCTATGAGACAGTGCAGACAGCAGATGGCAAACTGCCCCTTCTGACACCTATGAGTGAGGTGGCCGGACGGATGGCAACCCAAGTCGGCGCGGCCTATTTGCAAAAAAACAATGGGGGACGGGGTGTATTGTTGGGCGGTGTGCCCGGTGTCGCGCCGGGGCGGGTGGCAATTCTGGGCGGCGGTGTTGTGGGCACAAACGCGGCCAAAATCGCCCTGGGTATGGGCGCGCATGTGACTGTGCTGGACCTGAGCCACGACAGGCTGCAATATCTGGACGATATGTACCGGGGACAGTTGGAGACCCGCACCAGCAACGAAGCCAATGTGGAAGAGGCCGTCTACGCCGCGGATCTGGTCATCGGCGCTGTGCTAATCCCCGGCGGGCGTGCGCCCTGGCTGGTCACCCGGGGGATGTTGCGCGGAATGAAAGGCGGTTCCGTCATTGTGGATGTCTCTGTGGATCAGGGCGGCTGTGCGGAGACGAGCCGACCCACCACACACAGCAACCCCACTTTTGTCGTCGACGATGTGGTACACTACTGCGTAGCCAATATGCCCGGCGCGGTGCCCCGCACCAGCACCTTTGCCCTGACCAACCAGACCCTGCCCTATACGATCCGCCTGGCCGCCAAAGGGCGCGAAGCCATCAAAGAGAGCAAACCCCTGCAGGGCGGTCTGAACACCCATCGGGGAAAGCTGACCTACGCTGCTGTGGCAAAGGAGTTTGGCCTGCCCTATGTGGACCCAGTGGACGCGCTGGGGTAGGCAAAGCCGCAAACTAACCCCGCCGGTCTATGAGCGGCTAGTACACGGCGGCGTAAATAGACCAATACCTATGACTGCTCCCGCCGGGTCACGAACCCGGTGCTGCCAAGAGGGGAACTGTCGCTGGTCATGGGCCAGCGGGGAGCAGGAACTATTGGTCTATTTACGCCGGGGTGTACTAGTAGATCATCTCACCCCGCACAAAAGCGGCGGTGCGGCTGTCCTGGGGATGCTCAAAGAATCTCTCCGCCTCCGCCATCTCCACCAGCCGCCCGTCCAGCAGCAGAGCCACCCGCTGGCCCATGCGCCGGGCCTGGAAAAGATTGTGGGTGACAAAGACAACCGTCGTTCCCTGCTCCCGATTGAGCCGGGCTACGCTGCGCTCCATCAGCGCCACATTGACCGGGTCGAGGTTAGCCGTCGGTTCGTCCAGCAACAGCACATCCGGGCGCAGGACGAGGGCCCGGGCCAGGGCCACCCGCTGGGCCTCGCCGCCGGAGAGGGTGCGGGCGGCTGTCCCGGCCAGATGGGCCAGCCCCACCTCTTCCAGAATCCGGCCCACCGCGCCCCCGTCCCGCTGGCCGCGCAGCTTCAGGCCAAAGGCCACATTCTCCGCCACGGTGCCTCTGAGCAGCACAGGCCGCTGAAAGACAGTCGTCACCCGGCGCAGGGCGCAGAGGGGCGCGTCGTCGCCACCAGCTATGGGTCTGCCGTCAAAAGCGAGCGCGCCGGTCGTCACCGTTTCCAGAAAATTGAGCAGACGCAGGAGCGTGCTCTTGCCCGCACCGCTGGGACCCACCAGCGCCAGCACCTCACCCCGGCGAATCGTCAGTTCGTCTACGGCCAGCACAGTGCGCGGGCCGTAGCGTTTGGTCACGCCCACCAGAGCGTAAAGGGAATCGCTCATTCGTCGAAGGATCGCCCCTGCAAGCGTACAATTAGAAAATTGGCGGCAAAGGCCAGCCCCAGCAGCACCAGACTGAGGGCAATCGCCAGGTTGAAGTTGCCCTTGCCCGTCTCCAGCACAATCGCCGTCGTCAGTACCCGGGTACGCCCTTCGATATTGCCCCCCACAATCATCACCGCGCCCACCTCAGAAATAATCCCCCCAAAGCCCGCCACCACCGCCGCGCTGACGCCCCCCTGCGCTTCCGCCAAAACCGCCAGCGTCGCCTGCCAGTTGGACGCGCCCAATGCCCGCATCTGCACCCGCAGGGCCGGGTCCACCCCCGCCACCGCCGCCATTGTAAAGCCCGCCACCAGGGGGAAGGCCAGAATTGTCTGGGCCAGAATCATTGCCTGGGGGGTGAAAAGAGAAGGGAGGAAGGGAAGCCCCAGCCCGACCAGCGGGCCATTGCGGGAAAGAAGCAGATAGACGAACAGCCCGATGACAACCGGCGGAAAGGCCATTCCCGTATAAATCAGCGCCACCACCAGCCGCCGCCCAGAAAAACGGCGCAGGGCGAGAAAAAGGCCGGCGGGAATGCCCAGCAGGACGCTGAACAGCAGGGCAATGCCAGAGACCCGCAGAGAGAGCAGGACGATTTCGAGCAGGGCAGCATCGACGCTCACAGTTCGGCCAGCACTTCGCCCATTTGTGCCGTTCCGTAGCCGCCCAGCGCCTCCACCGCTTGGGCAAAGCCAGCCTCCCGGCTGCGGATGAGGGCGAGAAGGGGAGCCAGAAGTTCGCTGGCGTAGTGCTCCACAGGAATCACCAGATCGTAGCGTTCATCGAAAAGGGGGATGAAGTCCAGTTCCAACGCCCGGGCCGCGGCCAGAATGCCCAGGCCCACATCGGCTGCGCCGCTCTTCACCGCCGCGGCCACGGCCAGATGGGTGTATTCCTGGCGGGCATAGCCGTTGATCTGGCGGGGATTAATCCCCCGCTGGGCCAGCGCGTAGTCGAGCAGCACCCGGGTGCCCGCGCCCCGCTGCCGGTTGACAAAAGCTATGTCGTCGCGCAGCAGATCGTCCAGAGCGGCGATGGCCTTCGGGTTGCCTTTGGGCAGAATCAGCCCCTGTTGGCGGTTGACAAAGCCCAGCAGCACCACCCGCACGCCATTAGACGTGAGCAGGCGGCGGATGGTGTCGGTGTTGTATTCGCCGCTGGCCTCGTCCAGCAGGTGGGAACCGGCCAGATGGGCCTCACCCCGTTGCAAGGCCAGCAGCCCGCTCAGGCTGCCCACGTGGGCTGAGGAGAGGCTGCGCCGGGGCTGGCCCTGGCGCAGCCGGTCGGCCAGGAGGTCGAGGGTCAGGTCGTGGCTGCCGATGGCGACGATTGTGCTATCGATGCTGGAAAGGGGGCGCATCAACTCCACCCGCACCTTCTCACCCGCGTCGTGGCCTTCGGAAAAGCGGGGAATCTGCACCACCCCGTCGGCTTTGACCAGAGACATCAGCACCCCAGCGCCGCCAGCCAGGGGGGTCGCCACCAACCGGTCGCCTACTTTGCCCAGTGTCACCCGCAAGAAGTGATCCTCGCCCAGGGGGGAGAGGGTCTTGCGGGTCAATGTGGCCTGGACAGTCGGCTTCTCTGGCAACTCCAGCCCCTGCCAGCGATAGAGCAGCGGCTTCACCAGCAGGTCGAAGGTCATCGCGGCGGAAACGGGATAGCCGGGGATGCCCACCAGCGCCTTCCCCCGGGCCAACCCTAGCACCACCGGATGGCCGGGGCGGATGGCGATGCCGTGGACGCGCAATTCACCCAACTCCTGCACAATCGCCGAGGTGTAATCCTCGGATCCAGCCGAGGAACCGGCGTTGATGGCGACCAGATCGTGGCTTTCCAGGGCCGCGGCCACTGCATCCCGGATGGCCGCGTAGTCGTCGCGCACAATCGGCAGGCGGGTGACGATACAGCCTGCCTCCTCGGCCTGTGCGCCCAGCATCAGAGAGTTGTATTCGATAATATCGCCCGGTTTCAGTTCGCTGCCGATAGTGACCAGTTCCGTGCCGGTCGGCAGAATCGCCACCCGGGGCCGCGGGTAGACGCTGACGACGCTGTGACCGCTGCCGGCAATCGCGCCCAAATCCTGGGGGCGCAGCCGGTGGTTGGCAGGGATGACCAGCTCCGACGCCACCACATCCTCCCCCATCGGGCGCACGTATGTCCAGGGCGCGGAGGAAGCCAGAATTTCGATGTATTCGGCCCCATCCTGGCTGACCGGCTGGGTCTGTTCGATCATCACCACCGCGTTCATCCCTGCGGGCAGGGGATCGCCGGTGTCTACGGGCAGGGCCTGCTCGCCCAGGCGCAGAAGAAGGGGCGAAGTCTCCGTCGCGCCCCGGGTATCTTCGCTGCGCACGGCGAAACCGTCCATCGCGGCCGCGTGGTAGTGGGGTGAGGAGATGCGCGCCCAGACCGGCTCGGCGGTCACCCGGCCCAGAGCCTCGGTCAGGGGGATTGTCTCTTTGCCCAGGGGCGCGAGCAGACCCGCCGCGCCCAGAGCGGTATGCCAGTCGGCAATTGCCTCGTCGAGAGGCACGTCGTGGAGATAGATGTTGCGGGTGAGGGATTGTTCTGTCATACCTTTGATGTAAAACTCGTAAAAAATGGAAGATTTTGTACTGATCAACGAGATGATAAAACGTAGGTGCGGTTTGTAACCGCACTTTCACCCGGAGAAGTGCGGTTGCAAACCGCACCTACAGATTCCACGATCTTCTTGATCAGTACAAAAAATGGAAGATTTTGTACTGATCAACGAGATGATAAAGCGTAGGTGCGGTTTGTAACCGCACTTTCACC
>JAHDWH010000098.1 GCA_023384455.1 Caldilineaceae bacterium | reverse complement strand
CCATTCCAGGGAGGGAAGTGGATCGACTCCTCCCCCACAGTGGGGGAGGTCGGGTAGGGGTGAGCAGTTACCACAGAAAGGAGAAAGCCGATGGATGTCAATGCACAAGCTGAAGCGATACTGGCCCAAATGTTAGCTACGGCAAAGGCTCAATTTGGCAATGCAGTCAGGAGTTCCTGGTTTTACACCGGCGATACCTGCCCTGGCTGCGGGCGTCGGGTGGATGCTGTCCGATTCAAGGGCAACCGCGCACTTTCGATCAACGGTTTTATCCATCGTAAACCCGGTGTGCTGATCGGGTATATGCTCTGCCACCGCTGCGTGCAGGTAGTGATGGAAGCGGGCAAAAAGTTCCCACCGGTGGAGACGCCATTGCACGCTACAATTGAGACAAATCTGATCAACGCCTACGAGCACTATCGCAAATCTCCCGACGCATGAAACGCGCAGCCAAAGTTCCCGGTACTTCGGAAAGTGCCGGGAACTTACTGCCTTTGCCACTTACACTGGAGTTATATCCGATGTTGGAACAGATCAGCGCTATCACCGGCGTCTCCGCCCGCTACTGGCAATCCTTCGAGACTGTTTCGCCGGGGGGCCACGCCTTCTCCGGCTATCTCTGCCGCCAGGAGAGCAAGAGGTTTGGGATGCTCGCCATCACCCAACTGGATGGGCAAGAGCGGCTGGAGTTCGTCTACGCTATGCCCAAAATCCACTATCCCTATGCCAAAGAGACCGACACCGGGGGGGAAGAGATTCTGCGCGTCGAGATTCCTGTGCCGCCCGACACTGTGGACGCCCGCTTTACCCACAAGCTGGATGGGACAGCGATTATCTTCTATCCCCTCACCGCGCCCGACGGCCAGGTGTTGGAGGTGGTCCCCCGCACCCGGCTGCAACCGGTAGTCAGCCCCAGCCGTTGGGGCAACTGGAACACGCTGATTGCAGAAGCCATGCCCGACCGCTCTGCCGTGGAGCGGGCTGTGACAGAGGAACGGGTGGTGCTCATTTTCGAGCTTTGGGGCTATCGCAACGCCCATCTGGTCACATACGACACCCCTCTGGCGATGACCCTGCACACGGCAGTCCACAACGGGCAGGTGGTCAGCTACCAGCGGCTGGCAGAGATCGCGGGGAAATATGGGCTGGATCTCGTCGATTCGGTGGCCGTGCTTTCGCCGGACAGCCCAGGGCTGGCCCTGGCCTATCAGCAGCTACAGGCAGAGATGGAGAGCCGTAACCAGGCTGTGGACGAAGGGGTCTTTGCCGAGGAGGGTGCGATTCTGATGCTTTCCACCGCCGAGAGCGCTACCCTTTGGAAATGCAAGCCGCCCTCGGTAGAGGAGATTCACTGGGCCGCGGGGGTCGGGCTGGGCAAGACCCATGTGGTGCAGGCCCTGCACAAAATGCTGGAGAATGGCTACGACTTCGGCGCTGGCGCTGTGGCGGACCTGCACACGATGCTGGAAAGCGACTTTGAGCCGACCCAAATCGAATATGCGTCGCCGCTGGTTTTGGAGATCTACAACGAATTTGTGGACGAACTCAACCGCCAGGCGCGGCTGCGACAACTGGTGGAGGCCAGCGGTCTGGGCGTGACTGACTTGCCCAATCTCATGCGTTCTCTGGCGGCCCACTATTCCAAGAACCAGATGGGCTGGGTCTACGCCACTGTAAAGAGATTGTACGGGCTGTAAACGGGCGAAATAGCCAAGCCAATACTGTACGGGAGGCCAGTCGAAGACTTAAAGTGTGGCAGGTAGGTCCAGCCGTTCGTCAATCCACTCGCGTAGAAGCGCTGCCATACTCACCCCGCGCTGGCTGGCAGCTTGCAGAATAGCGGCCTTGACAGGCACATCCAGAGAGATGGTTACTGCGGCGGAGAGTTTAGTCAAATCAGAAATTTCAGCGAACATTCGCTGAGGGTAGAGGTAGTCCTCGCCTGTATTATCAACGACCCGCAATCGCCCGTGTTCTTCTGCCGGGTCTGGCAAGACGCGATAAAACTGCCCCGGAGTGACAGTCAACGGGTCACCGCTGGCGGCAACACATTTGGCATAGCGAACAATCGACACCGAATCGTTTGGGATCATTGCTGGTACCGATTGAGGGAGGTGGGACAATGACCCAATCATCTCATCATCCCACCTCACCCAATCCTACTCGCTTTTCTCGCTGAAAGCCACAGAAACCAGCATTCCTGGGCTAAATCCGTCCGCACCTTCGGCGGGGAGCAGAATTGTCACCGGGAAGGTGGCTGTGCCCGCGCCGGGCGTGCCCACCGGCGAAATGCGCTGCACCACCGCGTCCACTGTCTTGTCTGTGCCAAAGCGGGTAACTGTTACCTGCGCGCCTACGGCAATCCGCTCGATGTCGTCCTGGGGCACATTTATCACCAGTTTCAACGCAGCTACATTGCCCACCACCGCCACGGACGAACCAGCGCTGGCCATCTGGCCTTCCTCTACATTCAAGTCGATCACCGCCCCGGCAATGGGAGCTACCACTTTGCCTTTGGCTCGGACCGCTTTTGCCTCTTCCAGCCCGATCTCGGCCTGACGCACCCGCAGCTCCGCCGCGGCCAAATCACTGGCCCCGGCCAACTCTTCCAGCCGTTCCAGAGCTGCCTCTGCGCTCAACACCCGGGCCTCGGCCAGGGCGATGTCAGCGTCGGTTGCGCCTTCCAGCAGATCGTCCAGGGCAATCTGTGCCCGCTGGGCCGCGGTCAGGGCGGAGAGCAGGTCCGACTGTTTGGCCGGCGCCGTGGCCTCATCAAAAGAGGCTTTGGCTGCGGTAAAGTCGATGGTGGCCCGCTGCAGGGCTGCCGACTGGGGCGTCTTGCCCACGTCAGGCCGCCAGGCGATTTCGTCGTAGTTGCGCTGAGCTTCGGTCAAGGCAATCTGGGCTTTGTCCAGATTGGCCCGCAATTGATCAATCCGGGTCTGGAGTGGGCCTGCCTTCAATTCGTTGTAGCGGGCCCAGGCTGCGTTGGCTGAGTTCTGAGAGGCAGCGATCTCCTCTTTGGTGGCTCCCTCTTTCAGCTTTTCCAGATTAATCTTCGCCACGTCCACATTGGCTTTGGCTGTGGCAAGTTCGCTCTCTTTAGAACCTTCGCCCAGCTGGGCCAGGGCAATTTTCGCCAGGTCCAGCCCGATCTGGGCCTTTTCAATGCCGTTATCCAATCCAGTGGTGTCCAGGCGTACTATCTCCTGGCCCGCAGTCACAACATCCCCCTCTTCCACCAGCACAGCGGTCACCTGCCCCCCCACGCCCAGGACCACCTGGCGGGGTTCAGCCACCTGCAACGCGCCAAAAAAGGCCAATGGATCCGTAGCACTGGGCTGGGCAGCAGCCTGTATAGGCGCGGGCGCGCCGGCAAATTCGGGCAGCCCGTTCCGATAGAGTGCAATTGCGGCTACGACCAGCGTAGCTAACGAAAGCACGACAATAATTCGACTGATTGTGCGTAGCATAGGGATCTCCTGCAAAGGATGGGTTGCCCCTCGGGGGCAGACGGGTTGGAACTCTGATCTGCGCGGTGAAACTACTCGGCCCTATTATACTGCCCCGTCACCGAATCCGCAATGAATGAATGGGATTGTAGGATGATGGGAAATTAGGCTGGGATATCCGAGCTTGACAGACCGGCAGGGATGCCATATTCTCAACGTATGCCCAAGCCCAATACAGAGGATCAGCTAATGTTCGATTTCTCCCATCTCCCCCCGGCCCTGCACGAATTCGTCGTCATCGCCGACACCCACTATATGCTGGACCCCACCGGCCAGTCCGTTGAGTTTGAGTCGCGGCGCAGGCAGACGGCTCGCGCCGGTTTCGCCCTGGGCACGCTGGCCGGGCTGGGGGAGATACCGGTGATCCATATGGGCGATCTGGTGCAGGAATTCCCAGAGCGGCCCGGCTTTGCCCAGGCCATAAAGGAGAGCCTGGCCCAACTGGCCGAATGGGGCATTGCGCCCCGCTTTGTGGCGGGCAATCACGACATCGGCGACAAACCCGACCCCACAATGCCCGCGGATCGGGTGACGCCCAGCTATCTGGACGACTTTCAACAGCGTTGCGGCCCCTCCTGGCAGAGTTGGGACGAGGCCGGGCTGCACTTCGTCATCCTCAATTCCCAGATTCTCAACAGCGGCCTGGCCGCAGAAGCCGAGCAGCGGGCCTGGCTGGAAGCGGATTTGCCGCGCCACGCCGACGCCCGCATCTTCCTCTTTTTGCATCTGCCCCCCTTTCTGCACAACCCGGCGGAGACGGCCCTGGGCCACTACGACAATATCGACGAACCGGCCCGCAGTTGGCTGCTCGAACTGGTCCAGCGCCACCGGGTGGAGATGCTTTTCGCCGCCCACGTCCATTGGGCTTTTTACAACGAAATCAGACCTACCCAGACACCCCACCCTAACCCTCCCCAAATTGGGGAGGGAACTATATCAACGCCTCCCCCAATTTGGGGGAGGTTGGGTGGGGGTAAGCAGGGAGATAAAAGTCGAACTTCTTACTACACAGTCCCCTCGGTCGCCTTCACCCGCCCCGGTTTTAGCGAGCTTTTCAGCAGTCCGCCCCCGCCGGAACAGGGCCGGGACGACGCCGGCAAGCTGGGCTTCTATCTGGTGCGGGTGATGGCAGCAGGCAGCCGGGTCCATTTTATCCGCACCGGCGGCGAGACGGGCACGCCGGATCCTCGCCCCCGGCTGCTCACCCGCACCTCCCCGGACCTGCCCGCTTCGCCTTTGGGCGTCGTCCTCCATCACCCCCTCTCTCGCCAGGCCGAGACGCCCAGCATCTGGCCCTCCTATGTGCGCCAACCCGTGCGCAACGACTACCCCCTCTTGGCCGCGCTCGAAGCGGGGGTGCGCCATCTGCTCGTCCCCGTCTCCGATCTGGCCGATCCCCTGCAACGGGAGCGGCTGGGAATGTTGCGCGGCCAGGGGGTGGCCGTGACAGCCCGTATCCTCTGGCGGCCCGGCGACCGGCTTATCCAGCGATTGGATGTGTGTGGGGATGGGTGCGACGGGGTGCAGGTGGATGTGCTGGGGGGCGTTCTGCCCGATTCGTCCCTGGCCGGGGAGGTGGGGGAGTGGCGGGCGCGCAGCCATCTGCCCATCACCCTCTCCTGTGTGATTTCCGGGCGGGCGGTGGCGGGCAAGCAGCACAGCCGGGCGCAGGTCGGTTTTGAGGTGGGCGATCTGCCGCTGGTGGGCGGGTGGCTGGAACGCCACGGGCTAAGGCTCGACCGGCTGCTCTGTCGGCTGGACAGCCGCAAGCCGGTGCTGGAACAGGTGGCGGGGGCAGCCCTGCCCGGGCCCGTCGGCGCGCTGGATTGGATTGTGGAACTGCCCTCCACTGCATCCGGCAGCCGTCTGAATGTGGGGGCGGAAGCGCTCTTTGCCCTGGCCGCCCGGCCCCACAGCCGCCTCTTTGTGGAGCCATTTGTCGAACTGGACCGCACAATGGACATCGCCGAGGGTCTGCTGGACCGGCTGTGCAACCCCACACCGCTCTTTCACCTCCTGCGCCATCTGAATACACTGCTCTTTAGCCAACCCGCGCCGCTCTCTGCAATCGCTGCCCGGTCGATTCCCGGTGGGCGTCTGCTCAGCGGCCAGCCCGGAGCCACGACCCTCCGCCTCGTCCTGCCCGACAGACCCCTGACCGATACCGAAATTGAGACCAGCCGGGAAGGGTCGGTCTACGAGCTGGTCAGCGGCCATCGGATCGAAAAAGGATTGCCAGCTTTTCCAAAAACTGGCAACCCTTCTGCCCTCAATGGGCCGTTCCTATTTGTGTAGGTCGGACTGACAGTCCGACCTACGACAGCCCCAGCGCGGCCAGGTTGCGGTAGGAGATAGCCAGGCTCTCGAAGGGATCGCCGGGGCAGATGTCCTGCTCCACCGCGTACCACTCCACATTGGCCTCTTTGCAGGCGGCCAGAATCCCCGGCCAGTTGAGGTTGCCCTCGCCCACTTCGGCCATCGCCTGCTCCCGCATACCGACGATTTTCATATCCTTCAGGTGGATGACGGGCATCCGGTTCGCCATCCGTGCGATCCAATCGATCACATCGCCGCCGCCGTGCTGAATCCAATAGGTGTCCAGTTCGGCCTGCAAGTAGCGGGGATCGCTCTCGGCGTAGAGGATTTCCAGCCCGTTCTGCTTGCCAAAGCGGGCAAATTCAAAGCTGTGGTTGTGGTAGCTGAAGGTGAGGTTGGCTGCTGCCAGCTTTTCGCCCACCCCATTGGCGTCGGCGGCGAAGCGGTGATAGCCCTCTTCACCCCCGTCTCGATACTCCGCGGGCATACTGCCCACGGCCACGTGCTTGCAGCCCCACAGGTGATGCTCGGCAATCACCGCGTCCAGATCGTCCTGCAGGCGCTGCCAGCCGATGTGGGTGTTGCAGATGGTAATACCGTTGTCGTCGGCAATCCGCTTGACATCGGCAGGCGGGATGGGGCCGATGGCGGAAACCTGGGCCGCGGTGTAGCCAATCGCCCGCACTTTTTGCAGGCTGGCGGCAAAATCCGCCGCGGTTTTGGTGAATTCGCGCACGGTGTAGAGTTGGGCGGCGAGGATTGGGGTGGACATTGGGACCTCCTGGGGTGGATATTGGGTATTGGATATTTTGACGTCTCTGCAACAGTAAACACCGCTTGGACGGACAATGCAAATAGGCAGGCATACAAGCGCGAATGCGCTACTCTCACCATTGACAATGTGTAGCGAGATTGCTATAGTAGCGTTATGATCGAAATTCGGAAGACTGATCTTTTCGCTGATTGGCTCGACGAACTCCGCGACATCCAGGCCAGAGCGCGAATCCAAGCCAGGATCGAGCGGCTCGCTGCCGGAAATCCCGGAGATGTTAGGCCCGTTGGTGAGGGCGTCTCTGAGTTGCGAATCAATTACGGCCCAGGTTATCGAGTGTATTTCAAACAACGCGGAAGTGGGCTGATCATCCTCCTGGCAGGCGGCGACAAGAGTTCGCAAGCCAGGGATGTCAGAGACGCCCTTCATCTGGCACGAAACCTTTCGGAATAACCACTATGACCCAAACCATTACGACCCGCTATGATGTGGCAGAACATCTGCGAACCCCAGAAGAAATGGCTGCTTATTTTGATGCCTGCCTTGAAGAGGCGAACGGCGATGCCGCCTTTGTTGTCAAAGCGCTTGGCGACATCGCCCGCGCCAAAGGTATGACCCAGGTTGCTCAAGACGCGGGCCTTTCTCGTGAAAATCTCTACAAAGCACTTTCGGGTGAACGCAGACCCGACTTCGACATCATTTTGAAGGTCATCGGTGCATTAGGATTGAAACTGCACGCCGGGGTCAGCCCCACCTGAGTATTTGTCACCAACAAAGGCGCAAGCCATTTCCGCCGTTATATTCTTGAAAAATGCCAGGACTTTTTGTTAGTCCCTGGCATTTTTCTATCTCGATCTGTTTTCCTGTCTTTGACATCGCCCGCCAATTGATGTAGCGTTATCTGCCACCTGCCAAAGGAGACCCCCAATGCTATCCCAAGAACAGATCGCATACTATCACGAAACCGGCTATCTGGCCGTGGAAAATGTGCTTTCCGCCGACGAAGTGGCCGACCTGCGCCGGGTCAGCGACGAGTTTGTGGCCCAGAGCGCGGCCTTCACCGAACACACAGACGTCTTTGATCTGGAGCCGGGCCACACAGCGCAAGCCCCCCGCCTGCGCCGCCTGAAGAACCCTATCCTGCACCACCCGGTCTACGACGCCGTAATGCGCCACCCCAAAATTCTGGACATTGTGGCCGATTTGATCGGGCCGGCCATCCGCACCAACGGCAATAAACTGAATATGAAATCCCCCGAATTTGGCAGCCCGGTGGAGTGGTATCAGGACTGGGCCTTCTCTCCCCACACCAACGACGATCTGCTGGCCGTAGGTGTCTGTATGGACGATATGATGCTGCTCAACGGCTGTCTGCTGGTCATCCCCGGCAGCCACAAAGGGCCGATCCTCTCCCACCACGAGGACGGCCACTTCGTGGGCGCGGTCTCGGAGGATATCCCCGACGCGAATAAAGCCGTGCCCCTGGGAAGTCAAGGCGGGCGGCATAACCATTCACCACGCCCGCACCCTGCACGCCTCGGCCCTCAATAAATCGGCCCATCAGCGGCGCGGGGGATTGGGACAAATTTAACGCCAACATCCTGCGCGGCGAACCGACCAACCGTCCCCGCCTGGCCGATGTGCCGGTGCTGATGCCCCTGCCCCCGGCGCTGAAGGGTGGCTCGATCTACGAGACCCAGACGACGCTGAAGAAGAAGGTGTTTGCGTAGAGAGAGAAGCTGTATAGCCGGGAGCACTTTTTGTCCCGGAAACGTGAAACGAGAAGCGTGAGAAAGATCGGATGATCTCACGTTTCTCGTTTCACCTTTCGTCCACGAAAATTCAACCCCCATTCCACCCAACGGAGTCAACACCCAATGCTTATCGACAGCCACTGCCACGCCTGGGAGCGCTGGCCCTACCAGCCGCCTGTGCCCGATTTCTATTCCCGCAGCGCCATCGACCAACTGCTCTTTGAGATGGACAACGCCGGGGTGGACAAAGCCTTCCTCGTCTGCGCGGGGATCGAACACAACCCGGCCAACAACGACTACATCGCCGCGGCGGTGCGCCGCCACCCGGATCGCATCATCCAGTGCGCGGATGTGGACTGCTCCTGGTCGGATACCTATCACCTGCCCGGCGCGGCGAATCGTCTGCGTCAGGCCGTGGAACGCTGGCATCTCTCCGCCTTCACCCACTACGTGCGGGGCGACGACGACGGAAGCTGGTTTTCCACAGACGAGGGGCTGGCCTTCTTTGGCGTGGCCGCAGAGTTGGGGCTGATCGCCAGCATCGCCTGCCGTCCCCAGCACCACCCGGCCATCGACGCCATCGCAGCGGCCTACCCGTCGCTGCCCATTCTCATCCACCACCTGGGACACCCCGG
Organism: Caldilineaceae bacterium; assembly: GCA_023384455.1. Lineage (GTDB taxonomy): Bacteria > Chloroflexota > Anaerolineae > Caldilineales > Caldilineaceae > JACQGT01. Next base: position 13,472 of record JAHDWH010000098.1, on the reverse strand, counting down.
CGTGGGCAATGCAGAGAATCTGCGTCTGGTGCTGGCCTCGGCCCAATACTCGAACGTACACGTAAAGATGTCCGGTTTCTACTACTCCACCCGGGGCCCCAAATGGGACTTCCCCCATCGGGACACTATCGACGGAATTGTGCGCCCGCTATACGAAACCTTCGGCGGGTCACGCCTGTGCTGGGGGTCGGATTTCCCCGTCTGTGGGCGCAATGGCATAGCCTATGTGCAGGCGCTGGAGTCCTTCCGCACCCACTGCGACTTTGTAACGGAGGCGGATCGGGCGAAGATTCTGGGGGGGAATCTGGCGGGGTTGTTGGGTTTACAAAATTGAATGGGTGAAGAAGCAGCCTCTTTCGAGGTCGTGAAGAGTGATGCGTGAAACGTGAGTTGCCTGGGCGATCTCACGTTTCACGCATCACCTTTTTGGTCAGCCAATCCAACTACCCCGTCGTCGCAAATCAGACATCCGCCAGATTCACCATTTCCCGACGCTCCGCCGAGCGGTAGATGGCGTCGATTGCGGCCATTGTGCCCAGGTTGTCCCGCCCGGAGGTCAGAGGCTGCACGCCGTCCCGGATGCACTCGAGGAAGTGGCGAATCTCGTAGACCACCGAATTGACATACGGCTCCACTGCCAGGCCGATGTTCGTATCGCCGCCGCTATATTCGGCCACTTTGGTGCTGTGGACGTGCCAGCCCATCACATTGTGAATCATCCCCTCCTCGCCGTAGATAATCGTCAATTCACTGGTCGCCGTCGGGATCGGCACTTTGTGGGCGGCGAAGAGGTAGAAACCTTCACCGATGATGCCGTTCTCAAACTTCAGGATCATCGCCGCAATGTCCTCGTTATCCATATTGTAGTTCAGCCCGGTGTGGCCGGTGTAGGCCGCCACCTGGCGAATCTCCCCGAAGAAGTGGCGCAGCAGGTCCAACTTGTGTACGGCGGTGCAGATGACCATTCCGCCGCCGGTCTTGTCCTTGGAGAACATCCAGCTACCCTCGGCGTACATTTTTTTGAGGAATTGGTTGCAGTCAAAACGCACGGCCACCACCCGGCCAATCACGCCGTCGTCGATCAGTTGTTTGATGTGCTGGTGATCGGTCATAAAGCGCTGGTTCTGGCCTACCATCACCAGCGTGCCCGCAGCTTCTGCCGCCTCCACAATCGCTCGGCTTTCGGCCAGATTCATCGCCATCGGCTTTTCCACAAGAATATGCTTGCCCGCGCGCGCCGCGGCCAGGGCAATCTCGGAATGCTGAAAGTGGGGCATACAGATGGAGACCGCGTCCACGTCGTCCCGTTCGATGACCGCCTGCCAATTGTCCACAGCATCCGCGCCGCCCAGGGAGTCAGCCATCTGGCGGGCCAGGTCGATGCTCCACTCGTCGCAGCAGACGACGACACGGCAAAGGTCCGCGGCGGCCTGGTAGCCCGCGGCGTGGTGGCGGGCAATTTTGCCACAGCCGATCATTCCGATACGAATTGTCATAAGGGGGATGCTCCTCTATTTGTACAGATGAATTGGGCAAAGAAAGGCCATCTTCTGGTGAAGACGGCCTCGGACAAGACGAGTTAAGTGTATCGATAATCAGTTCACGAACTAGGCCGCCAGGGACTCGGCCATTTCCCTGCCCCCGACTGACGGCTCATTCTTGTAGAGAAAACAGGCGACGGCCCGATCCTCGTGGGTGCGGTAGAGGGGAGGCTGCTTCTCCCGGCACTCTGTCATAACATATGGACAGCGGTTGGCAAATTTGCAGCCGTGGCCGTGGGCATTCTTGAGGCTGGAGACCAGCGGGGCCTGGTCCATATCGGCCTGACCACCCCACCGGATGTCCGGGTCGGGCAAGGGAATCGAGTTGACCAGCAGTTTGGTATAGGGGTGTTGTGGGTCTCTGATCACCCGTTCGACGCTGCCAACCTCGGCCACAGCCCCCCGGTAGAGGATGTAAATGTCTTTGCTGATCTGGTATGCGGTGGTCAGGTCGTGGGTGATGTAAATGAGGGAAATGCCCAGTTCCCGCTTGAGTTTCATCAGGCTTTCCAGAATCGTCGCCCGCAAGGAAGCGTCCACCATCGAAACAGGTTCGTCAGCGAGGATGATTCGGGGATTGAGGAGGAGCGCCCGGGCCACCATAATGCGCTGCCGTTGTCCACCGCTGAGCTGGTGGGGATAGCGGCCCAGGGTTTCGCCGGGCCGCAGACCGGCCATTTGCAGACTATCTTCGATGAGCCGCTGCTCTTCCTGCCTGGAAGAGGCCAGTTTGAATTTACGCACCGGTGTAGTCAGCACCTGATCGATCCGGTAGAAGGGGTTGTAGACTTCAAACGGGTCCTGGAAAATGGCCTGCACCTGACGCCGAAATTCCCGGCGTTCGCCCCGGTCCATTGTGCCCAGGTCTTTGCCGCGAAAACGGATATTCCCCTGGGAGGGTTGGGTCATACCCAGCAGCAGGCGTGCGAGAGTCGTCTTGCCGCTGCCGCTCTCGCCGGCGATGGATACGATAGTCGGCTTCTCCTCGCTGATCACCAGGGAAACCTCGTCCACTGCGACCAGCCGGTCTTTGCTGAGAACACCGCTACCAAATACTTTCGTCACACTTTGCGCTTCCAGAAGCTGCATCGCAACTAACTCCCGTTGTAGAGGTGGCAGGCAACCCACCGGTCTGGTTTGATCTCAACAAGCGGCGGAATCTCCACCTGACAGTGGGGCAACACCTGTGGGCAGCGGGGATGGAACATACAGCCGGACGGCGGCGTGAGCAGCGATGGCGTCATCCCGGATATGCCCTTAAAATTCTCTTTTGTCTGAAGAGTGGGCAGGCTGCCGATGAGCAGTTGGGTGTAGGGATGCAGGGGGTCTTTGAATATCTCCCGCACCGGGCTAACCTCTACCAACTTTCCACCGTACATCACCCCCACCCGGTCCACAAACTGGGCCATCAGCCCCATATCGTGACCTACCAGAATGATGGATGCCCCTAACTCGCTCTGCACACGGCCCAGCGTCTCCATCACCTGGCGCTGAACAACCACATCCAGGGCGCTGGTCGGCTCGTCGGCAATGATGACTTTGGGCTTTAGCAGAATGCCCATCGCGATGCAGACCCGCTGCTTCATCCCGCCGCTCAATTCGTGGGGATAGGCATTGATTACATTGGCGCTCAACTCCACAGAGGCGAGAACGTCGAGTATCCTTGCATCGCGGCTGGTCTTGCTCTCCGAGTCCATATGGGCGGTGACCGCATCGCGCAACTGCTCGCCCACCTTCAGCATTGGGTTGAGCGAGTTCATCGCGCCCTGGGGGATGAGGGCGATATCGGCCAGCCGGGCACGGCGCATCTCTTCTTCGCTCAGGCTCAACAGGTCAACGCCATCGAGAAGCACTTGCCCGCCCTCGATGACCGCCGGCGACTGCAACAGGCGCATCAGGCTCAGGGCCATTGTCGTCTTGCCGGAACCGGACTCACCCACTAGCCCCAATCGTTCACTGGGGCGCAGGAAGAAACTGACGTCGTTCACCGCACGCACATGGCCGCCGCTTGTCTCGTAGCTGACGCGCAAGTTGCGCACATCGAGTATGCGATCTGCATGCGTTTTTGTACGTTCGTCAACAGGTTTGGTCTTGACGTTGCTTGACATATTTCTCTCAATGCGAATTGACTTGGGGAGATGGTTGCATCGGGGCTAGTTGCGCGTGGCACCCTGAAGCCGGGGGTTGGCATATTTATCCAGTGACACACTCATCGTAAACAGGCCGGTGAAGATGACGGCCAGGGTTACGAGTGGCGGACCCCACCACCACCACATCCCTTTGAACAGGGCCGAGTAGTTGAAGGCATAATAAAGTGTACGGCCAATGGTGGGAACGTTCTGCGGGCCAAGTCCCAGGACTTCCAGGCCCACCGAAGCCAGAATGCCACCGCTGACCGCACCCACAAACGACGCGGCCAGATAGGCGGTCAGGTTGGGCAGAATCTGGAATAGAATAATCTCGAAGTCGTTCTGACCAGAGAGGCGGGCGACGTCCACAAAGAGTCGTTCGCGCAGACTGAGGGTTTGCGACCGGATCAGACGGGCGGGTAAGGGCCAAGACAGCAGGCCCACGATGACTGCCATGAGTTCTACTGTGACCACCCGCACATAGGCAGAGACAGTGATCAAAATAGCCAGGGTCGGGATCACCAGCATAACATCGGCGAAGCTGCTGAAGATCGTATCGGCGTAGCCTTTGTAATAGCCAGCGATCAGACCAATCAGAGCGCCGATGAGTACGCCCACAGCACCGGCCAGGAAACCGATTTTGAATGTATTTGGGATGCCGATCACCATTACGGTGAACATATCCCGCCCCAGCCCATCCGTACCCAGCAAATTTTCCGACGAGGGGCGGAGATTGAGCTTGGCCGCCCCCATATCAGCCATCTTTGGACTTGTCCTCATTGATCCAATATAGCCGAACAGAAAAAGGGCAAGCAGAAGCAAAACGCCAAATGTAAAGAGACGGTTGTTGTTGAAAAACCCGATGACCGTACGCACTGCTTTCCAGATATTTGCCCCAGCGTCGCGCGACGCGTTGCTCTGCATTGTTGCTGTATTCATTAGCCCGAGCTTTCTGCTACATAAGTCACCCGCGGATCAAGCCGGGGGTATATCAGATCGATGATCAGCACTGCCAAGCCAACAGACATCGCCAAAATGAGGGTAATGCCCTGAATGACCGTATAATCGCTGTTGACAATAGACATATAGAGTTGGTAGCCAAGCCCCGGATAAGAGAAAACAATCTCTACCAAAATAGCACCGGAGACCACATAGCCCAGGGCAATGGCAAGGTGTGTCACCTGGGGCGGGATCGCGTTGCGGATGGCATAACGCCAGAGTATGCGCGATTTGCGCAGACCCTTTGCCTCCGCCAGCAGCATATAGTCCTCGCCGATGGTATTTATCATCAGACTGCGCATGGACAGCGCCCATCCTCCCAAGCTGGTAAGGATGATCGACAGGGCTGGCAACACCGCGTGCCTGAGCGCGCTCTTGATAAAAGGCCAACTAAGCTCCCGTACCATACCGCTTTCAACGGCTCCGCCCATGGGCAAAATGTGGGCAGTGAAGGCAAAGAGATAGAGCAGCAGCATGGCCAGCAGATAGTAGGGCAACACGCCCCCGATCATTGTCAGGGAGAGCAATGCTTTTAGGATGCCAGGGGTGCCCTTCCAGGCCAGCAATGCACCGATCAGTATTCCCAGTATGAAGGTGATTAGGACGCTCACACCGATCAGACTGATCGACCAGCCGATAGCTGGACCGACGATGTCCCATACCTCCGCGGGGTAGGCGGACAGGGATTCGCCAAAATCGAGACGAAGCGTATTCCACATATATTTGGTGTACTGGATGTAGAGCGGATCGTCCAGCCCGAAGCGCTTGCGGTAGGCTTCGAACATAGCCTGTCCGTTCTCGATCCCGGCGCTGGCATTCGACATGCGCGAGGTGATCGCGCCGATGGGGTTGCCTGGGGCCAGGCGGGGGATCATAAAGTTGAACGACGCAGCGACAAAGATGACCAGCATAAACATACCGATTCGCCGGATAAAATAGCTGAGGTCTATTCCTCGCATCGCAGACTACCCCTTCTGTCGCCTGATACTCGTATACTCATGGATTTCTCTCACAGGTGGGCTGCCCGCCGTGTACAGGTGTACACGGCGAGCAGCCCGAACGATATGACTATTGCGCTGGCTTAAGCTCTACAAGCTGGCGCAGGAAGTGCTGCCAATGGCCGGGCGGCTGGACATAATTGTTGTCCTTCGTCGGCCAGTTGGTCCAGTAGGTGGTGTTGAACAGGTAAAACACGGGTGTCTGTACCAGAGGAATGTCGGGCAGTTCATCAGCCCAGATCGTCACGGCCTTCTTCATCAGGTCAATGACCTGCGGGTCGCCCAGAGGCAGCGCGCCCATTTCGTCGATCAACGCGGAGTATTCGTCATTCACCCAGCGCCCGCCGTTGTTGGTGTTGTCCACATACTCGGTGCCAGGCGTGCCGATGGGGTTTACCCATTTCTTGTGATAGCGCTGCATACCAAACCACGGCTCGATCACACTGCCACAGCCATCCCACTGGGTGGCGGCAGTGAAGTTACCCCGACCGGTCTGGTCCCGGAAGACGCCCCACTCCAGAATACGCAGCACGGCATCAATACCGACTTCGTTCAACTGCTGCACAACCATACGCGCCCAGGGTTCCATAAAGGGCGGGAGCACGATGTCGAGGGAGAGAGTCTTGCCGTCGGCGTCCACATATTTGCCCGAACCGGCGTCCAGTGTGTAGCCCTGGCCCTCCAGCAACTCGCGCGACTTGTCCTGGTTGAACTCACCGATGGGGGCGATGATGTCCGCAATCGCATCCTGGAAGGGCTTCATACCCGCATAGTCGGGGAAGATGAACGAGGAGGTCGCGCCAGCACCTTCTGTGACCACATCCACAATCTGCTGGCGGTTGATAGCGTAGGAGAGCGCCCAGCGCATCTCTTTCTTGTCCCACGGCGCTACTGTGCTGTTGATGGTAAGCATACGCGGGCACGGGTCAATCCAACCCAGAGGCGGCTCATCCGTATAGGAGATCAGATTCGGGTTCTGTGCCTGCAGGGCAGCATTGGTGCTGGGGTTGTTGCCACCGCCGGTGTCGGATTCGTTGTTGGCGAGCATCTGCTGACCGGTCGCGGCATCGCCAACCCAGGGCCGGCGAATTTCCAGCGGTGCAGGCAGGTTAAATGCCCCGGACTTGGCACCCCACCAGTTGTCGTTGCGCTTGTAGACAAACTCGGTGGAGGTGAAGCTCTTGACCACATAAGGACCGCTGAAGACTGGCGCTCCGGTTTCCGCATTGTACTCATTCTTGAAGATGACCGGGTCCTTGCCTTCCCACATATGCTTGGGCAGGGGAACGATGGCCTGGGAGGTAGTGCCCGCCAGGTTCTCCATAACAAAGCGCGGGTTGGGTGCGGTCAGAACGAACTTAATCGTGCGGTCGTCAACTGCTTCGACCGACTCGACCCACTGCTCCACGGCACCGGACCAGTTAAGCTGGGGTGCGTACTCTTTCAGCATATTGATGGTGAAAACCACATCTTCCGATGTAAGCGGTGTGCCATCGCTCCACTCAGTGCCTGGCTTCAGCGTGATGATCCACTCATCCAGGGTGTCATTGGCCTGGAAGCTCTCGGCCAGCCAACCATCGATCTGACCGGTTTCGTAGTTGAGCATAAAGAGCGGTTCCATCATATTCTGGTTCATCCCTTGCAGGATGAAAGTGCCCGGAATGTAGGGATTCCAGATGTCCGGTGCTGGGATGTTGACGTTCGAAGGGATGACGAGAATATCTTTGCGGGTCACGGTGGCGGGTTGGTCCGCTGCCGCAGCCGCGGGTTGGTCTGCTGCTGCGGCTGGTTGGTCCGCTGGGGCTGCCGGTTGTGCGGCGGGGGCGGCACAACCGATCAACACCAGAAGAACGGCTATCAAAACCAGTGTTGTCAGAAATTTCGACTTTACTGCTGACACGTAAGGCCTCCTTATTTGCTGTCGATGGAATGGGTTGGACTTCAGACAGGTGAACGAAAAAAAACAGAGCGAAGAAGGAATGGCTGATGCTGGCGATGCAAAAGATGATTGACCTGGCATCCTGTTGCTGCCGCGTGTTGCCAAACCGTAAAACCGGATGATGCGTCACAGAGCAAAATTCCGGTCAGAAACTTACGCCGGTCTGCGCCGCTTTGGTGGATTTTGTGTTAATTTTTGGGACTTGTGACGAAGTGAAAAACGATGAGACAACGACTGAAGAGGATTGTAGCAAACGTTCGTTGCGATGTCAAAGAGCAAAAATGTGCCCCCCAAAGCGTCGCTGATCCGAGAACAGCTTGAACCCAATTCGCCAACCCGCACCCAACCGGGTACACTACCTCCATCACCCAACCACCCAACCACCCAATCCCCTATGCCCACACTCGCCTATTTCATCACACCCCACGGCTTTGGCCACGGGGCCCGGGCCTGTGCGGTGATGGCCGCGGCCCAGCACCGTATCCCCGACCTGCGCTGGGAGATTTTCGCCCGTACGCCCGAATGGTTCTTCGCCGAATCTTTGACCGGCCCTTTCACTCTGCACCCAACCGACACGGACGTGGGATTGGTGCAGGTGGACGCGCTGCGCGCCGATTTGGATGCTACTGTAGCGCGGCTGGCTGGATTGCTGCCCTTTGCACCGGAACGGGTGGAGCGTCTGGCAGGACTGGTGCAAGCCCTCGGCTGTACGGCCATCCTCTGCGACATCGCGCCTCTGGGCATTGCTGTGGCCCAGGCCGCGGGCGTGCCCTCTCTCCTGCTGGAAAATTTTACGTGGGTGGATATTTACGCAGAGTATGTGGCGGAGTGCCCGGCCCTGCTGCCCTACATCGAGCAGATGGCCCACTGGTTCGCGGCGGCAGACTACCACATCCAGACCGAGCCGGTCTGCAACCCCTCGGCCAAGGCCACACTGACCGTCCCCCCGGTGAGCCGCGCACCCCGCAGCGGGCGGTCTGCGGTGCGCGGGCAACTTTCCATCCCAGACGACAGCCCCCTGCTGCTGATTACAATGGGCGGGGTGGACTTTGAACACAGCTATCTGGACCGGTTGGCCCGCTTTCCCGATGTCCACTTCGTTCTGCCCGGCAACCACAGCGTCAGCGTCGCGCCACCCAATGTCCACCTGCTCTCGCCCCGATCGGGCATTTTCCACCCGGATATTGTGGCGGCCAGCGACGGGGTGGTGGGCAAAATCGGCTACAGCACCCTGGCCGAGGTCTACGCGGCCGGGGTGCCCTACGGCTACGTGCCCCGCCCCCGCTTTCGGGAATCGGATGTGCTGGCAGCCTTTGTGGAGCGGGAGATGGCCGGTTTTGCCATCGACGCAGCGGAACTGGACGACGGGCGCTGGATCGAGCGAATTCCCGATCTGCTGGCCCTGCCGCGAAGGAGCAGAGAATGGGCCAACGGTGCGCAGAAGATTGTAGATTTTTTGGGGGAGATTTGACCGTTGACCGTTGACCGCTACTTGCCGTCTGCCATATGGGGTGAATATTGACCATTTGGGATATCTGGCGGTAAAGGAGGATGGCCGTAAGCAGCAGACGGGCAAGAATGAACAGAAAAATGAGCGACGCTTACACAGGATTATCTCAGGTGGAGGGAATAGGCGGAGAAGGACCGTTCAAGTGGAAGTGACGAAGCAGGCCCAGGCAAGCCAGAGCAGCCCGTGGGAATAGGAGTATCTTGTGCAGATTGCGGCTTAATTCGTCACTTTTGTCCGTCTCCGTCAAGATAGGGAATCGTCATCGGCCCCTCAGGCAGAACGGCAATCGGCGTCCCCGGTCTCAACTCGGCTACCCGCTGGCGCAGATACGCGTTCAAATCCCCAATCGGCGTCAGATGGGCTTGACGGGCTTGCTCTGGCGATAGCTCGCTGTAGAGCGATACTTTCGCCTGCAACAGCACCTGGGCAAACTTCTGAACCTGCCACTGGTCCAGTTTATGAAAACCCGGCGTGTAGACCGCGTCCAGCATCGCCTGGGCGGACGGATACTCGGCCAGCATTGCGGCAAAATTGCCGTGGCTGGGGAAGCCGTCGTTGCAGCGGGCCACTGTCACAATCTCGCCCCCCGCTTCCACAATCTCCGCGGCCGCGCACATCCCCTTCACCGACTGATACAAATTCTGGTCCAGCGGGTAGCCGCTGTTTGTTGTAATCACCAGCGGGTAGCGCCGGGGCGAAGCCACCATCGCCGCCTCTTTGGCAAAGGCACAGCCCGCCTCGTGGGCCCCGATCACATCCCCGCAATAAAAGCGGGTGATCTGCTGCTGGTGGTTAAGGGTCACATTGAGCAGGAAATCCACGGCCAGGGCCGACCCCATACGCCGGATGTGGGCCTGGGTCGGATTATTTTCCAGCACGCCCCAGGCGCTGCGGGGATGACCGATCATCTCGGCCCGGTGGTAGTGGAGGATGGATTTCAGATCGGCGATGCCGGGGAAGATGGCTTTGTAGCCGCCGGAATAGCCCGCCATAAAGTGGGGTTCGATAAAGCCGACGAGAATGCGCCGGTCCGCCTCCACATATTCCCGGTTCATCCACAGGGCCGGGACGCCCTCCGCCGCCGGGCAGACTTCGGCCATTGTGGAACTGTCGTAGGCGTTGTGGTTGATCACCCGATAGCGAGCCGCCACCTCCGGGCCAACAATGCGGGCGATCTCCTTGGCTGTGTTGGGCCGGTGTGTGCCTGTGCCGACGATGACCGTAAAATTCTCGGTGGGGACGTGGCCCAGCTCGGCAAAGAGCCAGGGCAGCAGCCGATCCGAGGGCAGGGCACGGGTGCCGTCGGCGATGACGACGGCCACCCGATCCGTGGCGGCGATCTTCTGGCGCAGGGGCGGGCTGCCGATGGGGGCGCGCACCGCCTCCACAAAGCCCGCCTGCTCGTCCGCCAGCCCGGACACAAACTGGGGGCGCAGGACAGTCACATTCTCGTCGGGAACGTCCACGTCCAGCCCGTCCCGGCCGTATTGCAGGTGAATTTTCATTGATGAACTCCTCTGGTCGAAAAATTTCCCAATCCCCAATCCCCAATCCCTTCCTCTATTCATCCATCGGATAGAGACTGCATCCCCCGTCCACCAGCAGGACAGAGCCTGTCATATAGGCGGCCAGGGGCGAGCAGAGGTAGAGAAAGGCGTGGGCTACCGATTCGGGCGTCTGCAACTGGCCCAGAGGGATGGCTTTGCGGGCACGGGCCTGGTAGTTGGGGTCCGTGTCCCATTGGCGTTTCGCCATCCCCACACCGACGATGCCCGGCGCAATGGCGTTGGCCCGGATGCCGTGGGGGGCAAGCTCCCGGGCAAAGCCCCGCATCAGCGCTTTCATCGCGGCTTTGCTGGCGCTGTAGGGGGTAATCTCCGGCCAGGGCACGTCCATTACCCAGGAGGTGGTGAAGATAAGCAGCCCCGGCCGCCCGGCCGCCATCCAGCGTTTGGCCCCGGCCTGGGCCACCAGAAAAGCGGAGCGCACATTCAGGCTCATCAGACTGTCAAACTCGGCCAGGGGATACTCCTGCACGGGATGCGCGCCCACCACCCCCGCGTGGCAGCAGACCACATCGGGCAGGCCGACAGTCTGTTCCAGCGCGGCGAAGAGCCGCTCCACTTCGGCAGAGTCGGTTGCGTCAGCCTGAACGTAGCGCACATTCGGCCCGACGGGCAGGGCCGCGTGGGCGTCGGCGGCGGAAAGCACGTCGTTGGCAACGACAGTCGCTCCGTGCCCGGCCAGCATATCCACCACCACCCGGCCAATCGCGCCGGCGCCGCCGGTGATGAGGATTGTACTGTTGGAAAGATCGAGGAGGGAAGGCATTGAATACTCCTGCTACTAACCGGCGCTTGGCCGGTGAGATGTGAAACGTGAAATGGGAGATGGACCGAGCGATCTCACGTCTCACGCCTCACATTTCCAGAACGACGGCTCAGGCCGAGCACAAGCCACATTGCCGCGCCCGCCAGCACATACAAAAATCCCAGAATCACAATATCAAATTTCACCAGCGCGGCCCAGTAGGAGAGGGCAGGCCAGGGCGGGCCGGTATCGCCGCCGAGCATTCGCAGGAGGGCGATATTTTCCACCCCGTCCAGCAGCGCGGCCAGCCAGCAGAGCCAGGCCAGGAAATAGCCGATCTTCAGAGCAAAATCGAAGCGGCCCAACTTCTCCGCTGCCCAGACACAGGCCAGGCTGAGGGAGGTAGAGTAGCAGAGCAGCCAGACAAAATCCCAGCCCACCCCCGCCGCGGCCTGGGCCTGCTGGTCGGCGCTCCACGAACCGATGACCCGCTGCGCCACCTCTGGGTAGCGGGCCAGTTCCAGAGAGACAATCCCGAAAGGCGCGTGCTCCGTCGTCAACGGCGCGGCCATCAGCCAGGCAACCACTGCCGTCAGCAGTAGACTGATCACAAAAACGGGAAAACGCAGCCGGATCGGAATAGGATAGAGCATAAGAAATTCCAGGGGAGAGACGCAGAACAAACAAAGGGAGGCGGATACCACAGATGGAACAGATTTGCACGGATTTTTCAGACTCTCCCTTCAGCCAAACCCCTGCACCTGTGCCGTGAAAATCCTTCCAATCCGTGAAAATCCGTGTTCTTCCTTAGATCAGAAGATCGTGAAATCTGTAGGTGCGGTTTGTAACCGCACTTCTCCGGGTGAAAGTGCGGTTACAAACCGCACCTACGTTTTATCATCTCGTTGATCAGTACAAAATCCGTGTTCTTTTTTAGATCAGCAGTGCGCCTTCGTGGCGCAGTAACCACTCCTTGCGCCAGAGACCGCCGCCGTAGCCGACGAGTTTGCCGTTGCTGCCGATGATGCGGTGGCAGGGCACGACAATCGAGACCGGATTCTGCCCGTTGGCCGCGCCTACGGCGCGCACAGCCTGAGGGTTTTCCAATGCCAGGGCTATCTCCAGATAGGTGGCGGTCTGGCCAAAGGGGACAGCGAGCAGTTGTGCCCAGACCCGGCGCTGAAAGTCTGTGCCCCGCAGGTCCAGGGGCAGGTCGAAGACGGTGAGTGTACCGGCAAAGTAGGCGTCGATCTGTTGCCTGGCCCCGGCCAGACAGGGCGAGTCGGCTGTGGGATGGCGCACCGCTTCCACAAAATTGAGCGCGGCCAGACCGATTTCCGAGCAGCCGATCTCGACCAGACCGACTGGGGATTCTGTATAGGCAAAAAGGAGATCGGCCATCTTCGTCGCCATTTACAGATAGCCCAGCGCCCGTTGTACGCCGAGCAACTGCGGGTAGGTAATGTTGTCTTCCTTTACCAGCACAGGCCAGCCGCTCTCGTCGGCCAGGTCAAACCAGCCCACTTCTACAATGCCGTAGGATGCGGCGGCGTCCTCCTCCGGTTCGTAGCCTGGCGCGGCAACACCAGCGAGGACAGTGCAGAGAAATGTCCTGCGCCGCGTGTAGACAGCACCGGATTCAGTCGGCTCGTCCAACAGCAGCCGCTCCACCGAGACGTGGAGATTCGTCTCCTCCCACATCTCCCGCTGTACACACCCATCTTCGGTCTCGCCTTCCTCTCTGCCGCCGCCGGGAAAGAGCCAATAGCTTTCCCCTGTGTCGTGCTGGCGCTGGCGGATGAGCAAAATTTGCCCGTCCCGCACAATCGCGCCCTGGTAACGGATGATTCGGTTCATTTGTGTGTACTCGATTGGATTGATCGTTGACTCGATTGTATGTGATCTTGCGCGACACTTCAAATCCTGGCCAAAGAGGGGGCGCGGTGCTGGTTGCAAACCAGCACCTGCCCTGAGAGTAGGCTTGTATACACGGATCGGAAGGAACACGGATTAATAAAAATCCGTGTTCCTTCCGATCCGTGTATA
>JAHDWH010000423.1 GCA_023384455.1 Caldilineaceae bacterium | reverse complement strand
AAGTGGATCGACTCCTCCCCCACAGTGGGGGAGGTTGGGTGGGGGTGAGCAGTTATGTTGGGGGAAGGCTACAACCCATTTGCATAGGAGGGCACGAAGATGAGAATGGCTGCTGTCAGACTCGCTGGTTGTGTTTCTATCGCACTGTTTTTGGGAATAAGTCTGTTGACCGCTTTCGGCAACGCCCAGGCCGGGCCCGGGGTCGATGTGGGGCCCGACCTGGCCGTGGCGAAGTTTACGGAATGGCCCTACGAACCCCAGGCCGCGCCCGGCGATCTCATCGCCTTTTCCCTGCGTGTGGAGAATCTGGGCCCGGGCAACGGTCAGAATGTGCTGGTCACCGACACCCTGCCCGCTTTCCTCACCTACGAAGCGAGCCAAAACAATCTGTGTGACGGCCCCTGCCCGGTCACAATCGACGGCCAACAGATTGTCTGGCAATTGGGCAACCTGCCCGCGGAGACCCTCTACGCGTATATCACCCTCTGGGCCAGGGTCAGCAGCACAGTGACGGTCGGCGCACTGCTCACCAACACCGTGGAAATCGGTGGGGCGAGTGGGGAGATCGACGCCAATCCTTTGGATGAAGTGACCGATCCCTACGCCAACAACCGCAGCAGCCTGGAAGTGACAATTATCCCCCACACGCCCGACCTGCAAATCTACAACGCGCTGGCTGGGGGCGTGGCAGCTCCGGGGGAGAAAGTGCGCTACCGAATTCTCCTGATCAATCAGGGCGCGGCGCTGGCGGAAGATGTGATTCTGACCGATACATTGCCCCTCTCTGTCACTTATTTAGCCCACAGCAGCTACTTCCCGGTGAACGATCCCCAGACCTTTACCCCGACGGTAAACGGGCCCAATGTTGTCTGGTATCTGGGCGATCTGCCCCGGGACGCATGGGGCTATTTTTTCGTGGATGTACAGATCGATAGCCAACTGGCTGTAGGGGAGAGTCTCTTCAATCAGAGCCTCGTCTCCAGCAGCAGCGTGGAATTGGATCGCTACCCCAATCAATTCACCAGCCAGTTTTCCCTGGTTTCCAATGTCCCCAATCTGTGGGTGGACAAGTTCTCCGATGGGCCACGCACACCGGGCAGTCAGTTCCGTTATATCATCCGGCTCTCTAACAACGGCGGTGGCAGCGCAACCGGCGTGCGCATCACCGATACCCTGCCCGCCGAGTTGCGCTTTGTCAGCGCCACCAGCCAAAGCTGTCTCGACCCCCTGGCCCCGGAGATTTGCCAGACCAACACCTTTACCCAGACGGTCAATGGGCAGCAGGTGGTATGGGCGGTGGGCAGCGTGCCGCCGGGGGTGCAGGAAAACCGCATCGAGGCCCTTGTCGAACTTTCCAACTCGCTTGTCCCCGGCGCGCTGATCACAAATGTCGTGACGATTCGGGGCAACGAAGTCGATGCCAACCCCGGCGACGACATTTTCATCTCCACCCTGCCCGTTGTGGAGGTTTCCGAGCCGGACGCAGCGATTTTCAAATCGGTGACGAGCAGCCCGCCCCGGCCCGGTGGCAGCATCGACTACCGGCTGCGGGTGGTCAACCAGGGCGCGTTCCGGCTGACGAATGTGATTCTGACCGACACCCTGCCCGCGGGCGTCAGTCTGGACCAGAGTTTCCACACCACCTGTTTTGCGCCGCCTGCCTGTCTGGACAATCAATTTGCGCCGGTGATCGAGTCGGGCCAGTTGCGCTGGCAGGTGGACGAAATCGCTGTGGGCGGCTACGGAGATTTCTATCTGACGGTGGATGTGCCGCTGACGCTGACCGAAGGCAGTGTGCTGACCAACACGGCCCGCATCAGCGCTGACAACCCAGAGACAGACCTGAGCGACAACCAGAGCCAGACGGTTGTGACGGTTGTTGGTGTTCCCCAGCTTGCCATCCAAAAAACTGGGCCGGGGATCGCGCTTTGGAAACACCCGATCACCTACACACTGACGGTCAGCAACAGCGGGGATGGGCGGGCCATCGGTCTGGTCATCACAGACGCATTGCCGGTTGGGTCCGTCTATTGGAGCGGGGGATCTTTCGCCAGCGGTGTGATAAGCTGGACACAGCCTGTGCTGGCTGCGGGCGCTGATATACAGGTCTCGTTTGTCGTCAGCGCAGAGGGGACGATTCGCAACAGTCTGTATGGCGTGACGGCCGCGGGCGGGGTCTCGGCCCAGGGCAGCGAATCGGTGACGACGACAGTCGTGCAATTGTCGGCTTCCAACAGCAGCCCCACCCGCATCGGTCAGGCCACCTATTTTACAGCCACCCTCACCCCCGATCTGCCTGCGTGGTATCTCTGGGATTTTGGCGACGGTGTTCTTTCCGGCCCTATAAGACCGCCAACCACCGTGCATACCTATACGAAGTACCAGGAGTACACAGCAACAATCACAACGAGCAGCAACCTCGGCACCCTGACCGCGACAACACCCATTCTCATCGAGCCATATCGACTCTACCTACCACTGAACCGCAAATAGAAACCGGCTACCCCAACGAAAAGTGAAGCGTGAAACCGGAGAGTATCAAAAATTATCACGATTGAAGCGTCACATTTCTATAGGGCGGCATGCGGAAAAAAAGGGTGCGGAGAT
>JAHDWH010000097.1 GCA_023384455.1 Caldilineaceae bacterium | reverse complement strand
CGTATTGCATAAGGTGGCGAAGCCACGATCTGCGTGGGGAAACGTGAAGACGTGAAATGTGAGAATATGTGACGACACCGCACGTTTTACGTTTCAACTGGTTGGCCGACCGACTAACGCTTGTGGGTTAGTTCCTCGCTGGTACGGAGTAAGTAGTGACGACTTCGCGGTGCGTCGAGAACAATCGTCGGGCAGAAAGATTGCGAACGGTTATTATCCCATCATCTCAGCATCCCCCACCCGAAATCTCCACCGCCGCCACCATCGCCGCTGCTTACGCAATAGAGTTACTCGTACCGCAACGCCTCAATCGGGTCAAGCCGGGTGGCGCGCATGGCCGGGTAGAGACCAAAGATAACACCGCAGGCCGCGCTGACAGCGATTGCTAATACAATCAGATCCACGCCAATCACCAACTGGAAGGTGAAGCCGGGTATTTGCCCGATCAGCCAGGCGATGGCATAGCTTAAACTCACGCCGATCAGCCCGCCCAGGACGGTCAACACCAGGGACTCCACGAGAAATTGGTACAGAATATCGCTGTCGTAGGCGCCTAGCGCCTTGCGCAGACCAATCTCTTTGGTACGTTCGGTGACCGAGACGAGCATAATGTTCATAATACCGATGCCGCCCACCAGCAGGCTGATAGCCCCGATGGCGCCCAAGAAGAGGGTCAATATGCCGGTGACGTTGTTGATGGTATCCAGCAGACTGGCCTGATCAAAAATGTTGAAATCGTTGCTGTCGTCGGCCTGCAAGCCGTGGCGCAGACGCAGGGTGCGCTCGATCTCCACTTTGGCCGTGGGAACCATCTCTTCGCTGCTGGCGCTGGCGTAGATAGAGGTGACAGTGTAATCGCCCCGGTAGCGTTGGGCACCGAAAAGCCGCCCCTGGGCCACACTCAACGGGACAATCGCCTGGTCGTCTGCACCGCCAAAGCCACCGGTCTCCTTCAGAATGCCAATGACGACAAAGGGTTCGTTGTTCACCCGCACCGTCTGGCCCAGGGGATCGATTCCCGGGAAGAGGTCGGAGGCGACTGTCAGGCCAAGCACCAGCAGATGGGCCTGATCGTCAATCTCGGCGTCGGTGAAGAAACGGCCGTACTCCACTTCCCAGTTGCGCACAGGAAGCATTGCACCTGTAACGCCCACCACTTGATTCTGGCTGTTGATGTCGTTTGCCACCAGTTGGCTGTTGCCTGTATAGGCTGGGGCCACCTGCGCTACATTGGGATGCAGAATCGGATCACTGATGGCGGCCACATCGCCCATTGTCAAGGTGCTGGACGAGCCGCTGGCTTGGCTCACACCGCCTGTGTTGGCCGCGCCGGGCGAGATTGTGAGTTGCGTTGTGCCCTGGCTGGCAATCTCCCCCGTAATGCTGGCCGTCGCGCCCCGGCCCAAGCCAACTGTCAGCAGGACAGCCATCACACCGATGATAATGCCCAGCATCGTCAGGATAGCGCGCATTTTGTGGGCGAAGATGCTTTCCAGCGCGACATTAAAATAACGAAGAATTCTCATGGGCTTTGCTCAGAAAATGAAGAACACCAAAAGATACACATTTTATACGGCTACCTCACCCGCGGTTTCCAGGATGACACGGGGTTGGGCGCCCGGGATTGGCTGGACGTCAGGCGTTGGCTGGGCCACGGGCGCCACAGAAGCGTCACCCCCAGGGGCTGGGGCAGGTCTGCTGGGAACCTGCTGCACATCCTCCAGAATCAGCCCGTCACGCATTGTAATCACCCGGTGGGCCCGGCCGGCCACGTCCGGGTCGTGGGTGACGACGATGAGTGTGAGTCCCTGACTGTGCAGTTCCTCGAAAAGCGTCAGAATCTCCTCGCCGGTCTGACTATCCAGGGCGCCGGTGGGTTCGTCGGCCAGGAGCAGGCTGGGCTGGTTGACGATGGCCCGGGCAATCGCTACCCGCTGCTGCTGACCGCCGGACAGCTCCTCTGGCCGGTGGTGGGTGCGGTCGCCCAGGCCGACCCGGGTCAACGCCCCGGTTGCCATCTCTTTGGACTTGCGCACGCTGATCCCCGCATAGAAGAGGGGCAACTCCACCTGGCGCATAGCGGTGGCCCGGGCCAGCAGATTGAAACGCTGGAAGACAAAGCCGATCTCCCGGTTGCGCAGATCAGACAGGGCCTTCTTGCCCAGTTTCTGGGATTCTGTGCCCCGCACCCGGTAGATGCCGTCGGTGGGCTGGTCGAGCAGACCGAGCATATTCATCAGTGTACTCTTGCCCGAACCGCTGGCCCCCACAATCGCCACATACTCGCCGGGCTGGATGGTTAACGAGACCCCACGCAGGGCGTGGACTTCCACAGTCCCCATTTTGTAAACTTTGGTCAGATCGACGATTTCGATGAGGGGGGTGGATGGTGGGTTGGGCATACGGTTTCCTCTGGCAGAGATTCTGGGTGATGCGGGATGCTGGGATTGTGAGATGCTGGCGTCGTCTGCCCAGCATTCCATTATCTCACCAACTCTTCCCTTTCCCAGTATGGGGGAGAATTCTGGAGAAATTGTGGAGGGGGTGTGTAGGATTGGTGGAGCGGGGGGAATGAGTGGCTAAGTAACTGTCAAGAAATAACCGATGGGTTTCGCAGAGACGATTCCGGGAATCGGCCACAATATCTCTCGGCTTTTCTGTCATCGCCTGGCCGATTCCCGGAATCAGACCGGTAACTTATTGCTTGACGCTTACTAAAGGTCGAAGGCTATACTGCTCACCCCCACCCAACCTCCCCCACAGTGGGGGAGGAGTCGATCCGGTTTCCGGGTGGCTGAACACCCGTTGAAAACGGGTTGGGTATCGGGTCTCAGTGCGTTTCAACGCACTTGCCATAGCAGACGCCGGTTTGCAACCGGCGTTAGTTGCAAACCGGCGCCGCGACCCGCCGAATCGATTCGGCTGCTGCTGACAGCTCCATCCCCGCCAAAAAGATCGGCAGCCAATACCGCATCAACAAAAGTGCGATCTTACGTTTCTCGTTTCACCCTTCGGTTTGCATCCGCTGCAATCTGCTCTTTCCGCAAAATCAGCGTCCTATTCTTCCCGTCCTGAAACCTGCTTCTTCACATCTTCCACCACCTGGCGGCCCTTCTCTGCCATCTCCTGCACGCCAGCTTCGATCACCGCTTTGGGTTCGGCGTCCAGGTTGTCGCCCCGGGGCACGATCGCCCAGAAGAGCAGGTAGAGCAGGCCGGGGCTGCCAAAGCCGATCAGAAAGGCCCCGGCAAAGACCAGCCGCACAATCGTCGGGTCGATCTCGAAGTACTCCGCCAGACCGCCACAGACACCGGCAATCATTTTGTCGCTGTCACTGCGTATCAATCGCTTTTTCATCGTTCCATTCTCCTGAGTCTGATTCCTTCCATTGAACTGCGTTCAGAAAACAGTACGAAGTCGGGGTGAAAAGGTTTCTGAATCGGAAAGGTCGTCTTGTACAATCCCGCGCCACACCCTATAGTATTGGCAATGGGCTGTAGGGGGTAACGCATTGTGATAGAATACTAACAGGAGTAAACGATGAGTCCAAAAGTTTTGGAATCTGGCCCGTATATCTTCTGGTTTCACAGCTGCGACGCACGTTTCGAGAATCGAGCCAGCATCCACATTGGACGCAGTTCGCAGGACGATGAAAATGATGCCAAAGTCTGGTTAGAGCCGGAAGTAGAGTTGGCTCGATCTGGCCGTCGGCTACGCAAACACGAACTGAAAACAGCCCTGGCAATTGTCGAAGAGAATCGAACGTTCTTCTTGGAGGAGTGGTATGCATACAAACGTCGCGCTGGTTGATGAAAAAGCGCAGATCAAACGATACAAAATTCAGTATTCGGTCTCTGACTACACCTTTCCCGAAGAAGCATCTATCCATCGGCTGGAACTCGATGAAACTTTTCTGCATGTGGAATTGGCCGATGGCAGGCGGCTATCGATTCCTCTTTGGTGGATTCCGACTGTCTATCACGCCGATCCCCAAGAACGGCAAAAATATGAGATCAGCCGTAACCGCAAGATGATTATTTGGGACCCGGATAAGTGTGCAATCAATGATGAAGTGCGTATTGCAGACTATTTGGGACCTGTGATGACTCCATTTTCGTAATTGTGAGAAAAATAATCACTCGTTGAAATAACCTCCAATGACCCCCAAAACCGACTTTCTAACCGGCCTGCGCTCCCACATCCACCAGCACGCCGCTGAGGTGCAGAGCGTCTTTCTGGAACTGGACGACACCCAATTGACCTGGCGACCCAGGCCGGGCGAGTGGAATATCCTCCAATGCTTCGATCACCTGAACCTGACCCACGACTACTACGCGCCCAAAGTGGCTGATGGATTGGCTCAGCGTCGCCCCGCCCTTCCAGCCGCGGACAGCTACGCCCCCTCCTTCTGGGGACGGATTTATATGCACTTCTCCTTTAACCCCAAATACAGCTTCCCCACCGTGCCGGCTATCACACCCGGGGCCGACAACCTGGGCCGGGATGTGCTGCACCGCTATCTGGCGAAACAGGAGGGATTGCTGGCAACGCTGGACGCGGTGGCCTCCCTCGACCTGCGCGCCACAACCGTTCCCATCGAAAAGTTCGTGCGTTTCAATCTGGGCGACTGCCTGAAAATCCTCGTCTACCACGACCAACTGCACATCGGCCAGGCCCAACGGGTGCTACAGACTTTCCAGGAAAAATCCGCGTGAATCCCTCCCTTCCCTTCGGCAGGCTCAGGACACCGCCGCTCGATCCGCGTTCTCTCCTCTCCGCCGCCGAGCGTATTCGCCCGCATATCGTCGAGACGCCGCTGCTTCCGTCGCCGCTGCTGTCAGAACGCACCGGCGCAGTGGTCTTTCTCAAACTGGAAAACCGGCAGACGACCGGCTCTTTCAAATTGCGGGGCGCGACGAACAAACTGCTCGGCCTTTCCTCTGGGGAACGAGGGGTCGTCACCGCCTCTACGGGAAATCACGGGCTGGCTGTGGCTCACGCCGCATCCAAACTGGGGATTGCCGCCACGATTTTTATGCCGGAGGACGCCTCCCCGCGCAAAGTGGCAAAGCTGCGCAATTTCGATGTGGAACTGTGCTTTGTCCCCGGCGATGCGGTCAACGCCGAGACCACCGCCCGGCGCACCGCCGACGAGACCGGACGGGTCTTCGTCTCCCCCTACAACGACCCGGAGATCGTCGCCGGACAGGGAACAGTGGCCGTCGAGATGCTCCGCCAGCAGCCCGGGCTGGATGCGGTCTTCGTGGCTGTGGGCGGTGGCGGGCTGATCGGCGGGATTGGGAGCTACTTGAATGAAGAACACGGATTGGCACGGATTGAAACGGATAGTCACGGATTTTCGACTGCGCGGCCAGGGGTTCAGGTCATCGGCTGCCTGCCCCGGAACTCAGCGGTGATGCTGGAATCCGTGCGGGCCGGGCGCATTGTGGAGATGGAGGGTCTACCCACCCTCTCCGACGGCACTGCCGGGGGCATTGAACCCGACGCCATCACTTTTGACATCTGCCGCCGGGTGGTGGACGAGTGGCTGACCGTCAACGAAGGCGAGATTGCCGCAGCTATGCGGCTGATTTATCGGGAGAGCGGCGAAGTCATCGAAGGCGCGGCGGGCGTGGCCGTGGCCGCGCTGCTCCAATCCGGCCAGCGTTTCGCCGGACAGACCGTCGCCGTCGTCATCTGCGGCGGCAACATCGACGAAGCGCGGTTCGACGCGATACTAGCGCCGGTTGAGCGGTGCCCTGAGCTTGTCGAAGGGTAGACGGCAGCCTGTGGCTACGCAACCTTACCAAATACGCAGCACGCAATACGCAATAGACAGGAGACCCCTTATGTCCGACATCTGCTTTCTCCCCGCCACCGAACTGGCCCGGCGTATCCGGGAACGGGAACTCTCGGCGGTGGAGGTGATGGAGGCCCACATCGCCCAGATCGAGCGGGTGAACCCGGCCCTGAACGCCGTCGTCACTTTTCTGCCCGAACAGGCACTGGCCCAGGCCCGGGAGGCCGACACTGCCCTGGCTCGGGGCGAGGAAGTCGGCCCGCTCCACGGCCTGCCGATGCTGCACAAGGACACGAATGAGACCGCGGGCATCCGCACCACCTACGGCTCCCCCATCTTCCGGGACAATGTGCCCGCCCGCAGCAGCCTGCTCATCGAACGGGCGCACCGGGCCGGGGCCATTCCCCTGGGCAAGACGAATGTGCCGGAGTTTGGTGCGGGTTCCCAATCCTTCAACAAAGTTTTCGGTGTCACCCGCAACCCCTACGATCTGACCAAAACCTGCGGCGGCAGCAGCGGCGGTCAGGCTGTGGCCCTGGCCTGCGGGATGACCCCCCTGGCTGACGGCAGCGATATGGGCGGCTCCCTGCGCAACCCGGCCAACTTCTGCAACGTCGTCGGCTTCCGCCCCTCGCCGGGACGGGTGCCTGTCGTGCCCAGCCAAGCGGGCTGGTTTGGCATTTCATTGCAGGGGCCGATGGCCCGCACTGTGCAGGATGTGGCCCTGCAACTGTCGGTGATGGCAGGACCCGACCCCCGCTGCCCCATCGCCATCACCGAACCGGGCAGCCTCTTCAGCCGCCCGTTGGAACGGGATTTCTCGGGTACACGCATCGCCTACAGCCCGAATCTGGGCGATCTGCCGGTGGACCCCCGGGTGACCGCGGCCATTGCCGGCAAGCTATCCCTCTTTGCCAACCTGGGCTGTGATGTGGACGAAGCCACCCCCGACTACAGCGGCGCGGACGAAGCCTTCAAAGTCTGGCGGGCTTGGCGTTTTCACCTGGGCTATGCAGAATTGATGAAAACCCGACGGGCGGAGATGAAAGATACAGTTGTCTGGAATATCGAAGAGGGTGAGCGGCTCACTGGTCCGCAGATTGGCCGGGCCGAGCAGAAGCGCACAGAGCTTTTTCTGCGTATGCACGACTTTATGCAGGAGTACGAGTTTCTGATTCTGCCCGTCAATCAGGTGCCGCCCTTTCCGGTGGAGCAGGAATACATCACCGAAATTGACACGGGCGCGGGTGTGGTGGCAATGGAGACGTACATCGACTGGATGAAGTCCTGTTACTACATTACTGTCACCGGCCATCCCGCTATCTCCGTCCCCTGTGGTTTCACTCCAGAGGGGTTGCCCGTGGGTGTGCAGATTGTGGGCCGCCATCAGGACGATTTCGGCGTGCTGCAACTGGCCTACGCCTTCGAGCAGGCCACCCGCATCGGCGACCGCCGCCCGCCGGTTTTTACGTAGCACTGCAAGTGGGGAGCGTCTGATAAACCAACCCATTACTGCCCCCCCTCATTTAACGGGGACGTACTGACAGACGCTTCTCCAGAAGATCGAACTTCGCCGCGAAATCTTCTGGACTGGAGCGCAGACTAAAGGACGCTACCTGCGGCAAAATAATCTCAAAATGGCTGCGCAGGCGCGCCAACTCGATGAGATTCTGGGAAATCATCGCCGTGACATCAGCAAAATCCTTTTCGTTGCCCCGGTGGATTTTACTCAGCGCCATCGAGTAGAAGTCGAAGTGGAAGACATCCAGAGAGCCATAGCGACCGATGAAGCGATGACGTTCTGCATAGCCAGGAGGCAAAGGGATGAACTGGTCTGGTGACGCTTCTTCGACTGGTATCTGCAACTGGCGGCTGACCTGGCGCAGACAGCGAATGAATTCGCCGTAGTGTTCGGGTGTCGTCTCGATTTTGATGTCAACGTCCAGCGTGCTTGTCTTGCTGGCGGCCAATAGGAGGGAAGATCCGCCCACCAAATAGAGCCGTCCGCCGTGTCGATAGCAGCGCGCCAGTTGGTTGAGGAACCCAGTCAGTTCGTGGCCTGTGATTTCATCCATCAGGGCTTGCCCGTCGATTGTAGCTGTTGTTGCGCAAAGAAACGGGCGATGGCAGATTCATAGACCGTCAGCCAATCGACCCCCGTCTCCTTCCCAAAGCGCGCTGCCAATTGCCGGAGACCCACTTCGCCCCAATGTGCCTGGGGTGAGGGCAGTCCAAAATCGTTCTCTCCAAAATAATCGGGCAACTCTGCAAATGCTCCCAGATAGAGGGTCAGGCTGCCGTGCCACAAATGTTGCAAATAGACTGCGGCTGTATAAAAGTGACGCAGGGTTTGTTCCGAGCGTGTATCAAGCGCGCATACTATGGCTGGCACAAAGTGATGATATTCGGGATGACGCAGAAAGAGGGGGATCAGCGCCTCGTTTCCACGAGCATCTGTTGATTGTGCCAATGCGTGGATCAGCGTAGCGGGTGGTACGCTCTCGCCGGTTTTACCGGAAGTCGATGCCACAGGCACACGTAAATAAGGTATGTCGTGCTCTATCAATGCAGATGCGAGTGCAGCCGTTTCTCCTGTGTTTGCAGGTGATTTCATCGATTAAAGTGCCTTTCATCTCACGTACAACCAAACATATCCAAAGTATATCACAACAGCACAGGGTGACGCAGTATGACTCAACCCAGCCGACTCACCGCTCTCATTCTCGCCGCCGGGTCAGGCAAACGCTTCTGGCCCTACAGCGTCGTGCGCAACAAAGCCGCCTTTCCCATTGCCAACACGCCTCTCATCCGCCGCCTGGTAGACGATCTGATCTGGCTGGGCATTGACCCGGTTGTAGTTGTGGTGGGCCCGGGAGAAGGCAGCGTGCGCGCTGCCCTGCGCGGTGTGGCGGGGGATATCCGCTTTGTGCGCCAACCCCAGCCCGCAGGCACCGCCGACGCCGCGCTCCACGCCGCCGCGGACATCGACGGCGATCTGCTCATCCTGCCCGGCGATATCGCCACCGACCCGGCCAATCTCTCCGCACTTCTCACCCGCTTTGCAGAAGAACGCCCCCTGGCCGCCGCGCTCATTCAGCCCCTGGGTGACGAAGCCCCCCAGGACTGGCTGACGGCTTTTCCCACAGGGGGGCGGCTGGCCGGGGTAGAGGGCCACAGCCGGGACGGTCGCCACCGGCTCTGCGGCGTCTTTGCCCTGCGGGCCGAGGCCCTGGATTACCTGCGCGACAACTCCGGCGTGATGGACCGCGTGCCAGTAGGGGGTATGCCGCCGTTGGAGGCCGAGATTGCCCAATCGGTACAGGCGATGATCGACG
Source organism: Caldilineaceae bacterium (assembly GCA_023384455.1). Lineage (GTDB taxonomy): Bacteria > Chloroflexota > Anaerolineae > Caldilineales > Caldilineaceae > JACQGT01. Next base: position 13,435 of record JAHDWH010000097.1, on the reverse strand, counting down.
AGGGGCAGCCTGTGGCCGCGGTGGAGACCGTCGGCTATTTTGTGGATGTGGACAAGCCCTGGCACATTTTGCAGGCCAACCGGCAGGTCATCAACCGGCTCTCGCTGGAGTTGGAGGGTAACCGCATCCACCCCACGGCCAGAGTCCACGAGGGCGCGGAGATTTCCGGGCGGCTGGTGTTGGGCGAGAATGCGGTCATCGGCAACCGGGTGGTGGTGGAGGGCGACCTCTGGCTGGGAGCCGGGGCCAGCGTGACAAACGGGGCGATTTTGGAGGGGCCGGTGGTGGTGGGCGGGGAGACAGCCGTGCGCCACTACTGCCAAATTGGCGGTCACAGCAGCCTGGGCAGCCGGGGCGTCTACAGCCACGGCGCCGAGTTCAGCGGCGTGGCGTTGGAAAAAGTCTACTGCTATCACTACTGCGAGATTGCCGGGGTAGTGGGCCAGGCGGTGGATTTTGGCGCGGCGACGGTCTGCGGCAATCTGCGCTTCGACGACCGGGAGACTGTGTGGCGGGTGCAGGGCCGGGCGGAAGTGCCGACCGCCGGGGCCAATCTGGCCTATTTCGGCGACTTCAGCCGCACGGGCGTCAACGCCATTATTATGCCGGGCCGCCGCACAGGGGTCTACTCCGTCGTCGGGCCGGGCGTCATCCTCTACGACGACCTGCCCGACCGCACGCTCATCACCGCAGAGCAGGCTCTGCGCACCCGCAGTTGGGGGCCGGAGCAGTATGGGTGGTAGGGGATGGGAGACGGGGATAACCTCCCCGTCTCCCGTCCCCTACCACCCGTGGGCTGCTCTATTCCTAGTCGGAGGTTGCCGAAGCCGAAGCATTGTTGCTGATGACCGGCAGGAACATCAGGAAAGAAACGACGCTCTTCTCGACGCTGCCCGAACAGAGCTTCGTTGTCTTGACCCCCTGGCCGTTATCATCGATAGCCAGCCGGGCTGTATAGCTGAAGGGCGCACCGTTGGGCCAGGTATAGCCGAACGATTGGCTTGCACCGACGGCCAGTTGCTGGGCCAGGCTAAAGGTTTGTAGCGCGCTTGTCCCGTTGTAGAGGGTCAGCGGCAGCCCGGCGGGAATCGCCACAGTGCCGCTGGCGTTCTTCAGATTGACGACAATCTCTTTGCCCGCTGTGCTGATCTGCGCGGTCAGCCCATTTTCCCGACAGGCAGCCTGGGCGATGATCTGGTCACAGCCTTCGCCGCCGCTGTTGTCGTTTACACAGAGATTGACAGCGAACTTGCCCACTTTGTTATAGGTGTGGCTGACCTGGGCCGTGCCGCTGCGGGCCGCCAGGGGCAGGTTTTCCACTGTGCCATCCCCCCAATCGACCCGTGCCGTGGGCGAATCGCTGGGCGATGTATCCACGAACTCGTAGTTGAGGAGGAAGACGCCGTCGAAGGGGCGGAACTGGTCCGGGCCAGCATCGACCACCGGGGCCACATTCTGGATGGTGACAGTCCCGTTGACGATCACTTGGCCGCCGTCGTCATCCCGCACACGGACTGCAATCGGGCGGGTGGCCGGGCCGTCGATGGAGCGGGCGTCAAAGAGGACTCTGGCGCTGCTCCCGTCGTCGAATTGGCCGTCATTGTCCAGGTCCCATTCCACTGTCAGCAGGTCGAAGTCGCCGCCCCGGTCGCTCATAGCGACAGTCAGCACCCCCCACTCCCCTTCGTTGACAGTCAGCGTGCCACTCAGCACGGCTGTCGGGTTGGCATTGGCCACAGTCAGGCTCTGATCGCTGTTCTGGACGAAATCTGCTTCGACAGCGTCGGCCTCCACATCGATCTGCACAGGCTGCCCTGCGCTGTCCTCCAGGAAGAGGGCCGCGACGGTCAGGGTCAGGCTCCTCCCGGCGTCGATGACCAGTTCGTCCGCGCTGCTTTCCACATCCCCCACCCGGAACTCCAGGATGTCCACAGTATCGGGAATGATCAGCGCCACATCCACATTCGTGGCCTGGGACGGCCCGGTGTTGGCGACAACGACGGTGTAGCCGACGGTATCGCCCTCGGTGGCGCTTGTGCGCTCCGGTGTGATGCTGACAGCCAACTCGGCGAAAGCGTCCACTTTGGAGAGTACGAAGTCATAATTGTTGTCGTAGTCCGGATCGTCCGACCCACTGCTGGCGAAGATGAGCGCTTCCAGCCCATCCCGCTGGTCGGGTTCGATGCGAACGGTGATAGTCGTCACCGCGCTCGCGTTGGGGGCCAGTCCGCCAGCCCCACAGGTGACGAGTTCGCCGTTCTGCGCACAGCCCGGCGCTGTCGATTCCAGGCTGACCCCTACGGGCAGGAAGATCTCCACCGCCACTTCGTCCGCATAGGATGGCCCGTCGTTGGTGACAGTGGCCGTGTAGGTCAGAGATTCCCCAGCCAGCTCCGGGCTTGCCTGGGCTTGCAGGGTCAGGTCGGCCAGCCGCGCCACAGTCAGGGCGAGTTCGGCCAGATTGTCCAGGGTGGATGTTTCCGTGTTGGTTGTCCCGTCGGCCAGCACATCGCTCTGGTGGGTGAGCAGCTCGCCGTCGGGCGCGTCCGCGTCCACCTGCCAGGTGATGACAGTTGAACCGCCCGCGTTGCCCACGGGGATGTCATTCAGATCGCAGAGCAGGTCTATCTGGTCGCCGGTGTCGTTCACGGCACAGCCTGCGCCGTCCACCAGACTCAGATAGTCCCCTCCGAAGGTCGTCTCCGCTACGGAGACATCCACTGCGGGGACGGCGCTGATGTTGCGGGGGGCCAGGGTGTAGCTGTAGCTCTCACCGGCGATGACGACATTATCCGCCGGCGTAGCGCTGTAGCCCATTTGCAGATCGGTGGCGTTCTCGTCGTCGGCCACAGTCAGATAGAGGGGCACTGTCTTGGCGACGCCCCGGCTGGTGGCGTGGAGCAGCAGCTCGTAGACCCCCGGTGGCGTGTCGGCCAGGGCTGTCACAAAAGCGGTGACGGTGGCCGGGACATTGGCCGTGTCAGCCGACAGTTCGGCGCTGAAGCGGTCCCCCAGAGAGGCGGGATCGAAGGCGAAGCTTACCCCATCCGGCCAGGCCGCGCCGTCCAGCGTCACTGCGTAGGCGACCTCTTCGCTATTCAGGGCTGCCCAACTGTTCCAGTCTGAGAATATCTCAAAACCGGCGACAGTCAGGGGCAGAGTAAGCGTCTGGTCGTGTTCGTAATCCGTGCCGACGATTGTCACACTGTAGCTGCCGAAGGCCAGATAGCCAGTGTCGGTCAGCGTGAGTGTGGCTTTGCCGCCTGGGGCAAAGCTGGGATTGTCGAAGGCCCAGTCCAGGCCCGCGGGCAACGTTTCCAGAGCGATGTCGATCACATCCATCTCACCGAACTGGTAGAGGGCGCTGATATCCACGCTGGCGCTGCCGCTGTCAAAGATAGTCAGGGCGCTGCTGCTGGCTTGCAGGGTGAAGGCAGGCTCCTGCACAGTGACAGGAATCCGCACCGTCTTCACATCCCCGTTGGCGGATGCTTCTACGGTAATCGTATAGACGCCGTCGGGCAGGGTCTCCGTCGGGGTGATGGTCAGTCCGGCCTGGACGCCCGTTACCGTCGGTGTGACGATATCGGTGGTCAGGGCCAGGTCGATGCCGTCGGGCAGGTCCACTAGGTCCAGGAAGACCGAATTAGGGTAGGGATTGACCGTCGAAGCGATCTGTAACCCTACATTGGTTGGGCTGCCGCCGTTGACCGTCACCGCGCCAGGCGTGGCCGTGAAGGTGAATGGCGCTTCCAGGGGCCGAGCGCTGACCGCTTCGGAGACGGATGTGCGGTCGGTGCCCGTGTCGTAGGCAACGACGGTCACAGAGTAGGTCTGCCGGGCCGACAGACCGGTGAGGGTCTGGGAGAAAGCCTGGCCGACTGCGAGGGAGAAGATGTCCGGATCGCTGTTGTTGCCGACGCTGGTCAATTCGATCTCATAGCCGTCCACATCCGGGTTGGGATGTTCGCCCCAGGCCACAGTCAGCCCGCCCAGCTGCGGCGTCACCGCCACATTGGCCTGCCATTTTTCCTGCCAATCGTGCCAGACAGTCGCCGTGCCGGGGAAGTAGCGCCGGGTGGGCGGGTTCTGGCCGTCGTCCACTTCCAGCCACAGACTGTACGTTCCGCTGCGCAGGAAGGAGAGATCGACCGCCTCGGTTATCGTCTGCTTGCCGGGCAGATAACTGTAGGAACCCACATAGGAGCCGCCGAACTGGGTAACAGTGCCCAGGTCGGTGGTGAGTACCTGGGCCGCCTGGATGCCGTTGGCGTCGGTTGTCAGTTGGGTTGACGTGTAGCTGGCGGTGGTAGTAATTGTGTCGGTGGTGGCGAAGATCGAGACCGTACTGGTGATCTCCGCGGCCTGGGTCCAGGTCAGATCGACCCGATTGTCCAGGGTCTCCTGACCGGCGATGGAGAGCTTCTCCACCGGCGGGCCGTAGACTGTGCCGTCCACATTGATGATGAAGTCGTAGGTCGGCTCCCGGTTCAACTGAATACGCCAGTTGCCCAGGTCCGCATTGGTGACATTCATAAAGGTCTGGACGGTGGGGCGAAGACCCGTCTGGTCGATGGGATTGCCGGTTGCCGGGTCAGTCACATTGTCGTAGCTGACCATCTCTTCGCGGAAGGTGACGTTGCCGGGCGGATTGACCCCTGTGATGCCGAGGCCATCCGGGCGTATGAGTGTGATGACTACGTCTGAGTCTTCTGACGAACGCAGAATGGTGACGCCCAGGTCGCCGGGGCGGGTCAGGGTTGCCACGTCGATAATCACCTGATCATCGACAAAGTGATAGGAATCGAGCAGGTCCATATCCGCTGGGCTGAGCGCGGCCCGCGCCATACGGCCAGAGGCCACCATTGCGTGTACCTCCCGCGCCCGGCGCAGACTTGGCGCATCGACCAGTCTGTACTGGTCTACATTGCCCAGATTGAAGCGGCCAGACGTATCCACGTAGATGCCATAGGTCTTGCCCAGGAAAGAGACGCCAGCCTTGAAGCCCCAGGCTGTTCCGCCGTCGCGCTGGAATTCGCCAAACTCCATCGTAGCACCGAAGAAGAGGTCCTTGGGCGGGATGGGTACGCACACTTCCAGCCGTCGGACGCCCCAGTCGCGCCAGGAGTTGTAGTAGGGCTGGTAGAGGGTAAAGCAACTGTTCCCCAACGCGCCTTTGCTCACACCCACCTCGCCGAAGATGCGGCCGGTCAGGTGGAAGCTGCCATCTTTGGTCCAGGCGTTGAGTTTGATCTCGCCCTTGGCAATCACAGCGTCGATATTCATCTCAGCCTTGAAAAGGAAGGGCACATCGCCATCGCTGAAGCGCATGAGCGCCTTGGCCTGGGCCGCCTGGAACATCGAGAAGACCTTCACAGAAGCGCCGATGCCGATCTCGAACTTCCGGGGCTGCTTGACAGACTCAATGCTCATATTCCCATCGGCGGTCAGGGCATTGAAGGGACCAACCCGCAGCTTGCTCTCCATCGTCACTTTGATTTCGATTTTGGTGACGTTGTTGGAGAGGGTCACTGTGCCGGAGACAGAAGTCAGATCGAAGCCGCTCGATCCCAAGGGAATCGTGCATTGGAGCGATACACTCACCTTGCGCAGTTGGAAGCCATCGGCCTGCTCGGCGCTGAGAGGCTCGATGCGCATAACCATTGCCTGGTTGCTGCCCGTGGAGATTTCCACGGCCACACCCAGACCGCTACAGCCGGCGCCGCCCACGTTGGGCATCTTCAGGCTGCCACCCGCGCCGATGACGTAACCGTCGCCCTCTTTCTTCAGGGTGCCTTCCAGGCTGAGCTTCATATCGCCCACAGAGATTTCGGGCAGTTTGAAAGAACCACCGCCCATAGAAAAGCCGTTTTCCCCGACTTCGATCTGATAGACCGTTGCCGAGAGACCGCCCCACTCCTTGGGAATCGAGAGGGTGGCTTCGTTGGCCTTCAGCGTGCTGCCTTCGATGGTGGCCGATTTGATTGCTAGTTCCATACCGGCGATGACCAGCTTGAAGCTGTCCACCGAGCCGCGCACCGCGCCGGAGGTGTCCATACGCAGGGCGCCAGCCGCTTCCACAGTCTGGGAAGCCAGTTTGATGGTGACAGTACCCTCGACCGCAAAGCCGTAGGTGCGATCCTGGGCCAGAACCAGTGTCAGGGATCCCTTCACTGTCAGGCTGTTGGCTGCATCTGGCTTGCCGATAGTGAATTCCACCGGAATCGCCACATTGGCATCCCCAAAGGAGAGGCCCTTCTCATTGACTTCGACCTGATTGATCGTGACGACGGTCTTGCGCAGAATCTCCGGCAGGGTCAGCGTAGCCGATTTTGTGCGGAAGCCCTTGCCGTCGAACTCGATCTCATTCATCTCCAGGGTGGACTTGGCGATGGTCAGGCTCAACTTTGCGATTTTGCCCGAAAACTTGCCCTTCTTGTCCATCTTGGCCGAGAACTTTGTCTCCTGCTCGTTGCCTTCGATGTGGATTTTGAGGACGCCCTTCAACGCCAACTCCAGGGAGGCGTCGCCGGTCGGATCGTTCACTTCCACTGTGAATTCGAGTTTGCCGAAGGTAGCTGTTTTGCCAATTTTGAGGTCGGGCAGATAGTTGGTGACCCCGACGCCGCCGATGGCAATACCGTTCTTGTCGATCACAACCTTCTTGACAATGACGGATAGCTTCTTATCGGCTTTCTTTTCCTCCGGCTTGGGGTCGGCGTTGGGTTCGGCCCGCAGCAGCCGTGCCCTGGCCGCCTTCTCTTTGCTCTTGTCCACCTGGCTTTGGAAGGTGAGGGTGGCTTCCTCGACCTTCAAGCCATCGTTGCTCAGTTCAACCTCCTTCATCAGCAGGTCTTGGCCTGCCAGACTCAGGGTGATCTCTTTGATTTTGGCCTCGAGCTGGCCCGAATCGTCGATTTTGAATTCGATGGGGATGTTGCGCTGGTTGCCGGGCAGCCACAGTTGGAGGGTTCCTTCCAGTTGCAGGCTATATTTCCCCTCAAAATAGCCGACTGTGGCCGAGTTTTTGACAATCGCCACCGTTGGCGTCACTGTGCCGGTCTGGGTCAGGGAGGTGCTGGCTATCAGTTGGGTGGTTGACAGGGTAGCTGTTGTCGTTACTGGTTTGCCCACGGGATAAATATCCGGGAAGGGAATTTTCACCCCGGCCCCGCCAAAACTGATGCTTTTGGCTTTGATCGTCATCTCAGAAATGATACCGGTGAGACCGCCAAAAGTATCGGGCAGGGTCAACTCGGCATCTTTGACTTTGATCGAGTCATCGGTCATCACAGCTTTGGCAATTTCGATATTCAGGCCCGCGAAGACCATCGAAAACTTCTTGATGGTTCCTTCGACTTTGCCGCCGGGTTTGACCAGGGCGACGAGGGATCGTTCGCTGATAGTGACGACTTCGGTTGTGGTTATGCCGGGGGTGGAGGTGATGCTGACGGTCTTGGTAACAGGCAGACCGGGTAGGTCAAAGGCAATCGTAGCCGAGACCGAGGCCGTGCCGCTGATCACAGCCACATCCACAATCGACGGCTTGCCAATCACACTGAAGCCGCCCAGTTCTTTGATAGACGGTTTGGCCGCGGCGTCGGGCACAATCAGCGGATTTTTCTGGGACGCATCCAGGGCGAAGGGGCCGACGAAGAGTTTGAAATCCTTGAGAACCTGGGAGAGGGTTCCCTCTCCGCTCACCGCTTCCTGCCCGGCCATCCAGTTCACCGCATCATCCGCGCCGAGTTTGAGATGGAAGGCGATGCTTTTGTCCGGCTGCACAGCACCGATCTCCACCGCGCCCGATGCTTCCACCTGATTGGTCACGGTGACGAAACTGTTGGCCGCGATCACAACATTGCCGACGGTCATCGTCAGGCGGCTGGAGGATGTGACCGTGACGGCCGCGCTGGCTGTGGCCGGGAGACCGCCGGGATCGACTGTGCCGCCGCTGTCCCGCACCTCCACAGTGCTGGTGACCACATCGTTGCCCTTCATCTGCACGGCGAGATTGAGATCGCGGCTCTCATTGACGGCGAGCGCTCCCACAGAACAGGCCACGCTCTCTGTGCTGCCCGTGCAGCCGGCCACAGTCCCGGTGTAGACGCCGTTGGCGGGCAGGGTTTGGGACAGTTGCACCGCGCTGGCCGGGCTGGGGCCGTGATTGACGACCGTCACTGTATAAGTGATCACCGAGCCGAACTCGGCTGTGATGGGCGCTGTCATCGTCACGGCCAGATCGGCCTGGAGCGCTTCCACCTTTTGTGCTACAGCGGGTAGCACAAGGGCGGATGCGCCAGATTGGCTTGCCGTGAGTGAAGCCGCGGTCGCAGCGGCCAACTGTTGGCTAGGGGTCTGGATGGACTGGGCCGGGGTGACGGACCGGGGCAGGGATGCCTCGGCAGCCAGGAGATCGACCCGCTCCCTTTTGCTTGTGTAGGCGATGGCTTTGTGGGTTTTCTCGACCGCAGCCGTCTCAATTACAGTCCTCTCAACCTGCGGCGCAACTGCATTGACGAAGGGGTTGGCCCAGGCGCTCTCGCTGCTCGCCTGCGCGGCCATCTGCTCGTCCGAAGGCAGGGCGGCGGGCAGAGATTCATTCGCCATCATCTCTTCAAAGTGTTTGGCGAAAAGCTGGGGGTCCCCGTCGAGCCGGGCTGTCATCTGCCAGGCGCTGCCCCCCAATCCACTCGGATCGGTCTGGGTCGAATTCCAGCGGTAGGTGTCGCCGTCGATGCTCGAACTGTTCGAGCCTGCGGGTGGTGGGGGCGTGAATTCTCCCTGGGCCACGGCATTGTTGAGATAGTAGGCGATCTGCTCCTCCATCGCCTGCTCCCCCGCCGTCTCCGGGATAGCGCCGTTAAAGGCATCCTGGATGGCAGCCATCGCGGCCTGCTGGAAAAGCTCTGGCTGGGCCGTGGCAACCCGTTCCAGATAGGCGTTCACCTCCTCATTCTGCCCGCGCAGCAGGCTGGCTGCTGCGCGGGCTGCTGGTTGTCTGGTCGCGGCCAGGGCATCCAGCGGAATAGCGATCTGCTGAAAGAGCAGGCCAGCAATGATCAGAAATCGGATTAAGGAAGTGAACAGACGCCTGGATTGGCTCATTGGGTTCTCCACAGGAACGGATAACGATAGATGCGGACGGGCATTGACGCCGAGAGATCGGCGCTGGGAACTAGCATACGTTGAATTGGAGTAGTTGTGGCGGGAAAAAATGAATCTTTTTGGGAAAAGTTCCCGGCGGGGGCAGGGGGGGGAGTGTGTTAACCGGTCTCGATGAACCCGGCTCGCAGCCGGGCAAAGGTCTTGGGGTCCAGAAAGACACCGCCACAGGCGACTGTGAAAATCGCGCTGACCAGAAGTTCCTCGCCGACCATCTCCTTGCGCAGATAGCCCGCCGCGCCCGCGGCGAAGGCCCACAGAACGTTCTCCACTTCATCCGCGCCCGTCAGCACCAGAACGGCCGGCGCGTCGTCATAGGACGTAACTTCTCCAATAACCACCAGGCCGGGGGTGTCGGGCAGATTCAGGTCCATCAGCACCACATCCGGGCGCAGGGCGGACACGAGCCGAATCGCCTCTGCGCCGGACGCGACAGCGCCGACGATTTCGATCCGTTCTTCTGTCCCCAGAAGAAGCGCGATTGTGCGTCGGAAGAAGTCGTGATCTTCAACAATCAGAAGCCGTATGCTCGCCATCCCCAAAGGATATGCGACGAACAGTGGACTTGCCGCGGGAAGAAATAGCCGAATTGGGGGAACTGTTCCCGGCTTCTCTACAAGAGGGCTAAAAACCGAGTTTTTGAGACCGAACCACTCCTGGAAATGGGGGGGAAATCTGCACAAAAAACTCGGATTTTGCAGTAGACGTATTCCCGAAAGGTAACTATTCAGCCAGCAGACCAGAGAGCGCTGATTGAGTAGCCCGGAGTCTTCGGAGGGCGTATCGAAATCAAGCGAACGGGTCTACGAGTCATTCCGTGTGAACCCATTCTGTTCTGAAAATAGAACACGGATGGACACGGAAAGAACGGATTCACACGGATTCAATCTGCGAAAATCTGCGCAATCTGCGTTCTGATTTTCATTGATTATGGGTGTGTTTCCTCGTGTACAACTGATGGGTAACCCGCTTTGGTTTCGATACGGCTGGAAACAGCCCCAGCCTACTCAACCGGCGCTGGCCTGCAGAGTTACCCCGAAAGCGGGAAGGCGTGTCAGAGGGTGTCGTTGATGTCTACCAGACCGTTGCGCAGGGCAAAGTTGGCCGCCTGCACCCGATTGCCGACGCGCAGTTGTAGATATATCTGGCTCAGACGGTTGGAGATAGTCTTGGGGGCGACCTGAAGTTTCTGGCCGATCTGGTCGTTGTCGTAGCCTAAGGCCACATAGCGGAGCAGGGCAGATTCGTCCGGCGACAGTTGGGCCAGGCGCAGACGCTCCTCGACCAGCCGGGGGTGACTAGCGGGCAGGACGGCCCGCAAGAGGGCGAAGGTTTTGGGATCGAGAAAGATGCCGCCGCTGGCGACAGTGAAAATCGCGCCGACCAGCATCTCATCGGTGATCATATCCTTGCGCAGATAGCCTGCCGCACCGGCAGCAAAGGCGCGCAGAACGCTGTCCCCGTCGTCCACACCGGTCAGCACCAGAACCACTGGCGCGTGCGCCTGGGGGGTAATGCGTTCCAGCGCGGCCAGACCGGAGAGATAGGGCATATTCAGGTCCATCAGCACCACATCCGGCCGCGCGCTGCGCACCAGGCCGATGGCCTGATCCCCGGAGGTGGCCGTGCCGACGATTTCGATGCGCTCGTCCATTTGCAGGGGCAGCATCAGGGAACGGCGGAAAAAGTCGTGATCGTCTACAATCAGTAATTTGACGCGTGGCATGGGCAGAGTCAGTAACAGATGGGAATCGGCGAATAAATAATCAGCAGACCGCTGACCCCAGACGGCGGACAGCAATAGAAAAGATGTCAGGAGTGGTCGGTCGTCCGCCGTCCGCGGTCTCCTGAAAATACGAGTTACGGCAGAGTCCGAACAACAGTCCGCTCATAGTATAATGGCATCATCCTACTCCGAGGAATAAACGCCACCCAAGCGGGTGTATCCCAGAATCGGGGGAAGCGTTGCGTCGGTTGCAAACCGGCGTCTGCTATGGGAAGTGGGTTGAAACGCACTGGGAATTGTCCCAACCCGTTTCAACGGATTTCCCGTAGCAGACGCCGAATTGATTCGGCGGGCACGTTTCGCCCCGATTCCGGGACGCACCCCATCCAAGTCTAGCGAATGCGTGCCCACCTGTGCATATCCGTCCCTACACCATTTCTCAAGTTGCGGTTCTCTTACTGATCCTCTTGCTGCTGATCTACTTGCGCTGGATCATCCGGCGCACGCCTGCGCCAGAGCAGGCAGCCACACGCTGGGTGATGCACGCCACCGGGTGGGGTGGTCTCTTCATTCTCATCAGCCTGATCATCGGTATAACGGACCACACGCTGCTCCTTCTGCTTCAATACCTGCGCATTCCCTGTTTTCTCCTCCTCTTCCACGCCATTGCCCGCGCTTTCTACTCCTTGCCACCGATGGAGCACTTCGGACACCCCTGGGAAGCCCATTACGTGCCCCGTCTGATCCTTCTCCTGACCGGGGCGGATCTGGTCTACACGGGCTATCGCTTCTGGGCTTTCTGGCAGACCGGCGTCGTCCCCCTGCGCCCGCAACTCGGATCCGCGCCGATGCTGCTGGCAGGTCTCTGGGTTTTGGCGCTCTTGCTGCGCAAACTGTGGGCTGCCGAAGAGGCAAAAGGGTTGTCCAACGTCAGCCATCTGCGCTGCATTTTCCTGGCACCCCAGAGCGATGTCGGACGATTTTACCGCTGGTTTGTGCTGGTGGTCGCCAGTCTGTTCGCTATACCACTCTCTTTCGTCTGGTTTCAAAAAGGGCCGATACCCGTATGGGTGATGGTCTCCGCCGATCTGCTGGTGATGGGCAGTCTGGTCACGGCCGCCTTCGTCTATCTGCGTTACCGGTTGGTCCGCGTCGGGCTGGAAGTGCGTGTGGTCGGGGCTGTGCTGATTATCTATTTAGGGCTGGTATCCGTACTCGGCTGGCTGATCAGCCTTGCCTTTCTTCGCATCGAAGGGGCAGGGATTCCCATCTCCGCTATCATCGGCTCGCAGATGCCCTTTGAATTTGTGACGCCACCGGCCTATCGTCAGTTGGCTACTCACCTGAGCAGTCTTTTACAGCCACTTGTCGGATTCGAAGTTATCGGCAGTCTGTTCTTCGTTATCTTTTTTGCTCTCTACTACCGACGCACAGTGACGGCCTCTGTACAGCAGCTATTGCACAGCTTTGGTCAGATCGAGCAGGAAAAGCTGGCCTACCGCATGACGCCTCTGCCCTGGGAGGACGAATTCAGCCAGATCGTGCGTTCCTTTAATCGTATGGCCCAGAGCCTCGAACAATCCGGTCTGGAAATACGCACCTATCAGCTCCACCTGCAAGAACTGGTGGAGCAGCGCACAGCCGAACTGGGCCAGGAGATTGAGGTACGCAAAAATCTCGAACTCCAGCAGGCCATTCAGGACGAGCGTTCCCGCATTGCCCGGGAGAGCCACGACGGACTCCTTCAATCTCTGCTGGGTGTGCGCATCCGCTTGAACCGGGCCAAACAGATCAGCCACCAGCAACCGGCGCTGATCCAGGCCGAAATGCTCGATCTGGCCGGGGAAGTGACCCAGGCCGCCACGGACCTGCGCAATCTCATCAACGACCTAAACGCCGACATCCTGGCAAACGGGCTGCTCATCGCCCTGCACCGGGTGATCGAGCGCCAGCAGCGTACCTTTCACATCCCCATCCGCGCCGAATTGGCCTATGAAGCGGGTCTGTTGCTCCCTGCCCAGGAACTCAACCTTCTGCGGATTGCGCAAGAGGCGCTGACCAATAGCTGCCGCCATAGCGACGCCAGCGAAATCTGGGTGGAGATGGGATGGGAGAGACAGACGGAGGGTGCGGCCCAGATTACCCTGGAAATCCGCGACAACGGCGTTGGCTTTGCCCCAGACACTTCCCCGAAAGGTGGCTGGGGCTTGCGCAATATGCGGGAGCGCTGCGAACAGTTGGGGGCCAGTCTGGGGATTCAGAGCAGGCCAGGGGCCGGAACCGCCATCCGATTGACTGTGCCCTGCCCAGGGGTGAGTCGTTGACTGTCAACAAAGTTTTTTGCGTTCTCGTAGGCGCTGCTTGTAGCTGCGCAGGAGACGAGTGCCCCTTCGGCTGCCTGTGCGGTTCAAAACCGCACCTACAGAAATGCCAAACTACTTCGTTTACAAAGTACTGATTGCACTGTCAACAAAGTTTTTTGTGTTCTCGTAGGCGCTGCTTGTAGCTGCGCAAGAGACGAGTGCCCCTTCGGCTGCCTGTGCG
>JAHDWH010000422.1 GCA_023384455.1 Caldilineaceae bacterium | reverse complement strand
TTGTAACCGCACTTTCACCCGGAGAAGTGCGGTTACAAACCGCACCTACAGATTCTATGATTGTCCTATTTGCCTCTCCCTATCCATCGCTCTACCAGACGGCCCCCTCATAGAAGTGGCGGATCGTTTCATCCGATGTCACCAGCGGGCAGCTATGCAGTCTGGCCGTCGCCACAATTATCCGGTCCGCTGGGTCCCTGTGATGCCAATTCAGGGTAGCTGTTGTGAGCCAGATGTCAGCAGTCGTAGGCAGAAAAGTCACACGATCAACCAGCCGAAGTCGCTCGTATAACTCGGCGGCGTTGATCGGCAGATGCAGCTTGCCCATCCGTTGCTTCCAACCAATTTCCCAAAGAGAGATGGTGGCAATAGCCAGACTACCGGCTTCCTGAATAGCAGCCAAAGCTGGCATCGAAAGCAGTGTACGGTTTTGCGTCCAGAAAAGAACGGTTGACGTATCCAGTACAATCATAACAAATCCAGCCAATCGTCGCTGGTGGGCGCGTTGGGGTCTTCGAAAAATTCAATTTGCCCATAAATATCGGCAAATACATCTTCAACCGTTGTCCTGGGGCGAAACGGAACCACACGCAACACAGGGCGATCCCGATCCGTGACGATCAGCTCCTCACCGCTCTCCTCCAATTCACGAAAAATCTGGAGCATCCGGGCTTTCAATTGGGTCTTCGAGATGGTTACGGCCATCATTTTCCTCACAAAGAAGGTATAAAGCGGGGCTGGTCAACCCAGAAGTTCGACTTTTGCCAGAAGTTCGACTTTTGGCAAAAGTCGAACTTCTTCTCCAAAGAAGACGCTAAAATGACTATAGTCATTGCTATAGTCATTTTAGCGCCATTTGCCTGTGCAGTCAATCGGATACTTTCGCCCAATACCCGCCTACTGCCGACTGCCCTGGGGCAGTTTCGCCAACTCCTCCCGCACCAGGCGCACCACCAGCCGGTCCAGGGTGTCCACGGAATAGTTGTCCACGTCGTGGGTGGTCTCTGTGCCGGGGCCGCTGCTGGCGTCTGCGCCGTCTTCATAGGTCAGGAAGACGAACTTGCCGCCGGTGAACTGGGCCATCTGTCGGAAGATATATTCGCCCTGCTCGTCCAGACCGCTGGCCCCCACCGGGAAAATTTTTACGCCCATCCTCACCGCCTCGATCATATCCGTATCGTAGGCGAAGCGCTCCTGATAGTCCAGGTGGGGCGGGGCGTCGGCCACCAGAATCACCAGACGCACCGCATCCTCGCCGGTCCAGTCGGAGTTGTGCAGGGCCGTGTGCAGGGCCTCGTTCAGCGCTTCGGGATAGTCGCCGCCGCCGTCGGCCCGCAGCCGCGAAAGTTGCTTTTGGAAGAGATTGAGATGGCTGGTGAACTCCTCGGCCTTGACCACATAGGCGTCGCCCCGGTCCCGGTAGGAGACGAGACTGTAGCGCACGCTGGGCTGTTCGGGCAGGCCGTCGATCTGGTCGGCGATCTCGGCGATGGAATTGGTCAGCTTTTCGATCTCATCGGACATAGAACCCGTGGCATCGACCAGAAAGAGCAGGTCCAGTTGGGTGCGCTCGGCGCTGGGCGGATCGATGAGAGTGATCGTCCAGCGGCTCTCCTGGCGGGAGAACTGTTGGCGCTGGGCCACATAGCCTTTGCTGGCCGTGACAAAGTAGGTCTGCACCCGCTGACGGTCGTTCAGGGCCCGAGGGTGGAAGAAGAGCCGCCCGCCTGCGTCCGTGCGCCCGGTGAAGATGACCTGCTGCTGGTCGCCGTAGATTTCCACAGTGGCGTCGTGGACCGGCTCGTTCCTCTCGTCCCACACCTGAATTGTAATGCGTTCAGAGATGTCCCGCTCGTTTACCTGCAGATAGTCGTGGCGCGCCCGGTAGTCCAGATAGTCGTTCCACTGCTCGTTGTCGTCCACCACACCGGCTGTCACCGGTTCGGCGGGGCGCTGGTTGTCATAAGGAACCGGCGTGGGGCTGCGATGGGAGGAGGGGGCAGCCGGTGCAGACAGGGCAGGTTCCCTGGCTGGCCGGGCGCTTTCGGCGGCGGGGGCTGCGGCTGCGGGTGCTTCCGCCGCCGGTGCTGATGCGGGGGCGGCCAGGGGAGCCGCGCAGCCGCTGAAAAGAATCGCAACCATCAAAAGTAGCACATACACACGAAGGGAGTTGAGTTGGCTCTGCATAAGAATTCTCCTGGGAACTGTACAGGCTTTGGGTGCGACGTACTCGCCAGTGGAACGTGGGAAGACAAACCCAATGTGGCGAGTGCGTCGCACCTGTACGCCTGTTGGCCCGTAGGCCGCTGTGAAACGCTGTCCACAGCATCCCAGATTTCCCGTGCATTGCCAGGGCCAGATATGTTACATAGGCGTTGCATTGGGTGTAACAGAGGGAATACGAGAGGGGAAACGAGAGGGGAAACGGCAAAAATTGCATTTGACAATTGAAAGACTTCGCTGTATGGTAATGGTATCGTTGTCACTCTCCGTGTAGCAACGCACAGGACCGAAACGCTGACGCTGCAAAAATCAATAACCCACCGCTGTCATTACAACCAAATCCACAATTTGTGTACTGATCAAGAAGATCGTGGAATCTGTAGGTGCGGTTTGCAACCGCACTTTC
>JAHDWH010000421.1 GCA_023384455.1 Caldilineaceae bacterium | reverse complement strand
TAAAACTCATCGAAAAGTGGTGCTCATGACTCCACGCTATTGTGCAGTGCTACCCAATCCATTGATTTCAGATGAAACCAGCTAAATCATCTCTTCGCCTTCGGTGGCGGACTCGTAGTAGACGGCCCGGCGCGAGGCCCGGAAGGCAAACACAGTCAGCACCAAAATCACAAGGAAGAGCAGCCAGGCCTGGGCCGAAGCATAGCCAAAGCGATAGCGCCGGAAAGCGTTCAGGTAGAGGTAGAGTACATAGAACATCGACGCGTAGGCCGGGCCGCCCTGGCCGCCAGAGACAATATAGGCCGGGGTGAAGACCTGAAACGAACCGATCATCCCCGTAATGAAAGTGAACAAAATCACCGGGGAGATCATCGGCAGGGTAACATTGCGGAAGCGATGCCAGGCGTTGGCCCCGTCAATCGTAGCGGCTTCGTAAAGGGTGGTGGGAACCCCCTGTAGACCGGCCAGATAGAGCAGCATCGAGCCGCCGAAGCCCCACAAACTCATCAACACAAAAGAGGGCACGACCCAAT
This sequence comes from Caldilineaceae bacterium, assembly GCA_023384455.1. Classification (GTDB taxonomy): domain Bacteria; phylum Chloroflexota; class Anaerolineae; order Caldilineales; family Caldilineaceae; genus JACQGT01. The sequence goes on along the minus strand of JAHDWH010000421.1, from coordinate 2,104 downwards.
TGGGATCGAAAAACCAGCGCGGACCGACGATTCCCAGGGGGATAATCCCATTTGGCCCGACAAAGAGGCCGAGGAGATAATTCAGAATACCGAAGCTGGGGTTGAGTATCCACTGAAAGAGCAGAGCCACCGCCACGCTGCCCGCCACCAGCGCGGGAATGTAGTAGAGGGTGCGCAGGATACCGAGGAAGGGCACGCCCTTTTGGTTGAGCATCATCGCCATTGCCAAAGAGACGACAATCCCCAAAGGCACGCTGAGGAAGGTGTAGTAGACGGAAACTTGCAGGGATTTGATGAAAATCGGGTCGCTGGCCAGACGGGTGAAATTGTCCAGGGCCACCCACTCCGGGGAGCTGGCTACATTATATTCAGTGAAGCTGAGAAAAAGCGATGCGAGAATCGGACCGCCCCGAAAGAGGATAAAACCGATGACCCAGGGCAGGATAAATATCCAAAACCAGATCGCTTCCCGTCGTGCCAGGTGTCCTTTGGGAAGAAGTCCAAACATTCTTCGCTCCTTTACGCTGTCGAAACCACAGGGCTGCTTGGTGCGACGCACTCGCCACAGCGAACAGCCGAAGGGTCTATTGTCCGGGCGAGTGCGTCGCACCGGATTACCGATACCCCAAAATGCGCCCATCTTCCGTGCGCACAAAGAGTGTGCCCTGGGCAATTGTCGGCGCGGAACGGGCCAACTGCACAGTATCCGAGCGCCAGACCGCCTGCCCATCCGCCCGCCCGATTGCCAGCAGTTGGCTGCCCTCGCCGTAGCGATCAACCACATACAGATGTTCTTGCGTCACCGCGGGCAGGCTGATGAAATTGAGCGTTGTGTAGCGCCAAAGCTCCGCACCGTCTGCCTTACCCAGTGCGATCAGGCTGTCTGTGGACTTGACGTAGACCTGCTCGCCGTAGGCCCCGGCAGGAATCACCTGAAGTTCGGGCAACTGTTTGGCCCAGAGCAACTCCCCGTTGGAATGATTCAGGCTGTAAACCGTATCGAAGCTGGTGATGATCACCTGCTCGGCCAGAACCACCGGGGCAAAAAAGAGCGAGACGGCTTCAAACCCGAAACGCCACTGCTCGCTCCCATCCGCCACGGAGAGGGCGTAGAGATGGTTGAAATCCGAGACGAAGACCAGCCCCTCAGCCACAGCCACCGACGAGGCGATGGGACTTTGCAGGGCGTACTCCCAAACGACGGCCCCGCTCTCCACATCCAGCGCGTAGAGGGATTGGGCCGCGCCCACCAGCACCCGGTCTTCCGCCACCAGGGGCGAGGTGACGTGACCGCCCACATTGTCGTAGGAGCTACCCACAGCCGGGAAGCGGTACTGCCAGAGTTTAGCCCCGGTGTCCAGAGAGAGCGCGTAGACAAAGCCATCTTTCCCGGACTCGGCCCGGACAAAAATCCGGTTGCCAGCCACCGCGGGGGAGAGGAATGAGCCGGGCAGATTAAAACGCCAACGCTCTGCGCCATCCACCCCGTTCAGCGCATAGAGAATCCGCTCCCCATCGGCCAGGAGCGTGCCCCGGGCCACAACCACCGGGCTGCTAAATTGGGTGTCGCCACCGACTGTATATTCAACCACCTGTCCCGTGGGCAGGGCCAGCAGATCAGCCGTGGCCCGGCTGCGAGAAAGGCCCTGGCCTTCCATTGCCCATTCGCCAGCAGCGGATTCGGACCCATTCTCCGGGGCGGGGAGAGCAGGCGCAGAGACGGATGATTGGGAGGAAGGAGGCGTACACGCGACGAGAAGCACAAGAAAAAATAATAGCCAAAAAGACCGCAAGCGGGTATTAAATTGTCTATGTTTCATTTGGCTCGAACAATGCGGAACAACCTGGGGGAGGTGGTTGCTCACGGAGAATTTGCAGCCCTACAAAGTAGCTGTGGCAAGTATACCACCAGCCACAAAAAACGCAAATTGGCTTTTTGGGAGTAAGGGCTTGTCAAAGAATAACTTCCCGTTTTGGTGCGTCGCACTGTCCAGATGAGGTTGCGGATTAGAGTCATTTCGTGGACAGTGCGACGCACCGGATGGAATGATAACTTCCCGTTTTGGTGCGTCGCACTGTCCAGATGAGGTTGCGGATTAGAGTC
>JAHDWH010000096.1 GCA_023384455.1 Caldilineaceae bacterium | reverse complement strand
TTCGGTATCCTCTATGGGAAACCCGTTGAAACGGGTCGGGATTCTCGTGCCAGTGCGTTGAAACGCACTTTACGTAGCAACGGGTGAACACTCGACCTGTGATTGCTGAAAACAAAAGAAGTGGGTATACTTCGCTCAGTGAATCCGCAAAGCAGAGGAGCAAACGAAATGTCGCTGACCGAACTTTTCCCCGATGTAAGGCTTCTCCCACGCGCCGATAAACTTCGCTTGATGCAATTTTTGGTAGTGGAATTGGCCCAGGAAGATGGCATCCCGTTATTGACGCCGGGCGCAGAATATCCTGTTTGGACGCCGCTCAATGCCTTTGATGCCGCCGGAACGTTAATGGGGATGCTGGAAACCCATAAGGCTGCCAGTATATGAAGCCTGTTCGTTTTTCGTATCATCGAATAGAGACTGGACAAACCGCCGCTAGTGAATTGGCCTATTTGCCGATTACACTCAGCACAGCCAATGGCTCTGTCGAGTTGCAAGGGTTGCTTGACAGTGGCTCAACCGTCAATGTATTACCCTATACCGTCGGGCTGGCACTTGGCTTTTCGTGGGAAGACCAGACGGTTCCAATCGTATTGACTGGAAGCTTATCGAGAGTACCGGCTTACGGTGTAATTGTGAGGGGGCAAGTCCAATCTTTCCCACCCGTTGAATTGGCATTTGCCTGGACGCAAGCGGGAGATGTGCCACTCATTTTGGGGCAAATCAACTTCTTTCTGGAATTTGACGTCTGTTTCTTTCGGTCACAGGCCGCGTTTGAGGTGAAGCCGAAAGAAAAGCAAAATAACGGATGAAGGATATATAGCGTTAGACTTCCTTATCTACTCCCTCTCATCCCACCAACTCTTCCAACCGCGCCGCTATCCCCGCCAACATACCGAAGATATTCTCCCGGGCTACGGGCTGGTCGGGCCGCAAGGCTGACACCGGCCAGTCTGCCCGCCGAATCCATTCGGTGTCTGCGGCTGTGGCAGCTATGGGAAACCCGCTGAAACGGGTTGGGATGTCCGTGCCAGTGGGTTTCAACGCACTTTGCGTAGCAGGCGTCGGTTTCAACCGGCGCTGGTTGTTCGCTGTCCCGCCAACGCTTCCAACCGCGCCGCCTTCCTCGCCAGCACACCCACCCGCCGAATCAATTCGGTGTCTTGACACCGGAATCACAGGGCTGTATAGTGGGTCACGAAGCCAATCCTTCGGTCATTGGATGGGAATCCGCCAGTTGTTCCGTCTGGTAGATCTATCGGCGACCAGTTCCCAAACCAGACCGTTAGGCGTTGTGAATTCGAGTGTAGCAGGCAAAGGAGCTATACCCATGACGCAAGTGGAAGAAATTCAGACGCGTATCCGCAATTTGCCGACCGAAGATTTCTCTGAACTGCGAGAGTGGTTTCTTCAGCTTGAAGATGAATTGTGGGATAAACAAATCAGCGTAGATTTCAAGGCCGGGAAATTCAATAAACTTATTGAGAAAGCACGCGCTGAATTTGCCCAAGGCAAGGCGCGCGAATTGTGAGGCACTATACCTCATCGGATTTCTGGACGCTCTATTGGGCGCTTCCTGTGGAAATTCGAAGGCTGGCTGACAAGAACTATGAATTGCTGAAAGACAATCCCCGGCATCCCTCGTTGCAACTCAAGCGGATTGACGAACTGTGGTCGGTACGCGTGGGAAGGCAGTATCGAGCAATAGGCATTGAGGCTCCGGATGGAATCCAGTGGATTTGGATTGGCAGTCATGCAGATTACGACAAGTTCATTGCTTGATTCGACAATTGAGATGCCCGTGCCAGTGGGTTTCAACGCACTTTTCGTGGCAGGCGTCGGTTTCAGCCGGCGCTGGTCGCTGGCTGTCCCGCCAACTCCTCCCATCGCGCCATCACCCCTGCCAGCACGGCGAAGGTCTTCTCCATCGGTTCGAAAGTCGTCTGGTCCACTTTCGGCCAGGGCGGACACTCGACCTGTGATTGCTGAAAACAAAAGAAGTGGGTATACTTCGCTCAGTGAATCCGACTCCTTCCCTTATACTCGCTCTATACTTGATGGCAACTCTACTCCTTTTTTCGCTTTTTCGCTTCTGACAAATTTTGCCTTGACTAAATTTTCCGTCAGGTAGCAAAGGGAGCCATACGATAAGTCTGGTGCGATACGGTCGCCAATCTCAACCGCACGCTGGACCGGCGCTCGTCGCGTGCATTCGAAATGCGGGTGGCTTTTCAGATGAGGAGACGCGCAGCGAAAAGTTCCGCTCCTACCACCTGCCCACGGCCAAGTGGCCGGCCTGGGTGTTGGGGCAATTGGCTGGTCGGCGGGAATGAGTCGGGTATATCCAAAGAATGGGGCAACCGATTCCGGGAATCGACCAGGCGATCTCCGGCATAGACAATTGGTTTGGTCGATTCCCGGAATCAGCCATTCGCACCTCGACTCTGAGACGCACCCTTACACTCAATTTGAGTTGAGGAGTAAGCACGTCTTTTTGCCTTTTGCCCTCATCCCTCTTTGCGCAGAATCCCCACTTCAACGACAATAAACCGGTACTTGCACACCGTTCCCACGCTTCAACGCACCCGCGTTTCAGAAGGAGAATCCCAATGACCAACGACATCGATACAACCCCGGACGACAACGCCCAGGCCGCGCTACAGGCTTTTCTCAACGCCGAAGATTTCGACGCGATGGAGGAGGCGCTGGACGACTACCCCCTGCTGGGAGAGCCATCTTTCGAGCAGGCCGTGGAAGAATTGATCGAGCACGCGGGCAGCCTGGGCGATGCCGAGGCCGTCCTGCGCTTTCAAGATCGGCTGGACATCCTCTACGATGTGCTGGACAACCTGGGCGCGACACCCCTGGAAGAAGCAGTCGAGGCTTTTCTCAACGCGGAGGAGGGGACGGAGAGCGCCGAGGTCTACGCCCAATATGAGGAGTGGCTGGACAGCGACGAAGCCGCGGCTTTTCTGGACTCAGTGGAGCCAGTCGACCCGGAGACAGCCCAGTTCTTGGCCCAGAAGCGGGCAGTGCTGACCGCGCTGCGGGCGGGGTGAAGAATGGAAGGCGGATAATGCAGAAAAGACGGATAGCCGCTGATTTTCCGAGAAATCCGCTTAAGTCCGTCCTTTCCGCGTCATCCGCCTTCTATTCTGTATGGTTGCCATTCAACGCCGCGGTGGAACGGCGCACGATCAGTTCGGTGGACAGGAGGATTTCCTGGGGGGCGTGTACGCCCGGCTCCCGAATCTGGCGCAGGAGCAGTTCGGTGGCCCGCCCACCCAGATCGTAGGGGGATTGGGCGGCCACAGTGAGAAAGGGTTCGCCCACCAGCCAGTCGGGGATGTCGTCCACACAGACGACGGAAATATCGTCGGGGATGCGCAGACCGGTCTCGCGGATGGCCCGCATTGCGCCCAGGGCGATAAAGTTGTTAGCCCCCAGCAGGGCCGTGGGCAACTCCGCCCTGGCCAGCATCCGGGTAGCCACGGCATAGCCGCTCTTCACCGTAAATTCACCTTCCAGAATCCAATGCTCGTCCACAGGAATACCGGCCTCGGCCAAGGCCCGCCGATAGCCGTCCACCCGTTCCTGGGCGCTGGAAACGTAGAAAGGACCAGAGAGCATCGCAATGCGCCGGTGGCCCAGTTCGATCAGATGGCGGGTCAGGCCATAGGCCCCCGCTTCCGAATTGCTGCGCACCACATCCACCTCCGCGCCGGGCACGCGTCGGTCCATCACCACCACCGGCACCTTCTGGCGCTGGATAGATTCCACAGCGTCGGGTTCGCTGCGGGCGGGCACAAAGAGAAAGCCGTCCACCCGTTTGCGCAGCAGGACAGAGAGATACTCGTCCTGTTTGTCTTCCCGCTCGTCGGTGTTGCACAGAATCACATTGAAGCCCTGGGCGCTGGCCGTGTCCTCCACACTGCGGGCCACCGTCGTCCAAAAGGGATTGGTGATATCTGTGAGGACCAGCGCCAGGGTGTTTGTGCGGTTGGAACGCAGGCTGCGGGCGATCTGGTTGGGGATGTAGCCCAGCTCGTCAATGGCGGCCCGCACCCTGGCCCGGGTCTCCGGGCTGACCGCTTCGGGGTTGTTCAACACACGGGAGACTGTAATGGGGGAGACTTGGGCCAGGGCGGCCACGTCACGGATGTTCGCCATTGCATTGGGTTTCCAAAAACTGGTGGTTGACAAAAGTCACGGCGTCGAGTATAGTCTAGGTTAGCCCTGTATGGTAACGTTACCATACGTTCATAAGTTTGACAAGTCCCTAATTTTCGAGTAGGCTTGAATGGTCTTCAAACAGACCTGTCAGAAAAGGGCTGTTTGCTCGACATCCCCAAAGATCATAGCTGATTGTACAAAGCTCCGGTTTTTCAGACGGTCGATAACCGATCAATTCTGAAGCTCCTATTGTTGACGTTCCTCGTCAACGCATCGGGCTGCCGCGAGCAGTAGATATTTTTCGGTTGTACGATATCTTCAGCAGTAAATAATTGAACTCCCCTACTTCGAACAGAGGGAAATGAGAGGCTTATGGCCACAGCAACCACGACTGTACCGGCAAAGACAAGAGTGCTTAGTCCATCACGGAGACGCGGCAATGCCTGGCGGCAGATCAAGCGGAGCTGGCAGCTATACGTCTTTCTGGCGCTGCCGATAGCTTGGCTGCTCGTCTTCATGTACTATCCAATGTACGGTGCGCAGATCGCTTTCCGGGATTTTTTGCCAGGTCGCACGATTCTGGGCAGCGAGTGGGTTGGGTTGGAAAATTTCATTCGTTTTTTCAATTCGCCTATGTTTGAACGGCTGATGCGCAACACAATAGGCTTGTCCTTCTATTCCCTCCTGGTTGGTTTCCCTATCCCCATTATCATTGCGCTGAGCCTGAACCAGCTACGGACGGGCTTCTTCAAACGCAGCGTGCAGATGATCAGCTATGCGCCCTACTTCATCTCCACTGTGGTCATGGTGGGCCTGATCCTGCAATTCCTGGACCTGCGCCGCGGACCAATCAACCTGCTCCTCCAGGCGTTGGGCATGGACACGATCCATTTTATGGGCATCGCCGATATGTTCCCCGATATCTACGTTTGGTCGGGTGTATGGCAAAATTCGGGCTTCAATACGGTTATCTATATGGCCGCCCTCAGCACGATCGACCCGGCCTTGCACGAGGCGGCGTTGGTTGATGGCGCAAACCGTCTACAGCGCATCTGGCATATCGACATTCCGGGCATCGTCCCCATCACCCTCACCCTCCTGATATTGAATATGGGTCAACTGCTCAATGTGGGTTTTGAGAAGGCGTTTCTCCTGCAAAACCCCCTGAATCTCAAAACATCTGAGGTCATAAGCACATACGTCTACAAAGTGGGTCTGGTCGGCGGCGTATCCAACTTCTCCTACGCAGCAGCCATCGGTCTGTTCAACTCCGTTTTGGGTCTGCTTCTGCTCCTGGCAGCCAATCAGCTTTCCAAAAAGTTTTCTGAGACCAGCTTGTTTTAGAGGAAGACCAAAATGGCACCTAAAATTCAGTCTATGTCTGCTGCTGAAATTCGTATTCAAGAGAGCCGAGTTGACCAGGTATTTAACATAGTCAATTATTCAATACTGACTATCTTTCTATTGGTGGTGCTCTACCCCCTGATCTATGTCGTAAGCGCATCCTTCAGCGATGGCGCGGCTGTCATTTCCGGTCGTGTGGTGCTTTGGCCCGTGGATTTTTCTCTGCTGGCCTACGAGAAGATATTCCAGTACGAGAGTATATGGACTGGCTACGCCAACTCCCTCTTCTATGCAGTCGTGGGCACGAGTGTCAACATTGTCCTGACCCTCTTTGCCGCCTATGCCCTCGCCCGCCAGGACCTGTATGGCCGCAAAGTATTGATGGGACTTTTTGTCTTCACAATGTTCTTCAACGGCGGGCTGATCCCGACCTATTTGCTGGTCAAAGATCTGGGCATGCTCAATACCCGGGCGGCGATGATTATTCCCCAAGCCTTATCCGTGTGGAACCTCATCATTGCCATCGCCTATTTTCGGTCCGCTATACCTGAAGAATTGTTGGAAGCAGCCCGCCTGGATGGATGCAACGACTTCCAGTATTTCTTCCGCATTCTGCTGCCCCTGTCCACACCGATTATCGCGGTATTGACGCTCTTCTACGCCATCAATCACTGGAATCAGTTCTTCACGGCGCTTATCTATCTTTCGGATAAGGCCCTCTTCCCCCTCCAGATTATTCTGCGCGACATCCTGATCCAGAGTCAGGTGGATATGAATATGATGGAGGACCTGAAAAGTATGGCGGCCAAGGAGGCTCTGCGTGAGCTGCTGAAATATGCGCTGATTGTGGTCGCTTCGGTTCCCGTGTTGATCATTTACCCCTTTGTGCAGAAATACTTCGTGCGGGGCATTATGCTGGGAGCGGTCAAAGGCTAGGCAACGCTTCGCAACGCGCACAGATGCAGACTTTGGATCACAAATATCGAGATTACTTTATCGAATTTATCCCCATTCAGTTCCACACTTTTCACACCCACGATTTTCAGGAGGAAGTCAGATGCGAAAACGCAAGTTATCAACCCTTTTCAGTGCATTGGCGGTGCTGGTTATGCTACTGTCCGCCTGTACACCCCAGCAACCTGCCGCAGGACCAGCAGGCGAAGAGGCCGCCCCTGCGGCTGCGGTCCCAGCGGCTGAGACGAATGCCTCGGCTTCCGAGGTTCTCATCTCGCCAGCCGGCGAGTTCCCCGTTGTGAGCGAGCCCATCACCATCAAGGCTTTTCTGTGCCCTACCAGTATGGTCAAGGACTACAAAGAGAACGAGTTCACCTACTGGCTGGAAGATCTGACAGGCATCAACCTGGAATTTGATATTCCGCCTATGTCGGACGCCCAGCAGAAACTCAATCTGATGCTGGCCAGCGGCGACCTGCCGGATGTCATCATCGGTTGCGGCATCCGTCTGGATCAGCTACAGATCCTGGCAGACCAGGGGCTGGTAGTGGCTCTGGACGACTACATCGCCGAGTACGGGACTGAGTTCCGCCAGGTTTTTGAGACCTTCCCCCAAGTGAAGGATCTGATCACACTCAGTGACGGCAAAATCTATGGGCTGCCTCACATCAACGACTGCTATCATTGCAGTATGTCCCAGAAGATGTGGCTCTACCAGCCCTGGCTGGACAAACTCGGTCTGGAAGTGCCCACTACGACCGAAGAATTCTATCAGGTCCTCAAAGCCTTCAAAGAGCAGGACCCCAACGGCAATGGCAAAGCGGATGAGATTCCCCTGTCCGGCACCCAGCGCACCAATGGCGGCTGGCGCGCCCAGTTGGATCAGTTCATTATGAACTCCTTCGTCTACAACGATGGCGTGACCAACAACAACGCACCTAGCCTGATCCTGGAAGATGGCACAGTCAAAGCAGCCTTTACCCAGCCCGGCTGGCAAGAGGGGCTGATCTACCTGAACAAGCTCTACTCCGAAGGGCTGATCGATCCCCAGATCTTTACCAACGACGGCAACCAACTCCGCCAGTTGGGCGAAAATCCGGATATTCCCATTCTCGGAGCCACCGGCGCTGGCTGGTACGGTGTCTTCACCCAGAATGGCGGTCCCAGCGGGCGCTGGAAAGAATTTACACCCATCGCCCCCCTGGAAGGCCCCAGTGGGATGCGTCAGACCCCCCACACCCCCTACCAGCCCACCGGTGGGCAGGCAAACTTTGTCATCACCAAAGCCGCCCAGAACCCGCTTGCCGCCTTCCGCATGGCCGATGTCTTCTACGGCTTTGATTCCACCACCCGCTCTGTCTTCGGCCCCGAAGGCGAGGATTGGGTACGGGCAGGCGCAGATGACGTCTCTATCTCCGGCGGCAAGGCCCAGTATACAGTGCTGAAAGTCTGGTCCGGCGAGGAACACAACCGCCACTGGAATCAGGCGGCCCCCACCTTCCGCACCAATGAGTACCGCCTGGCCCAGACCTACAACCCGGACGATCCATTGGAGCGCTGGCTCTACGAATGGACCCGTGACCTGATGGAACCCTACGGCACAATGGACAAAGCTGTGCCGCCGATGGTCTTCACAGAGGAACAGTCCAAGCTGTTTGGTGAGCTGAACACAACGGTCTACAGCGTAGTGGATGAGTGGTTTGCCAACTTTGTGATTGGTAACTACGACGTCAACACCGAATGGGATTCCTACATTGAAGCCTTGAACGACTCAGGGTTGGAGAGCTTCCTGGGCATCTATCAGGAAGCCTACGACGCCAAGTACAAGTAAGCATACAGTATGAAAGGCAAACGACGGTACTCTCTAGTGCCGTCGTTTGCCTTTTCCTCCGCCCCTCCGCTTCCCCACAACCCTACGGCGTTAACTATGTCCACAACCACAGAGCCACAATCGGGCCAGCCGTCTCGGCTGGACTGGTGGCGTGCCGCCCGCTTCGGTCTCTTTATCCATTGGGGGCCGGTCAGCCTGGTCGGAACAGAGATCGGCTGGTCGCGCGGCGGAGAACGTCGCGGCTTCTATCGGGGCGGCACAGGTGATGTGCCCATCGAAGTCTACGACAATCTCTACAAAGAGTTCAACCCTGTCCTGTTTGATGCGCAAGAATGGGTGAAAATCGCCCAGGATGCGGGTATGGGCTATATGGTTTTTACCAGCAAGCATCACGACGGCTTCGTCAATTTTGATAGCGCATTGACCGATTATAAGATCACCGACCCCGCTTCACCCTTTGGCCGGGATATTGTCCGGGAACTCTCCGACGCTGCCCACGCTGCCGGTCTGCCCTTTGGTTGCTACTACTCCCAGCCGGATTGGCGTCACCCGGACTATCGCAACGAAAACCATCAAAAATATATCGACTACTTTCATGCCCAAGTGACCGAGCTTTGCAGCAACTACGGCGACCTGGCCGTCCTCTGGTTTGACGGTCTGGAAGAGCACTTTATCCACGCCGAAGAGGTAGAACGTTTCCGTCATGTGGAGGTCTACCCCAGCGCCACGATCTGGGATTCAGAGCGTCTGTTCCAGAAGATTCGGGCGCTGCAACCCAATATTCTTGTCAACAACCGCTGTGGGATGCGGGCTGACTTCGACACGCCCGAACAGATGATCGGCGGGTTTCAGGACCAACGGGCCTGGGAAAGCTGTATTACCATCTGCAAGCAGTGGTCTTGGAAGCCCGACGACATTCTGAAATCTTTCGAGGAATGTATCCATACATTGGCCCGGGTGGTGGGGGGCGACGGCAATCTGCTTCTCAACGTCGGCCCCATGCCCGATGGCCGCATTGAGCCGCGCCAGGTGGAGCGCTTGCGGGAGATCGGCGGCTGGCTGCGCAGCTACGGCGAGAGCATCTACGGCACACGGGGTGGCCCTTTCCGTCCCGGCCCCTGGGGTGCTTCCACCCACAACGACAACGCAATCTTTCTTCACATCCTGGCCTGGCCCGACGAGACGCTGACTCTGCCACCGTTGGCCCAAACGCTGGGCGACCCGGTCGTATTGACCGGCGGTGAAGTCGAACTCTCCCAAAGCGACGAAGGAATTCGTATTTCGGTGGCGCCAGACCATCGAGACCCCGTCGATACAATCGTGCGGTTAACTGTCGAAGGCTAGGCGCAGTGGCGACCCTGGCCTACAGGCGAAGAAACTACCCCAAAGGATCATCGAAATGGAAGAAGTGACCATCGCTATACCAGAACGGTTGGCGGAATTTCTGCGCGAAATGGCAACTGAAGAGAATATGAGCGTCTCCGACGCTGCAGCGCTGATGCTGCGCCGGGGCTATGACTTTACCCGCAACCGCCCGGTCTTTGACGCCAGCCGGGGTCAGCGCCCGGAAGCCCGCACGGACCCCCGGCTGGACTGGTGGCGGGCGGATAAATTTGGCCTCTTTATCCACTGGGGACTATACGCCATCCCCGCGGGCATCTGGAAAGGGCGGGCCATCCCTGGCATCGGTGAATGGATTATGCACCGGGCGCAGATTCCTGTGGCCGAATATGAGCAACTGGCGGCGCAATTCAACCCGGTGCAGTTCGACGCCGCTGCCTGGGTGGCAATGGCAAAACAGGCCGGAATGAAATATATCGTCATCACCTCCAAACATCACGACGGCTTCTGCCTCTTCCAGTCCGCCCAAACCAACTACAATATTGTGGATGCCACACCCTTTGGCCGGGATGTGCTGGCCGAGTTGGCCGCGGAATGCAAAAAGCAGGATATGCGTCTGGGCTTCTACTATTCCCAGACCCAGGACTGGCATCACCCCGGCGGCGACGGCAATGACTGGGACTTCACCCCCAGCCCCGGGGCCTTTGCCGATTACATCGACAATTACGTCAAACCCCAAGTCAGCGAACTGCTCACAAAGTACGGTCCCATCGCCATCATCTGGTTCGACACACCCAAAGGCATCAGCCGGGCGCAGAGCGAATCCCTGCTGGCGCTGGTCCACGGCATCCAGCCCGACTGCCTGGTCTGTGGGCGGCTGGGCAACGGTCTGGGCGACTACGCCTCCGCCGGTGACAACCGGATTCCGGGCGAGTTAACCGATTCAGACTGGGAGACCCCGGCCACCATCAACGACACCTGGGGCTTCAAAGTCAACGACCACAACTGGAAGAGCAGCGCCGAGCTGATCCAAAAACTGGTGGACATTGTGAGCAAAGGGGGCACCTATCTGCTCAATGTGGGGCCGACCGCCGAGGGCATCATTCCCCAGCCCAGTGTGGAGCGGCTGGAGGAAATGGGCCGCTGGCTGGCGGTCAACGGCGAGTCCCTCTACGGCACGAAGCCCGGCCCGGTGCAAGGGCGCGACGACATCCGCACCACCCGCAAGGATGACCGGGTATATGTACACATTTTCGATTGGCCTGCCAATGGCTCTCTGCGGGTGGAAGGGCTGGCGGGCCAAAGCGCGTACCTGCTGGCGGACGGCACAGAGCTATCCGTGAGACAGGACGGGGCATCGCTTGTCATCAATCTGCCCTCCGCACAAGTCGATGCCGCGGATACGGTTATTGTCGTGCAATAACAACAAAGGCGATTACTGCTCAGGTGCGACGCACTCGCCGGGAGAGGATTCCTATGCAAAAATTGCGTGGCGAGTGCGTCGCACCCAAAGCCTGAGTAGCTACCAAAGGCGAGGATGTAGAAATGTCATACGCAGACGGATGGGCTGCGCTCAACCTGGAGATGCCCGATCGGGTACCTCGCAGCGAATACTCGGCAGACGGGCACTGGCCCCTGCTCACCGCAGTGACCGGCATTGAAGTCGATGTGGACAGCCCGGAGGCGGTCAAAAAAAAGGCGCAGGCGCACTTCTTTGGCCAGGATGGCTGGAACTACGACTTCTTCTGGTCCACGCTGATCCACAACCAGCCCTTTGGCGATCTGCGCACGGATATGGGTCACAGCGTCTACGCCGCGGGTGGCGTGGATTGGCGGGATGCAAAGCCCCCCCTCTTCAAGACGCCAGAGGATGCGCTGAAATTGGATCCGGCGGAGTTGTATGGTCTCCCGGACAAGGCGAAGCTGGTGCGCCTGTTCGAAAGCCACTATCAGGCCAACGTGGCCGCCCACCCGGACGGGGTCAATATGACCGGCATCTACGTCACGATGATTTCCGGGCTAATCGAGATATTCGGCTGGGAGATGCTGTTGCTGGCAGCAGGCACGGATCGCCGGGCCTTCGGCGAGTTGGCTAACCGCTACGGCGCGTGGATGCAGCACTACTTCGATGCCCTGGCCGAGGCGGATGTGCCGGCTGTGATGGTCCACGACGACATCGTATGGACCTCCGGGCCCTTTATTCAACCCGAATGGTATCGGGCCTTTGTCTTCCCCAACTACAAGCGCTATCTGGCCCCGCTGATCGAATCGGGCAAGAAGGTGATCTACACCTCCGATGGCAACTACAACCAGTTCATCGACGATATTGCCGCCTGTGGCATCCACTGTTTTGTGATGGAGCCGACGACAGATATGGCCTACATCGCCGAACGCTATGGGAAAACCCACGCCTTTGTGGGCAATGCGGACACGCGTATTCTGCTCCTGGGCACGCAAGACGAAATCCGGGCCGAGGTGGAGCGCTGTATGGCTATCGGCAAAGACTGTCCGGGGTTTTTCATGGCCGTGGGCAACCACATCCCGTCCAATACGCCAATCGAAAACGCACTCTTTTACAACGAAGTGTACAAAAAGTTGTCCCGGCGTTGACGCTTCTCACCGTCCGCGGTCAGGCCGCAGGCAAATTACAGCGAATGGAAGGGTGAAGCGAATAGCCAGTTCGTCCGACCAATCATTCGCTCTTTGCATATCTTCAGCCACCCCACCCTACCCCTCCATTCCAGAGAGGGAAGTGGAGCGTTCGGATCGGCGCTGCTTGAGTAGGTTGGTGCTGTTTCCGGCCATATCGAAATCAAGCGGGTTACCCCCTGTATTCCTCTTGAATCGAAATTTCCAGGGTTCCTCCCTCTTCAGGAGAACAGAAAATGACACAAGAACAATACCAGGCAATTCGCCAAACCATCGAAGCAGGCCCCTTCGCCGCCACCTGGGATTCTCTGGAAGCCTACGCGGTTCCCGACTGGTACATCGACGGCAAGTTTGGCATTTTCATCCACTGGGGTCCCTATTGCGTGCCCGCCTTCGGCAATGAATGGTATCCCCGCAATATGTACCTGCCTGGCTCTAAAGAGTACGCACACCACCGGGCCACCTACGGCCCCCAGGACCAGTTCGGCTACAAAGATTTCATCCCCCAGTTTACCGCCGAAAAGTACGACCCCGGGGCCTGGGCCAGCCTTTTCAAAGAGGCCGGCGCCCGCTTTGTGGTCCCAGTGGCCGAGCATCACGACGGCTTTCAGATGTACGCCAGTGAGCTTTCCCGCTGGAACGCGGCGGAGATGGGGCCCAAGCGCGACCTGATGGGCGACCTGGCCGGGGCTGTGCGGGAAGCCGGGATGGTCTTTGGCGTCTCCAGCCACCGGGCCGAGCACTGGTGGTTTATGAACGGGGGCAACACTTTCCCCTCCGATGTGCAGGACCCGGCCTACGCCGACTTCTACGGCCCGGCCCGGGGCGAACTGGGCCAGCGCCCCTATGAACAGTACTACGACAACCCACCGGACCAGACTTTTCTGGAAGACTGGCTGCTGCGCACCTGCGAGCTGATCGACAAATACCAGCCCCAGCTCATCTGGTTTGACTGGTGGATTCAGAATATGGCCTTCAAACCCTATCTGAAGCAGTTTGCCGCCTACTATTACAACAGTGCCGCGGCCTGGGGCAAAGGGGTAGCCGTCAACAACAAATTCGACGCCTTTCCCGCAGGCACAACCGTCTTCGACATCGAACGGGGGCAGGAGAGCCGCATCCGGGGACTCTTCTGGCAGAACGACACCTCCGTCTCCAAGAATTCCTGGGGTTACATCGACAATCACGACTACAAAGTCGCCAACGACATCATCGGCGATCTGATCGATGTGGTGAGCAAAAATGGCGCGCTGCTCCTCAATGTGGGTCCCCGGGCCGATGGCACAATTCCAGAGATCGAGCAGCAGATGTTGCGGGAGATCGGGGCGTGGCTGGGGGTCAACGGCCAGGCCATCTACAACACCCGGCCCTGGTTCATCCACGGCGAAGGGCCGACAAAAGTGCTTTCCGGCGCATTCACCGACACTGCCCGCACCCCCTTCACCAGTCAGGACATCCGCTTCACCCGCCAGGGCGACACGCTCTACGCGGCGGTGATGGCCTGGCCGGAGGATGGGCAGGTGGCCCTGCGCGCTCTGGGCAGCGCCGCGCCTTACCATTTGGCTGCGGTCAATAGTATAGAGAAGCTGGGCGATGCCGGGGTCGTGACCTGGCAGGCGCGCGAGGATGCGCTGGTGGTGGATGTGAGCGGCTGCGCGCCGACCAGCAGTCCGTTTGTGTTGAAGATCGTAGGTTGATCGGTACACTGTACGTCGTATTCGTTAGCGCGAAAAAGTGGTGGGAAGGGTTTTGGCATTGGTACAGACTTCGGCATCTGTCTGGGAGGTGAATACCCCGAAAGTAGTAGTGTCATTCCTTTGTCGAATCACTGCTTTCGCGGCTTATCCCACCACTTATTCGCGCCTACTCGTATTCCAGACATCCCAGCGTGTGAAGGTGCCGGGGACTTTGGAAATAGTTCTATCCTCGTTCCTCCAACCGTGCCGGCAGGCACCCTTTATGCGCGCACCTGTTCAGTCACCCCA
This sequence comes from Caldilineaceae bacterium, assembly GCA_023384455.1. GTDB lineage: Bacteria > Chloroflexota > Anaerolineae > Caldilineales > Caldilineaceae > JACQGT01. The sequence goes on along the minus strand of JAHDWH010000096.1, from coordinate 8,576 downwards.
CCCTACCCCTCCCCATTCCAGGGAGGGAAGTGGATCGACTCCTCCTCCACGGTGGGGGGGATTGGGAGGGGGTGAGCAGTTAACCCATGCCCAGAGTGATCTGCGGGTCCCCATCTCAGCGCGGTGCGCTGGATCAACTTGGCGCGTGTCAAAGAGTTTTTGGTTCATTGGGAATCTCCGTGGTTGACTCGCTACGGTTTGGATACGACCGGAAACTGCCCCGGTCTACTCAACCTGCGCTGGATCGGGGATCACGGATGTTCCCAATGATCTGAGTTTTTCTTTCAGAAAACAGAGAGGCCACAGTCACATGACTGTGGCCTCTCTGGCCTTTTGGGTCTGGTAGCCCTTTATCGGAGCGAACTCCGAGGCGATGCTACCAGACCCGTGTTACTACAATAATCCATGAGCATCACCTCCTTTTTATATGGGATGGCGATTGTCAGGCTGGGCCGTGGGTATCTTCCGCAGCCTAGCTGGGCAGAGTATCTCATACTTTGCCGAGACTGTCAAGGGGGGAAAATGTGACGAAATACGAGACGAAATACGAGCAGTCTATAGCCAGGGGGAAGAAGCGATTGTGACCCTGGTAGAAAGTCTGTTGGCGCAAATCAATGTGTTGACGGAACGGATGCAGAAGCTGGAAGACCAGGCGGCAAAGAACAGCCATAACAGCGGGAAACCGCCCATAAGCGACGGGTTAGCCAAGCCAGCGCCCAAAAGCCAACACAAAGCCAGTGGCAAGGCGGGCGGAGGTCAACCGGGACACAAGGGAACAACGCTGAAGATGGTGAGTGAGCCAAAGTAGATTAAAGTGCATAAAGTCAGGGGTAAGCAGTTACCTTTCAGACTACTTCATCCTCTTCTCGTCAACCCCGCATAGCCCCAGGCCAGAGTCAGCACAATCAACCCGTAGACTACCTGCTGGATGGCCTGCCCCACATTCAGAAAAGTCAGGATGGCGTTGAGCACACTCAAAATCAGCGCGCCCAGGATTGTGCCGCCATAGCCGCCCACCCCGCCAAAGATCGAAGTGCCCCCAATCACCGCGGCCGCGATGGAGGGCAGGAGAAAGGCACTGGCCAGTTGCAGATCGACCGCGCCTGTGCGCCCGGCCAGCAGAATACCGCTGATGGCGCCCAGAATGCCGGACATCACATACCCACTGATACGTACCTGCCAGACCTGCACGCCAGCCAGCCGCACGGCCACTTCGTTATCCCCAGTAGCGTAGATCAGCCGTCCCCAGCCCGTGCGCCGCAGCAGCCAGATGAGCAGCAGCGAAATAACCGCCCAGACCACTACGCTGTAGGGGATGCGATTGTCCCAAAAGGAACCGGCACTGATAATTTTGATAAAACCGGTGACTTGGGTGGAACCGCGCAGGATTGTCTGGGTCCAGGCGGTGAAAAGGCCGAGCAGAATCCCCGACATTGCCAGCGTCATAATCAACGGGTTGACCCGAAAGACGGTCACGCCCACGCCGTTGACACTGCCCGCCACCAGCCCGACGACGATCCCCAGCAGAATGGCAACTGCCGCGCCGTTGGGCGATTGGTTGGCAGCCACGTAGGCTGCGCCTGTGGCAATCATCGTCACCGACAGATCGATGCCGCCCATCAGCATCAGAATCGTCTGTGCGCCGGCCAGAATGCCCAGCGGCGCGGCCTGCAAAAGAGTAGTGCGCAGCCCGGCTACAGTCAGATAACCGGGCTGGATATTGCCCGCCACCCCCACAAGGATGATGAGGACAGCCAGCAGAATCAGCGTGGGGTTGCCAGCCATGAAGGCCAGGCTGCGCACGCTCAGAGCGATCAATCCGGCGTTGGGTGGATTGGTTGGCCCGGGCGGGGTGGGCTGGCTCATGACCGTCTCTCCCGCAGCAGCAGTGCCAGTCCACCAAACATCATCACCCCCGCAATCAGCACCCCCTGGATCACCTGGGCACTGTTCGAGTCGATCCCCATTGCCGTCAGAATCGGGTTGAGCATTATCAGCGTCACCGCGGTTGCCACCACACCCAGCACCGATCCTTCGCCGCCAGTCAGGGCCACCCCGCCCAGCACAATCGCCGCCACACTGTTGAGGGTAGCGTTGGCGCCCACGCTGAAACGGGGATCACCCGTGCCGGTAATGGCGACCGTCGCCAGACCGGCCAGCGCGGCCATTGCCCCACCGATGGCATAGGAAACGATCTTGGCCTGGCGCACATCCAGCCCGGCCAGCCGGGCGGCCACGCTGTGGCTGCCCGTGGCATAGAGAGAGAGTCCGATGCGGCTGCGTCTCGACACCAGAAAGACGAGGAGCGCCGGCACTACAATCATCAAAATCGGCATTCCATAGCCGCCACCGATGCCCGAGGGCGAGCCGGTAAAGAGCCAGCGCATCTCCGGCGCTGTGCCGCCGCCGGGCGAGGGCAGAATCCACAGGGCCAGCCCCGACCAGATATAGCTCGTCGCCAATGTCACCACAATATCGGGGACCCGGGAGATGCTGATAACGTACCCGGTCAACCCGTTGAGCATACCGATCCCCACAATCAGCCCCAGCCCAATCAGCAGCACAATGCCCACCGGTTGATCATCCATAAAGCGGGCCGCGATGACATTGCTCAACAGCAGCAGGGACCCCAGAGAGAGATCGATGCCCCCGGCGATGACAATAATCGCCTGACCGATAGCCAGATAGATCAGCGGCAGGCTGTTTTTGCTGATAGAGACGATCTGAAACTGACCGAAGACAGGAATCAGCGTCGAATACCAGACGATCAGCACGCCCAACAGCAGCCAGACGCCCAGCACCCAGCCGTTGCGCGCCAGCAGCCGCTGCCATTGAATACTGCGCCCGTTCATACTAGTTCCGCTCATAGGGCAACCTCCAAGCCGTGGGCCGCGGTCAACAGCGAAGATTCGGTGGCTGTCGCGGCTGGCTGCTCGTCCACAATGCGCCCGGCGTGGATGACGATTACCCGATCACAGACCAGGGGAATTTCGGCCAGTTCGCTGGTGTAGAGAAGAATGGCCGCGCCGTTGGCCGCCAGTTCCCGCAGCAACGCGTAGATTTCCCGTTTGGTCTGGATGTCGATGCCCCGTGTGGGGTCGAAGCAGAGCAGTGTGCGGAAACCAGCCACCAACCAGCGGCCAATCACCACCTTTTGCTGGTTGCCGCCGGAAAGTCGGCGTACCTGAGAAGCGGCTCGCGTATCGATCGACAGTCGGTCAATCGCATTGGCTACCCGCTGGGGTTCATCAGCCGGAATGCCCAACCAGCGGCGCAGCCGATTGAAAATGGGGACGGCCAGATTCTGGCGCACGGAGAGGCTGGGCAGCAGGGCCAGCAGCCTGTCGCCGGGGACAAGCACCACCCCATCCCGCACCGCGTCGTAGGGCGAATGGAAGCGGCGGGGCTTGTTTCCCACCAGAATCTCGCCCGCAGTGGGTCGGCGGTCACCGGAGAGAAGCTCAAAAAGACGATCCTGCCCCTGACCTTCCAGGGCGACAACACCCAGAATCTCGCCGCTGCGCACGGTGAACGAAACGTCGCGCACAAGATGACGGGAGGTCAACCCACGGGCTTCAAAAGCCGCCTGGCTCTGACCAGCGCGCCCATTTTGGCGGTTATCCCGGGCCACAGGCTTGACCGGTGCGCCGAGCATCGCCTCGACCAACTGGTGTTCGTTGACGCTGGCTGTTTCCAGCAGGGCCACGTTACGTCCATCGCGCAGAATTGTGGCCCGGTCGCAGACACGCATAACTTCGGCCAGGCGATGGGTGATCAGCACTGCCGATCGGCCCAGCTCTTTCCAATGGGCCAACAGGGCAAAGACCCGTTCGGCCTGATCCGCTGTAAGGGCGGCGGTGATCTCATCCAGCAGGAGCACTTGGGGATCCCGCGCGACGGCCCGGGCCAGATCGACCATCCGCAGGGCGTCCAGGGGCAATTCCCGGACAAGTGCGGAGAGATCGAGATCGGTCAGATCAAACCAGGCCAGCCATTCGACAAATTTGGCTGTGGCAATGGCGCTGAGGCGCAGATTCTCTTCGACCGTCAGGTGAGGGATGAGCGCAGGGTCTTGGAAAACGGTGGCGATCCCGGCGGCCATAGCATCGATCGGCGCAGGGAAGGTGACAGGCCGTCCATCCACAAACATCTGCCCTGCATCCGCAGACTGGACACCGGCCAGAATCTTGACGAGGGTACTCTTGCCCGCCCCGTTCGCCCCCAACAACGCGTGGATTTCGCCGGGGCGGACTGTGAAGTCTACCGAACGCAGGGCCACCACTGGGCCGTAAGATTTGGCGATGGAGGCGGTAGCAAGCAGAGAAGGGGGAGCGGACATAAACAGAGCGGCTTTCGTGGCGATGGGAAAAGGATGATGGGATGGTGGGATGACGAGATAGTTCCATCATCTCATCATCCCACCATCGGGCTGGAATCACCAACGGATTCATCCAGCGTCATTCTCTTTACTCACCAGGACCTTTACAAGCCGACACATCCGCGCTGCCGCTGTAATGGGTGTAGGGAGCGATATTCACGAAAGTGCTCCAGCCGGGCTGTTGATCCGGGGCATAGAGCGCCTGAAGACCTTCGGTGTTGCCGGTGGCATAGACCTCTGGAACCAGTGTCGTCACCTGAGCCGGATTCTGGCCGGTCAGGGCGGCAATGGCGATGGACATACCCACCGCGCCGATGGCGGGCGGATTGGTTACAGCCGCGCCCACGACACCCGCATCTGCCATCTCCAGAAGTTGCTTGACAAAGCCGTTGTTGTCCGCGCCCACCAGGGGAACGAAGGGAACGTTGGCCGCCTGGAACTGCTCAATGACCGGGTAATCGACGCCAGAAGTCCAGATGCCGTCGATCTCCTGGGTGGTGATCAGGTCCAGGGCCTGCTGCGCGCCCACCGAGGGGTCCCAGCCGGTGAAGGTGGAGGCGACAACTTCAATGCCCGGATATTTGGCCAGGGCTGCCATAAAGCCGTTGTGCCGGTCCGTATCCGCGGGCACACCGTCGATGCCGCGCATCTCCACCACTTTGCCCTTGCCGCCCAACTGCTCAAAGAGCCATTCCGCGCCGTTCTGGGCGTAGAGGGTCTGGTCGTTGGTAGCCACATACGCGCCCTTGGCTGTGACCGCCTGGTCCACCGCCACGACAACGATGCCCTGGGCGATGGCTGCTTCAATCACAGCGTTCAGGCCATCCCGGTCTGTGGGGTTGAGGATAATCGCATCCACGCCCTGGGAGATCAGACCTTCCAGATCAGCGATCTGCTCTGTGGGGCCGCCGTTGCGGTTGACGACGATCACTTTGTCCACCACACCGCTGGCCGTGGCCTCGGCTTTGATGGCGCAGATCATCTGCTCACGCCAGCCGTTGCCCACCAGCGTATTGCTGACGCCAATGGTAAATCCACTGGTCTTGGCGGGGGCAGCGCTTTCGGCCTGGCCGCCACCGGCCACGGGCGCGGGGGGCGCGGCACAGCCTGTTACGGCCAGGGCCAGAACCAGCAACAGGCCCAGAATCAGAGACAACTTCGACGGGTGTTTCATCTTCCTCTCCTCTGAAAATTGTATAAAATGGGTGGGTCTATAGGCGAGAAATCAGAAACCGGGTTTTTAGGAAAAATTCGGTTTCTGATCTAGCCCGATGAAGTTACATAGGACAATATAGCAAAGAATCATTGCTGTCAAGTTGCGATTTTTGCCAGCAATTCTGCCTCCCGCGCTGGCGTCAATCCGGCCCGCCAGGTATACTCCGCGGGACGGCTCTGGGCCCATTCCAGCGTAGCCGCCACCGTTTCTGCCACAGGCCGGAAGGTCAGCCCAGTGGCCCTGGCCCGGCTGCCATCGTAGCGGGAGAAGTCCGCATACTCCGGGCCGTTGCCGATCCAGAGGGGGAACTGACTCCAGGGCTGGACTTCGTTCTCCCGTAAAAAGTCCTCCCGGCGCTGCCCGGCCAGACTGGGGAGAGGGCGGCATCGGCCAGATGGCGGCCCAGAAAGACGGTCCCGCCGAGGATGAGAAGTCTCACTTTGTACTTCTGTTATACCCCAGGCGGCGGTGGCGGAGCCAGCCCTTTGTCTTCCAATAGTTTGACAAGCCCCACATTAGCCGCCACCGCCACCGATGCAGGCATAAGCAGGAAGATGGGCAGAACTGTCGCAAAGCTCACGCCGATGAGTGTGAGTTGAAAGAGGAGCATCAGCAGTGTATAGAGCGGGTGTTGCAGGGCCAAAATGAAGGCGTTGCGGAATATCAGGCGCAGGCTGGGGTCGTCCTGTTGCCAGAAGAGGGGGAGCAGATATTGGCCGCCCATCATCACCAGCACAATCACCCACAGCCAGAGAATCGTTATCAGCCGGGACCAGGTGGTCAGGCTATTTCCATAGAAGACGATATTCATTACTATCGCGACGAGCAACAGCAGGTTTGCCCCCACCAGCAGCCAACTGCGCCCGATGTTGTTTTTGGCCCCGTCCCAGAAGAAGTCCGCATCTACCCGCTTGTAGTTGGCCGAGCGGTTGGCGGCCGCGTGCAGACCCGCAGCCACAGGCCCGGCCGGCAGCACAAGCACTGTGCCCACCCACCAAAGAACGCTGAGCCAGACCCAGAGAAAGAGTTCGTCGTACAACACTTTGAAGGTGCGCCACATGGCGGGGAAAGCTTTCATGGAAATTGAGTTCCTGAGATGATGGGGTGATAAGAAATATTATAACTGTTCAGCCACCCCACCCTACCCCTCCCCGCTCCAGGGAGGGAACTGAATCGACTCCTCCCCCACAGTGGGGGAGGTTGGGTGGGGGTGAGCAGTTACGAAATACTATTCCGTGTGAGCCAATCGCAAACGCACAAAAAGCGCCGGTGCCCACCAGGCAACAGTGAGGCCGAGAATGGCGTAGCGGAGGAGGCGCAGGGCGCTGTCGAGCAGATGGCCGCCGTCCACCAGACCAAAAAGGGCGCGCAGCCCGGCCCAGGCGGCAAGCAGCAGCACCAGCCCCATCAGATAGCGCCCGATCTTCTGGGCCGGGCTGCCCGCCACAGAGAAGCGCACCCGTCTGCGTTCCACATCCAGCCCGATCAACCCGCCGATCAGCAGCCCGGCTTCGCTGACTATATTTTCCAGGGGCCAGGGCTGACCGCCGGTGGGGTGCAGAGCGAGCATCAGCACCGCCAGCAGACTGGCAAAGAGTGCCACCTGTCGGGTGGAAAGAGCGCCATACCAGCGGGCCAGCCGCGGCTCCGCCCAGATGATCCCGGCCAACAGCAGCGTGCCCACAAACAGCCCGGCCAGCACATCCATCGGGTAGTGGACCCCCAGATAGAGGCGGCTGAAGGCGATGGAAAGCACAATCCAGACCGCCAGCCAGAGAACCCAGGGGCCCAGACCGCGCAATTTCAGCCCGGCATAGCCCCACAACACAGCGCCATTTTGCGCGTGTCCGCTGGGCAGCCCATAGATGACATCTTCGGCTTGGGCCAGAGGCAGGGAAGGACGGGGCAGTTGGAAGAGATTCTTCAGCGATTCATTCACCCACGAAGTGAAGATGAGCAGATAGACCAGCCGCCGCCCCAGCTTTTTGTTGTAGAGCCACAAGATGGCCGGGAGCGCCAGCAGGAAGAACTCTTCCACCCCCAGAAAAGTGGCAAAGCGAAAGTAAAGATCGAGCAGGGGCGTGTGCCAGCCCTGCAAACTTTCGACAAAGCCGAAACCGTTGACCACCCACTCGTGTAGAAAATCCATATTGGGGTGCCGTTCTGTGTGGAAAATGCTCTGTAGGGCCGGTCTCTTACCGGCTAACTATTCCGTACCAGCCAGGAACGAACGCACAAGCGTTAGTCGATCGGCCAACCAGTTGAAACGTGAAACGTGAGGTGGCGTCACGTACTCTCACATTTCACGTCTTCACGCTTCCCCACGCAAATCGTGGCTTCGCCGCCTTATGAATTATCGATATTGGCCGATCAGAAACCAGCCCTACGGCTGCCAGGGGCAAGAAAGTGTGAATAGTATAGCATCAGACGCCTTTGCTGACCAGTGCTTTGGCGTCCACTTTTGCTTTTTCCCTTTGAGGGGCGCTATAATTGCGCCACGAACACAAATACGGTGTAACTGCTCACCCCCATCCAACCCCCCCAGCGTGGAGGAGGAGTCGATCCAGTTCCCTCCCTGGAATGGGGAGGGGTAGGGTGGGGTGGCTGGACAGGTACAATGCGGTAGACGGCAGACCGCAGACCGCAACAGAGAAGATTGAGAGCGCGGTCAGTGGTCAGCCGTCCGCGGTCAACTGAGACCGCCGGACAGAAGGGGTCGGGGTACGCAATGCGCGGCCATCGGGAACGGACCGAACTCCAACTGCTCGTATTCTTTTTCGTCATCCTGTTTCTGTTGGGTGGCGGGCTGATTGCCTACTTCTACGGAATCGGGGCTGCCGCCGCTGCCTTCTTTTGTCTGTTCGGTGCGCTCGTCTTTTTCCTCGTCCTCTATGGCCTGCTTTCGCTCGGCCAGAAATGGATGGGGGAGTAAGGACTCGTCAAGAAATAAGTTCCATCCGGTGCGTCGCACTGTCCACGAAA
>JAHDWH010000095.1 GCA_023384455.1 Caldilineaceae bacterium | reverse complement strand
GATTTGCGCAGATTTTATCAGCGGCAATCCGCTTTTTCAGCGTCATCCGCGTCCTATTTTCAAGTCAGCCATGAAAAGCGGACGCTGATTCACGCAGAAACAACTGATCTGCGCAGATTTTGTACTGGTCAACGAGATGGTAAAACGTAGGTGCGGTTTGCAACCGCACTTTCACCCGAAGCAGTGCGGTTACAAACCGCACCTACAGATTTGCGCAGATTTTATCAGCGGCAATCCGCTTTTTCAGCGTCATCCGCGTCCTATCTTTCAGCACAGCGTCCCGAAGATCGTCTCGCCGTGGAGTTCGTCCAGCCGGGTCGGGGTGATACGGTTGCGCAGGGTTTCGCCTGCCGGGGCGTGGGCCAACACCCGCAGAAAATTGTCCGTGTGACCGCTCCACAGGCGCATCCCCGGCTGGTCGTCCACGGGCTGGCCCTGGCCCTCCCAGAGCACCGGACGGGTTGTGCCCACAAAGCGCTGGCGCTCGGTCTGGCCCGTGTCTTCGATGAGTTCGTGCATCCGCCTCGAGCGCTCCTTCTTCAGCGCTTTCGTCACCTGACCGCTGAAGCGGGCCGCGGCTGTGCCGGCGCGGGCGCTGTAGGGGAAGATGTGGGCGTGGGCAAAGCGTAGCTCCTCTACAAAGGCCAGCCCCTCTGCAAAATCAGCTTCGGTTTCGCCGGGAAAACCGACAATTAAATCAGTGGTGAGAATCAGATCGGGGATGGCGGCCCGGGCTTCCTCCACCAGTTTGCGGAAGGAGGCGACGGTACAGCGCCGGGCCATAGCCCGCAGTTGCCGGTCTGTACCCGCTTGCAGGGGCAGGTGCAGGTGGGGGCAGAGACGCTCCGGCCACTTTTCCCAGAGATCGAAGAAGCCATCGGCCAGTTCCCAGGGTTCCAAACTGCTCAGGCGCAGACGGGGAATACCCGTCTCGGCCAGGAGTGTGGCGGTCAACTGCTTCAAATCCGTGGCGAGATCGCCCGGCAAATCCCGCCCGTAGGCGCCGAGATGGACGCCGGTCAACACCGCTTCCTGCACCCCCTCCCCGGCCAACTGCTGCACCTCGGCCACAATTTCGCAAAGGCTGCGGCTGCGGCTCTCCCCGCGCAGGGCGGTGACGATGCAAAAGGTGCATCTGTTGTTGCAGCCGTCCTGCACTTTGACAAAGGCCCGGGTGCGGTGGAGGGGATCGTCGGCGGCGGGGGCAAAGGGTGTGCCGTCCGGTTGCAGCCGGGCGATGGCCTCCGGGTCGTCCAGCTCCGCGCTCCACGGCTCCAGCAGGGCGTGGAGCATCTCCTTTTCCCGGTTGTCGGCCACGAGCGATACACCGGGCAGGCTGGCCGCGTTCTCCGGTTGCAGGGTGGCGTAACAGCCGGTGACCGCTATGCGGGCCTCTGGGTTGGCGCTGTGGAGCTGGCGGACCGCGGCCCGGCTGCGGCTGACGGCCTGGGCTGTCACCGCGCAGGTGTTGAGGACGATCACCTGGGCCGCTTCGGGCGAAGGGGTGATCTGATGACCTGCCGCAGTCAAGCGGGCTGCCAGGCTGTTGTTTTCGCTATAGTTCAGGCGACAGCCCAGTTGGTCCAGATAGATGCGCATAAGGAGAGTCGGGAGTCGGGAGTCCAGAGTCCGGCGTCCAGAGTCGGCGGCAAGTGACGCCGGACGCCGGACACCGGACTCCGGACACCGGACTTCTATTGGGGAATGATCAGCCGGTCGCCCACGCGGATCAGATCCGGGTTGGTGATGCGGTTGGCCTCGATAATCGCATCGGCGGAGACGCCGTAGCGGGCGGCGATGGAGTAGAGACCCTCGCCCGGGGCGACGATGTGGATGATCTGATTGGCCGCCTCCAGCGCCGCCGCGGTCAGGCCGGGGATGACCAGTTCTGTGCCGGGTGTGACCAGATTGGGGTCGGCTATGCGGTTGGCAGCTACCAGTTCGTCGAGGGTTATGCCATATTTCTCGGCGATGACCGAGAGGACTTCACCCGGCTGTACGATGTGGATAGCGGGTGCGCCGGGATTCGTCGTTGTACCGCCGCCACTGCTGGCCGGGCTAGTGGGCTGGTAGCCGGGGATGAGCAGTTCCTGGCCCACAAAGACATTGTTGGGGTCGGTCAGGGTGTTGGCGGCTACGATTTCGTTGGGCGAGACCTCAAATTTAAGGGCAATGGAGAAAAGCGTATCCCCCTCCTGGACTGTGTAGGTAAAGGGTTCGGGCGTGGGTGTGGGCAGCCCTTCGGAGGTGACGCCGGGGGTGTTGGGGACCCGCAAGACCTGGCCTACCTGCAAGTTGTCGTTGGCCAGCAGATTCAGCTCCCGCAACTGCTGGGCGCTGATGCCAAACTTCTCGGCCACGGTGGAAACGGTGTCGTTGGGCTGGACAGTGTAGGGGATCGTCTTGGGTTCGGGCGTCTGTGTGGACACAGCCGTGGGCGCAGGGGTCGGCCCGGCTGTGGGCACCGCGTCCCGTGTGATCGCCGGTTCCACCACCGGTTCGGCCGCGGCTGGCTGGGTGGCTTCCGGTTCGGGGGTGGAACGGTCCCGGGTGCAGCCTGCCAACAGGGCCGTTGTCAACAGCGTCAATAGTACAACCCGCATCCATTTGCTTGTCATACCCATTTTGCTTTCTCCCACCTGCTACGAAGTGAATCACACCGGTCAAAGTTTGCGTAAAGTGAATGGATGATAGCACAGCCGCCCCGCTGACGCAAACCATTTGCGCTTGCGCGCCTTCTGCCTGTGCCACCGATCACAGCAAACCGCCCGTGCTTGTTCTATTCTATACCCAGAGGTACCTGTTCAGCCACCCCACCCTACCCCTCCCCATTACAGGGAGGGAAGTGGATCGACTCCTCCCCCAAGCGGGGGGAGGTTGGGTGGGGGTGAGCAGTTACGCGCAGAGGACAAAATCGCTCCTGTCACACTGTTCAACGAGCGTTGAACAGAATGTGATCTGTAATATTTGACGGGTACGCTGACCTCACCTGCAAGCGTTGGGTAACGGTCTGAATCCGCACCAGCTTTTGTCCTGCATTCGTTTGTCTCTGTTGCTAGACTATTGCCAGATATGGAATGACTGATGAACACGCAACGATTTGAACAGACGACGGAGACAGCCATGAAAATTCGCACACTTCTTCTCACGTTGATTACATTCTTCCTTTTCGGCGCAATACTGGCCGGGATGGTCAGCGCACGGGAGCCGAATCGCCAGGTCGAGACCGTCTCCCTCTCCAATGTGCGGGATTATGCCCCGGCTGTTTCTGCCGATAATTTGTCCTACGCTGTGGATGGGGGTCTGCTCTTTGCCGGGAATGGCGGCCGCTGGCAGCGTCTCTCCACCCCTGCCGGTCTGATTGTCAACGCGGTAGCCGTGAGCAGCCGCCAGCCCGAACTGGTCTACATCGGCGCGGCCAACGAGCTTGCCCTTTACGCTTCCAGCGATGCGGGCCAAAGCTGGATGAAGATTGGGCTGGACACAACCGCCATCGGCGCGGTGACCGATATTGCGGTGGATGGGGTCAACCGGCTGGTCTATGTGGGGACGGACACCGACGGCCTGCATCGCCTGCGGGATGTGGGGACGAGTATGATTGCGGCGGGCCATCTGCTTCTGGATGAGCCGGTGGAGGAGATTGTGGCGGCCACCAATGGCGTCGCACTGGTGCGCACGACGTGGCATTTGTATCGGGCAGAAGATATGGGCTTGCGCTGGGTTGCTGTGGAGAATCTCCCCAGCCCGGCCACGGCTCTGGCGCTCGCGCAGACGACGCCGCCCACTTTCTACGTCGGCACAGCCTCCTCGGGTGTGCGGATGAGCCAAGACGGGATCAACTGGCAGTCTGCCAACGCCGGTCTGGGCTTTACCCCAGGCAGCCAATTGTTCGTCAACGATTTGGCCGTAGACCCGGCCCAGCCCGGTGTAGTCTACGCCGCCACCAGTCTGACTTTCGGTTCGGCCAATGCCCACACCACACCGGTCGGCGTGGCAATCAGCAGCGACGGTGCCGCCAACTGGGCGTCCCTGGCCCCGCTGAGCGATGTGGCCGTGGCGATGCTCCTGCCGGTGAGCGGTGAGGCGGGGGCTGTCTATGCCCTGACAACCGCCAGCCGCACGCCGCTGGCCCTGGGCAGTGCGCCCCAAATGGCAGCTATGGCCGCGGGGGAGAGCGTTCCTGCCGCCCCCAATTACACCGGTGCGCTGGCCTGGATTCTGGCCGCTCTGGCCGGGATCGGGTTGGTTGTGTTGGTGGTGATGGAAGTGCGTCAGCGGGGCGGTGATATGGCTGGCGGGGCTGGGTTGCCTGCCGCGGTGTAACGTTCGTGAACAGCCATCAATAGAGTCGGGTCGCCGACTTCCTTATCCGAGACGCTTCCTCCCCCGGGGGCGTCTCGGATTTTTTGTTGTGGTCAGGCAAGCGCAGCAACCGACAAGCGCTTTATTGGGAGGCTATTTCTGGTAAATCTAACCGTTCGTCCAGCCATTCACGCATTAAACCGCTCACCGATTTGTGGGCAGCCAAAGCTTCCGCATGTAAAATTCCTTTTACATACAACGGTACATGAACTGTAATCGTGGCTTCTGCTATTTCTCCACTCATTTTGAGCGACTCGAAACGCTTGGCATCGTACAAATAATCCTCGCCTTCATTATCGATTACACGGATAGAAATCGAATCGCTGGTATCCGGCAGGGTTTTGTACATTTGCCCACGGGTGAGACTAACTTCATACCCTGAATTGTCCAAGCAACGAACGTATTGCATAGGTTACTTTCCTTCGACTTTGAACTTCCGTTTCATTTCACGACGGCCAATGCCGTGTACTTCAAACCAGTGCAACTCCGCATAAAATTATTCACTGCTCCGTTTGAGACGGATCCAATCACGGCCTTTCATTTTTCGCCAACGGCCCCGACCATACGTACGGTTTAGGTAATAGCGAGCATCCACCCCAGCACAGCGAGCGATGATTTGGATCCCTGTAATTTCACTGAGTAGATCGAAATCTTGCTCTTGCGGCATAATCGGCAGCTTGCAAAAGAGATAAGTACACCCCGGCGTAAATAGACCAATAGTTCCTGCTCCCCGCTGGCCCATGACCAGCGACAGTTCCCCTCTTGGCAGCACCGGGTTCGTGACCCGGCGGGAGCAGTCATAGGTATTGGTCTATTTACGCCGCCGTGTATAAGTCTGTTCTCTTCGGATTCTTGTTGTGTGTTGTGGTCAGGCAAGGGCAGCGACTGACAGGCGCTGGTTGATGACGCGCCAGAATGTGGCTACTGCGTCGGATTGGGCGTCAAAGAAATCCTCGAAAAAGCCAGGGGAATTTATCTCCGCCGGATAGGCGTAGCGTTCGCCCTCATCGCCAAAATCAGTAACCCAATCGGTCGGTTCGTTGGCATCGACCAGATCAAATAACGACTGGGGATAGAGATAGGGTTTGCCCTGATCGTTGAGAATGCGCAGGTCGTCGGCTTCAATGCCAATCACAACGTACCAGTGAAAAGACGACAAATCGGGGTATTGGGGAAGGGAATTCTTCAATTTTACGATCATTCGTCACCCACCTTTTTACGTCTGCTTTCTACACGGCCAATGCCCGTATGTTCATACCAGTGAAATTCGTAAAGGACTCCACCACTTTCAAACGGAGGCCCACTCTTCTTCACCCATTGTGCTCTATATCCGCCGTATGTGTCAATCAGCCTTTGCACATCCCGAATGCGATTCCCTTTGGCAATCACGCGAGAACGGGCAAGTGATTGTGAGTCGATGTCAGGAATTTGTCTTTCCTCCATCTGTCATCCGATACGCCGCTCAACGCAATTGAGGATAGGCCGCGGCGATGGCAAGCCCGGTAAAGAGTAGCGTCGTTATATCAAAGAGTAGGAAAAAGCCGGTAAAGAGAAGCAGCGCCAGGCTGCCCACCAATACACCGCTGATGATACCGATGAGGGCAAAGGCGGGCAGCCGCCGTCCTCGCCGCCGTCCCACGGCCCGGCGGATGATCTGGGCCAGCAGGCTGCCCGCGCCGGAGCCAGCGATGAAGGCAATGATCAGCCCGAAGAAACCGAAGCCGCTCAGCAGCATCCCCACAAGCGGCGCGGCAATGGCAGAAACGAGGAAACCCACGCCCAGGGCGATAAAATTGTCGCTACCCAGCGCGTTGAAGTAGACATTCTGTTGCTGGCGCACACATTCGGTGCAACGATAGCCCACGGGTGTCTGCACCGCGCATTTCATGCAGATGGGTTTGCCGCATTTGTTGCAGCGCAGGAGCGTCTCTGTATTTGGATGGTTGGCGCAGAAAAGGGTGTCCGGATCGTGCGCGGCCACAGCCAGGGGCCTGCCGTCGTAGATGGCACGCCGGGCCGGATCGCCGAGGATGGCGTAGGCTTCCTCAATTTGGGCCAGCTTCTGGCTGGCGTAGCGACGAGCGTCGGCATCGCTGATGTTGTCCGGCTGGTAGAGCGTGCGCAGCCGCTGAAACTGGCGCGCCAACTCCTCCTGGGAGACGTTTTCGCCCACATCCAGGGCGCGGTAGTGTTCTTTCGGTTGCGGGGTCGTTCGTTCGCTCATCTGTACATTCCTCAACTTCGGGTTTCGACCACAAAGTCACAATAGACGCAAAGGGAAAAAGCTATCTTCTTTGTGCTTCTGTGCCTCTGTGGTAGTCAATTCTATACAGTCCACTTCAGCTTATCCATCAGCGTCTGGTAGAAATAGGCCCGGGGGCGCATACGGATAAAGCGGGCCTGAAAGGGACTGCCCACCACCACCACTTCGTCCTGTTCATCCACCTCCACCTCGAACTGGCCGTCCACCGTCAGCATAGCCGAGTGGTCGCTGTAGACCCGCAGGCGCACTTCCGTTCCTTCCGAGAGGACGACGGCCCGGTCCATACTCATATGGGGGGCCACGGGGATGACGAGAATGTTGCGCAGTTCGGGCGGCAGAATGGGGCCACCGGTTGCCAGGGCATAGGCTGTGCTGCCCGTGGCTGTGCTGACGATCAGCCCGTCGCAGGTGTAGGTGGTCAGATAGCCGCCGTCCAGATGGGTGCTGACCCGCACGATGCGGGCCAGGCTGCCCCGGCTGAGCACCACATCGTTGAGCGCGTCGTACTCGCAGCGTACTTCGCAGCGGTTGTCTGCGCTCTTACGCTCCACCCGCACCCGGATCATCAGCCGTTCCTCCACCCAATAGTTGCTGTCGAGCATCTGGCCCAGGGGTTCTTCCCAGTCGTTGGGGAAGACTTCGGCCAGAAAACCCAGGCGGCCCATTTTAACGCCGAGCATCGGCACTTCCCTCTTCGCGCCCAGGCGGGCGGCGCGCAGCATTGTGCCGTCACCGCCCAGGGTAATCAGCAGGTCTACGTCGTGCAGGCGGCGCTGGATAGCATCGGCATCCCAGGCCGAGTCGCGCCAAATGTGGGGAACATCCCGGCTGCGCAGAAAACTCTCCATTGCCGCGGCCAGGTCCAGGGATTCGGGTTTGCGTGGGTGGTGTAAAATGCCAATGCGTCGGAACAACAGGGGAGCCTCCGGTGTGGATGTAATCAGACTCTCTACAGAATCCGCATCATAGACCAGCCATTTCCGTTGGTCAAATGGAGAGGTTATTGGCGTCGAAAGTATCTTTCGAGTAAAATAACCCCTAACGACTGGGCATCAAATAAAATATGTTGTTGCCGTCACCAATCCACCACTCGCCACCCATCCCATGCGCGTACTTATTATCTCCGATATACATGCCAATTTCATTGCCCTGGAAAGTGTGCTGGCCGCCGCGCAGGGGAAGTATGACGCAGTTTGGTGTCTGGGGGATGTGGTTGGCTATGGCCCTATGCCCAACGAGTGTTGCCAGTTGGTGGACGAACTGGCAGACCACCGGGTAATCGGCAATCACGACTGGGCTGTGCTGGGGCGGCCCGGCATTGATGTAGACGATTTCAACCCTATGGCCCGGGAGGCAGTTTTGTGGACCCGGAGCGTTTTGACCGCGCCCAATCGGAGTCTGCTGGAGAATTTCCCCGACGTGCCGGTGCAGCCATTTGGCGTGCCCAATCTTCTGCTCACCCACGCCAGCCCACGCCAGCCCGTCTGGGAGTATGTACATACACCGACGATTGCCCTGGAGAATTTTGCCTGGTTTGACGAGCCGATCTGTCTGGTGGGCCACACCCACAAGCCAGCCATCTACCGCTGGCGGCTGGAGCGCACTTGGGATCAGGTGGAGAACGGGGTAGAGGTCGGCGCAGCCACAGTCGATCACCTGCCCGCGCCGGTGGAAGAGGCCCTCTATCTGGAAATTACAACAAACCAGCGGCTGATCCTCAACCCGGGCAGCGTGGGCCAGCCCCGGGACAACGATCCCCGGGCCGCCTACGCCTTTCTGGACACAGAGCTGATGACCTGGGAACTCTGCCGGACCCCCTATCCCATCGACCTGACCCAGAGCCAGATGCGGGCCGCCCACCTGCCCCGGCGGTTGATCGACCGGCTGAGTTATGGGTGGTAGGCAATCGCCCCTACGACAACCCCTTCACCCTCTTCGGCGCGTCTGTATCCAACACCACCCGTGTCGGCTCCATACCGGCTTCCAGCCGCCGGTACATCTCGAACCAGTCGGGCAGTTCCTGGGTTTGGGCCTGGGCTTTGCGCCGTTCATCCTCCCGTTTCCACTCCATAATCCGCCGGTTGATCTCTTCCTTCACCGCCCGGGGATTGGGCACGTGATCAAAAGTAAACGCGCCGTCGCTGGACGCCGTTTGAACCGTAATATCGCCGTAGTTCAGAATCATCTCCAGCGGTGAAGAGATGTTGAGGCGGATGTCCTGAATCTCGCTCAGCCGGGCTTCTTTGCGATCTTCAGAGAGAAAGAGGGGCAGCTTCTCAATGTCAATAATGCGGTCACTGGTCAATTCGTAGGTATCATTCCACCAATCGGCCACAACCCAGGCCATTACGCCGAACAGAACCAGCACCACAACACCCAGCACAAACTCCAGGCTGAGAATCGTCTGCCCAATAAAGGAGTCCACCTGCTGATAGAACTCAAAGACGAACCCCCCGGCCATCAGCGCCAGCAGCCCCAGGGCGACAATCGCCAGAGGAACCACCTGTCGGGCCAGGACAAACCAGTGCTTATGCCAGACAATCCGCTCGGTGGACGCCCACTGGAGTTGGCTGTCGGTAAAGAGATAGCGCCACAGCCGCCTGTGCCAGGGCAGGGAGGGGTCGTCCGTGCTCATCCGCCGGGGGCCGCCGGAAAGCACCCGGCTGGGCAGGTCCACCGCCAGGCCCAGCCGCTTCTCCAGCGCGTTCTGAATCTCCAGGCGGCTTTCCGCCTTGTAGCGCGCCCTGCGCTCGGCCATCATCCGAAAGACAGCCGCTTGCAGCCCGGCTGGCTCCGGCACAAAATCAAAATCGATGGAGCCGGTGTTGCCGGCCGTAAAGACCGAAACAACGCCGTAACCAAAAAACTTGCCCCAGAAGCTGGAGCGCACCCCCACATTTTGCACCTGTTCCAGCAGGGCTTCCCGGCGCATCTCGCTGGTCAGGATCACCTTCTCCTGCTGAATAATCCGCTGATTGGTCACAATAAAATAGTCGTTCATATGGTCCAGCACACCCCAGGCCATTGCCAACCCGGAGGGTACGCCGAGCAGCCAAATCGCCCACCAGACCGAAATACCGGTCAGGTTCAGCCCAACTACCGCAAAGAGTGTAATGGCCCAACCGATCAGGCTCAGTTGCAACTTTTGCAGCAAAGAGAGCCAGTGACGCCGGGTCAACGAGAGCATCTGCTCACCGGCGGCCAGCCAGCTATACTGCTCGTCGCTGCCCGTAAACTTCTGCTCCTCTGGCAAACGAATCTGTAGCTTATCGGGTATCGTCCGATCCTTTTCATCGTCCACATAGGCGTAAAAATCCCGCCAATGGAAGCGCAGCCAAAGACTGCCCGGCTCCGATTCAATCGTCGAGTGGACGCTGCGCGCGGCGATGAGCGCAGGCTCGCCAAAATAGACCAGCCCGTCCACCGGCACAGGGGGCAGGGGAGCGCTGCCATCCAGCGCAATCAGCACCGCCCGGCTGCCCTCCAGCAGCACCCACATACTGTCCCCCAGATCCCCCTGCTGCATAATCAGATGGTGTTGGGGAATGTGCTGAAAGGTACAATAGCCGGCCAGATTGCGTTTCTGGGGTTCATCCAACTTGTCAAAGACAGAGATGGCCTGGATAGCCTCCAGACATTTGCGCTGGATGGCGGGATTGGCTACGTGAGAATAGCGCCCGGCCAACTTCTGAATGCTCGGCCAGGGCAGGCAGAAAAGTATCGTGGCCGCGGTGGCTTTGGCCCAATGCCCATACGCCTGTACCCCAGCACTATTCCCCCCATTACTGCTTCCCCCAAGCGAACCGGGAAAGCCAAAGGCGTTGCCCGTGCCCAGCTTGCAGCGTTCGTTGGCTTGCCGGTGATGGGCCAACTCCACCTGGCCCCGTTCGATCAGATAGAGCGTCTCTCCCGGATGCTCGTGGGTGTAAATCGTCGTCCCCTTCTCCACAGACATCCCCTTCACCTCTTCGGCCAGATAGCTCAGAGAGATCAGCCCCACCCGAACAAAAAGGGGCATCGTACGCAGCCGGTTGACAATCGATTGGGGGATCAGTTGGCCGCGCAGGGCCGGGTAGCGGTAGATGAGCCGCTCGAAGGCGGATGTGGGAAAAGCCAGCGTACTTACATCCCCCACAGCCGTGGCTGTGGAGGTATAGGGCAGATTATAGGTCAGCGCGAAACGGCCCACCAGATAGCCTGGATTGACCGTGCGTTCCAGAATCTGTACCAGCGGGCCAGGGCTGCTGCCGCCAGTTGGGTTTGCCCCTGGACGCCAGCGCTCCAGCCGCACTTGACCACTCAGGATGTAGTAGAGATACTCGCACTCCTCATCCTGACGGGTAAGCGTCCTGCCGTCTGCAAAGTCCACCATCCGGGTTTCGTGGGCGATCAGGTCCAGGACTTCGCCCCGGGGCACAGCCTTCCAAAAAGGCATATCGGCGATGAAGTCCCGCACCTTTACCGCCTGGCTATTGGCCGCGGCAATCCGATTGATACTCATCACAAATGCTCCTTCACCGCCTGGGCCGCCCGCTTGTTCATCCCCGGTACAGCCGCCAACTCCTCCAGGGTGGCGGCGCGGATACGCTCGATGTCCCCGCTGTAAAACTGGAGGAGCGCCTTGCGCCGGGTGGGGCCGATGCCGGGCACATCGTCCAGCGCGCTGCGCACCTGGCCTTTGCCCCGCAGGTTGCGGTGATAGGTGATGGCGAAGCGGTGGGTTTCGTCCCGGATGCGCTGGACCAGATAGAGGGCCTGGCTGCCCCGTTTCAACCAGAGGGGGTCGCTGCGTTTGGGCAGAAAGACCTCCTCCTCCCGTTTCGCCAGACCCACAAGCGGCACCCGATCCAGCAGATCGAACTCCTCCAACACCTCTACGGCGATACCCAACTGCCCTTTGCCCCCGTCCACAATCACCAGATCGGGCAGAATGCGCCACTGGTCGTCGCTGCTGCGGGCCTTGTCGCCAGGATCGGCCTCCTTCTCCTCCACGGCCCGGCGGAAGCGACGACGCAACATCTCCCGCATACTGGCGAAGTCGTCCGGCTCGCCCTGGCTGCCCTTGCCCCGGATTTTGAAGCGCTTGTAGGCCGATTTGAGCGGCGCGCCTTTGGCAAAGACGACCATCGACCCGACTGTATTCGTCCCCTGCAATGTGGAGATGTCGAAACATTCGATGCGGGAGGGGGTCTGGGCCAGTTGCAGGCTCTCCTGCAATTCAGCGATGGCCTGGGTCTGGCGGTTGGTATCCACGGCCCACTGGGCCTGCTGCACCCGCAGATGCTCGGCCGCGTTGCGCTCGGCCAGGTCGATGAGATTGCGCTTCTTGCCCCGCTGGGGCATACGCAGTTCAAAACGGCCGCCCCGCTTCTGACGTAGCCACGCCTCCAATAATTTATGGTCGCCGGGCAGAAACTGGACGAGGATGCGGGGGGGGATGACCGCGGCTGCGTCGTAGTAGCGCTGGATGAATGTGCCGATGAGCGCGCCCAGTGTCTCGTCGTTGGATTCCACCACCGACGCCCCTTCCAGCACGAAATTCTCCTTACCGGTCAGCCGTCCCTTGCGCACAAAGAGCACCTGCACAACCGTATCCGCGCTCTTTACGTCCTGGGCAATCGAGACCACATCCTCGTCTTCGTGGGAGACGCCCACCACCTGCTGCTGGGCCACAATGCGCTGGGCCGCTTTGATGCGGTCCCGATAGACCGCAGCCAGCTCAAAGTTGAACAGTTCGGCCGCGTTCTGCATCTGACTTTCCAGCCGGGTCAGGGCCTCGTCGGTCTCCCCCTCCATAAAATCCATAAACTGCTGGATGCCCTCCCGATATTCGGCCCGGTTCTGGGCGCCGATACAGGGGCCACCGCACAATTTCATATCGTAGTAGAGGCAGGCCCGGGCGTCCTGGCCGTCGATCTTGCGCTCGCAGTCCAGATAGGGGAAGACCCGGCGCAGCCCTTCCAGGGTCTGGTAGACCGAGCGTGCGCCGGTGAAGGGGCCGTAGTAGCGGGCACCGTCGTCGGTCATCTGGCGCACCAGTTCCACTTTGGGGAAGTCGTTCTGCCAGTTGACTTTGATGTACGGATACTGTTTGTCGTCCTTCAGCATCACATTGTAGCGGGGCTGGTGGCGCTTGATCAGGTCGTTCTCCAGCACCAGCGCTTCCATCTCCGTGCGCGTCACCCACCAGGTGATGTCCCGCACTTTGCCCACCATCTCCTGGATGCGGGGGACGTGGACAGCCGAGGGCTGGAAATAGCTGCGCACCCGCTGGCGCAGGACCAGCGCCTTGCCCACGTAGAGAATACCGCCCTTTTCGTCCAGCATCTGATAGCAGCCGGGCTGTTCGGGCAGTTCGTCGAGTTTGTGTTGCACCCGTTCGGGGAGTTCGTATTTCATAGCGGGATTCTACCACGAGTCGCACATCTGTTCAATCTGTTTCTATGACTCTACTGCAGAAAGCCATTTTAGCCACGGATGAACACGGATAAAAACAGATTTCTCCCCTGAATATCTCTGCGTCTTTGCGCCTCTGCGGGAGAGTTCACCTTCTTTGCAGGCGATGTCTTTCTATGAATTCGCAAACATTTTCCCTCTTGACAGTCATGACGCAGTGTGTTATGATTTGGATGTAACGCGCTGCGTCATTGAAATTTGAGGAAAGCACCGGCCTTGTCCGGCCATTCAATAGGAGAAACACAATGGAAGTCAAGCTGGATGTACGCAACATCGACCTGCGCAATGCCCAGGAAGCCGTGGAAGACAACCTGAAGCTGGCGCAAAAGACAAGCCGCAAAGTAGCCCTGACCTATGCCGGTCTGCTGGGATTGGCCTACGACGAGGCCAAAGCCATCCTGGAGCGGGGGTGCAAGATGGTGTCCGACGCCGAACACCGGGGCGAAAAGATGGAAGCCGCCACCCTGCGCCAGGTAAAAAACGCCCGCAAAGGCGTAGAGAAGCAGGTGAAGAAAGCCGAGAAGGAAGTCGAGAAGGCCCAGAAGCGCTTTACCAAACAACTGCGCCGCTCCGAAGCCAAAGCCGAGAATGAGATGGAGAGCCAGGTGGAGAAGGTGCTGGAACGGCTGGGCATCCCCAGCCGGGAGCGCATCATCAAACTCAGCGCCGAAATCGAAGCGCTCAGCCGCAAGATCGACCAGGAAGTGGTGCAGGCCGGTGAGACAGAGTGGGTTGCGCCCCTGGCCGAATACGATACGATGACCGCCCGGGAGATTGTCGCCCTGATGGAAGGTATGAGCGCCGAACAGATGGCCGAAGTCAAAGCCTATGAAATGGCCCACGACAATCGGGTCACCGTCATCCGGGAAGTGGAGCGCCGCCAGGAAGCAGTAGTCGAAGAGAGCGAAATCGTCGTCGCCTAGCCTGTCCCGAAGTAACTGTTCAGCCACCCCACCCTACCCCTCCCCATTCCAGGGAGGGGACTGGATCGACTCCTCCCCTACAGTGGGGGAGGTTGGGTGGGGGTGAGCAGTTGCGTCCCGAAGTGTCAACCGCATATCCCTCGAAGGCCGGATCAGCCCACAAGCTGCTCCGGCCTTTTCGTGCTTGCCACTATCCACCCCGGAGCATACCTGTTCAGCTACCCCACCCTACCCCTCCCATTCCACAAAAACATCCGCCCATCTGAATTACCAAATAAGATCATTGCTTATCCCAAAAAATAAACCAAAATCAGGGGTGCAATTATGAATTAATTATTGGTCAAAGTGGGAGGAAGTGGGAGAACAACCCTATTTTAGACTGATTTCGCACCCGCAAGTGGGAAATTGCGAACACCTGTTCTAATTTTGGTAAAATTTGTCCAAAAAAGACAAATCACTTCTCTCAAATTCAGCATATTTACGCACTCCCATCCCAAACCACCAAATGAGGCTCTCCGTGTTCCTCGGGGAATACAGCCACAATCTGGATAGCAAAGGCCGCCTGACCATTCCTGCCAAGTATCGGGAGCAGTTGGAGCAGGGAATGGTTGTGACGCGCAACCCCACGGCCAACTGCCTTCTGCTTATGCCTTTGGACGAATGGGCGCGGGTGTCGGCCAAAGTCAGCGCGCTGCCCCTGACCGATCCCCGGTCGGCCCTGCTGCGCCGGGCACTCTTCAGCGCTGCCGAAGATTTGAGCCAGGACAAGCAGGGGCGCATTCTGATCAGCCAGCGCCTGCGGGAGTATGCCCGCATTGAGACAGAAATTGTAGTGGCTGGGGTGGATACCCACATTGAGCTGTGGAATCCCGGCCAGTGGCAGGCCCAAGTATTGGCCCCCCTGGAGAGTGATGATCTGGACGGAGCCATCTTTGAGGCCCTGGGGGTCTGATGAGCGCCACACCTGCGGATCCCACCGGTGCGTTGCATCTGCCTGTACTGCTGGCCGAGTCATTGGAAGGGTTGGCGGTGAAATCCGGTGGCCGCTACATTGACGGGACCCTGGGCGGCGGCGGCCATACGGAAGCCATTTTGCAGGCTTCTGGGCCAGACGGACAGGTGATGGGGCTGGACGCCGACCCGGCAGCCATCCGCCGGGTGCAGGAGAGATTGAGCCAGGCAATCGGCCAGGGGCGGTTACTGCTGGTCCACACAGCCTTTGAACGGATGGCCGAGGTGGCCGAGCGCCACGCCTTTGCACCGGTGGATGGGGTGCTGCTCGATCTGGGGCTGAGCAGCTTTCAATTGGAAACACCAGAACGGGGCTTCGCCTTTGCCCAGGATGGACCCCTGGATATGCGCTTTGACCCCACCAGCGGTGAGAGCGCAAGCGATCTGCTCGACCGGCTGGATGAGACGGCCATCGCCGATCTGATTTTTACCTACGGCGAAGAACGAATGAGCCGTCGTATCGCCCGGCTGATTGTGGAGCGGCGGCCCATCCGCACGACAGCCCAGTTGGCCGCTCTGGTTGAAAAGGCCGTGGGCGGGCGCAAGGGCCAGCGCATCCACCCGGCCACCCGGACCTTTCAGGCCCTGCGCATTGCGGTCAACGACGAACTGGGCCAGTTGGAGCGGGTGTTGGTTCAGGCCCTGGCCCTGCTAAAACCCGGCGGGCGGCTGGCAGTGATCAGCTTTCACAGCCTGGAGGACCGCATTGTAAAGCTGTGGATGCGGGAAGAAAGCCGGGACTACGCGCCGGACCCGTCCAGCATCTACGGGAGACGGGAGCGCACACCCCAATTAAGTGTACTGACGAAACGTCCGCTGGTCGCCAGCGCTGAGGAGATCGCCCGCAATCCACGCAGCCGCTCTGCCAAACTGCGCATAGCAGAGAAGCCCTAGAAGGAATCTGTCGATGTTTCAACACAGCACACTGCCCTCTGTTTCTGTGGATATTACCCGCAACCTGACCGACGCACTGCCCCGGCTGTCGGGCTGGGCCGGCCTCTCCTCGCTGGAAAGGCTGCCCCTGCCCCGCACCTTCCGGGAGTATCTGCTCTGGCTGCTGATACTGGCGGCTGTGACAGGGCTGGCACTGCTTCAGGTGTGGGTCGCCCTTCAGATCAGCCAGGCCGAGCTGAATGTGGCGGAGCTGCGCAACCAGTACCAAATGATCGAACAGGAGAATGCCCAACTGCTCTGGGAGATCAGCCACTTTACCACTCTGGAACGGGTGCAGAGCGAGGCAGTAGCCGCGGGTTTTGTCCCCGTGCTGCACCGGCGCTATGTGACACCCCAAAGCAGCGGCGCGCCCCGGAAGAGTGCAGTGGCTGCTGCCGGGCAGATGGCGCAGATAGAGACGCCGTTGTGGTCTGTTCAGATGGATAACGCCAGCCTCGGATTGCCCGGTGATCTGGGCGCTGTGTGGGAAGAATGGAAGGTCAGTTGGCGGGGTTGGGGTCAGAGCATTCAGGAGATGGGAGAGGCCATCTCTGCTGGCTTCGCCCGCCAATGGGCAAAGATCGATCTGTCTGGCTATTTGTGGATTGGAAGTTCTGACCGCTAGGACAAGAGCGATGGCAACCAACAACAGAGTCGTTCAGAAGAAGGCGGTCGGTGGATCACCCCCGGCCGCGTCTGCCATTGGAGCAGACCCCCCTCCCCATTCCAGGGAGGGAACTGGATCGACTCCTCCCCCAAAGTGGGGGAGGTTGGGTGGGGGTGAGCAGTTACCGGCCACATCACCCCCCGCGGGCTTCTCAATGCAAGGCTCCTGGCGCTTGCAAGTGGTAATCGCTCTGGTTGTGCTGCTGATGGGTCTGCTGACCTTGCGGCTGCTGGATATGCAACTGCGCACGTGGAGCGAATATACACCGGCCCGCACCGGTGTGGACACCCGCTACACAGTGGACGACACCACACCCCTGGGCGTAATTGTGGATCGGGACGGCGTCCTGCTGGCCGGTGACCGCTTCACCTATCGGATCACCGCCACACCCAAAAATATCCTCCCGGAAGAATGGGAGAGTCTCGCCCAGCGTCTGGCCCAGGTGGCAGGCATTCCGGCAGAGCAGGTGTGGAACCGGCTGGCCGCCAATCCCAAAGCCGAATATGTGGTGCTGGCTTCGGATGTGCCTTTCCATCTGGGCCGGGCGCTGATCGATGCAAAAGTCAGGGACGAAGCCAGTGCGGACGATTCGACGGATGTAAGTCTGCTGCCCCTGGGCAATGTTTTCGTCCACGCCCAGCCCCGACGCTTCTACCCCCAGGCCAGCCTGGCCAGCCAGGTCATCGGCTTTTTGAATGCCGAGCGGAAACCGGTTCTGGGGCTGGAACGGTACTACAACAGCTTTTTGCCCAGCAGCGGCGTCGGCCTGCCCGCGGGAACTCTTTCCCCCCGCACGGTGTTGACAGAGCAGCAGCGCAAATTCCTGCCCTCGGGCAGCGAAAAAGGATTGGTTCTGACGATTGACAGAACCATCCAGTGGCTTGTAGAAGAGGAGTTGGCGGAAGGTGTGCGCTTCTATGGGGCAGAATCGGGATCGGTGATTGTGATGGACCCCGTAACCGGGGCCATTTGGGCGATGGCGAACTACCCCTCCTTTGACGCCAATCGCTACGAGACAGCCGACCCCGCAACCTTTACCAACGCCACCATCAGCGCCCAGTACGAGCCGGGATCGATTTTCAAAGTGATAACCGTAGCCTCGGCGGTGGATGCAGGGATGGTCGAGTCTACAACCATTTTTACCGACACAGGCACAGTTGTCATCGGTGAGCGGACCATCCAGAACAGCGGGCGCAATGCACTGGGTCAACTGGCGGTGGCCGATGCCCTGGCCGTCTCCAACAATGTGGTAACCGTCCAGATTGCCCAGAGTCTGGGCAAAGAGAAGTTTTACGAGTATGTGGCCCGTTTTGGCTTTGGCGCAGACACAAACATCGACATCTCCGGCGAAGTGCCGGGGCTGGTCAACAAACCCGGCTCGGTCAACTGGAGTCTGTCGGACCTGGGCACCAACAGCTTTGGGCAGGGTATTGCGGTCACACCGATTCAGATGGTGAGCGCGGTGGCGGCGATTGCCAACCAGGGCAAGCGGATGCGCCCCTATCTGGTGGAGGCCCGGGTACACGGGGATTCGGTTCTCTTTACCCAGCCCACGTTGGCCCAGCAGGTAATCAGCCCGGCCACCGCGCAGGAGATGAAAGAGATGATGGTTCACGTCATCGAGACGGGCAACCAGGCGGCGCGGATACCCGGCTACCTGGCGGGTGGCAAGAGCGGCACCGCCGACATTGCCACCGCGGAAGGCTATGTGCTGGACCGCACGATTGCCAGCTTTGTGGGCTTTGCCCCGGCAGACGAACCCCGCTTTGTGATGCTGGTCAAGCTGGACAAACCGGACCCAAAGATCAGCCGCTGGGCGGCCAACTCAGCCGGGCCCCTCTTCAGCCGCATCAGCAAGCGGCTGCTGGATCATCTGAATGTGCCGCCGGATGATATTCGTCTGGCCCGCAACCGGTAGGTCGGACTGCTTGTGCATAAGAATAATCCAGTTATTGTAGGTGCGGTTTCCAACCGCACAAGGAACGGATACCCCTTGTTGTGCGGTTAGAAACCGCACCTACAGATGGATCGACTCCTCCCCCAATGTGGGGGAGGTTGGGTGGGGGTGAGCAGTTTCAAATGGACAAAACGTTGTGGCAGAACGACCAAAGGTAGAGACAGTCATCACCCAACATACGGTCTGGCAGGCACTGGCGGGCAGTGTGCCCCCCCTGGCCCTGGACCCCACACCAGTCAGCCCTGCGCTGCTGGACAGTCGGGATGTGACCCCCGGCACTCTCTTTGTGGCCTTTGCCGGGGAACAGACCGACGGTCACCGCTTTGTCGGCCAGGCCCTGGGCAACGGCGCGGCAGCCGTCATCTGCGAGGAGCGAGGGCTGGCCCATCTGGGGGAGAGAATCGCCCAGGTCGTCGATTGTCGCGGGGAAGGCGCGCTGCCCGATACCATCGCCGGGGACCATCCGCTGGTCTACGTCGTCGGCAGCACACTGGAAGCCATCCAGCGGCTGGGGGCATTTCAACGGCTGCACCGGGCGCACCCGGCCCTGCGGGTGATCGGCATTACAGGCAGCGTGGGCAAGACAAGCACAAAGGAGTTGACGGCTGCTGTGTTGGCCCAACACTTCGTCACCCACAAGAATCCGGGCAACCTGAACAGCGAGCAGGGGCTGCCCCTGGCCCTGCTCGGTCTTGGCAGCCAGAACGAACGCTCGGTGTTGGAAATGGGGATGTACGGGCTGGGAGAGATTCGGCGTCTCTGCCAATTGGCCCGGCCCAGTGTGGGGGTGGTGACAAATGTTGGCCCCAGCCACCTGGAACGGTTGGGGTCGATTGAGCGCATTGCCCAGGCCAAAGCCGAATTGGTTCAGGCCCTGCCCTCGGCGGCGGACGGTGGGGTTGCCATTCTCAATTGGGATGACGAACGGGTGCGGGCGATGGCAGGGATGACCAGCGCCCGCATCTTCCGCTATGGGCTGACACCGGAGGCCGACCTGTGGGCCGACGAGATTGAGAGCGGGGGGATGGAGGGCATTCGTTTCCGCTTTCACCACAATCTGGGCCGGGGCAAGAGCGACTCACTTTACGTCAAAGTGCCGCTGCTGGGCCGTCACAGTGTACATACGGCCCTGCGGGCCGCGGCTGTCGGGCTGGTGGAAGGGTTGACCTGGCAGGAGATCGCCACAGGTTTGCAGCGCAGCACAGGCCAGTTGCGGCTGGTGCTGGTGGGCGGCATCAACGGCAGCACCCTCATCGACGACACCTACAACGCCAGCCCGTCCAGCACAATGGCCGCGCTCAATCTACTAGAAGATCTGCGCAACGGCAGCGCGCGGCGGCGGGTGGCTGTCCTGGGGGATATGCGGGAGCTGGGCAGCTTTACCGACGAAGGCCACCGGCAGGTAGGCATACGGGCCGCGGCCACCACCGAAGTGCTGGTCACTGTGGGCAGCCTGGGGTGCATTATCGGCGAAGAGGCCCTGGCCGCGGGCTACCCGCCGGCCAACCTGCATCGGTTCGAGGGCGCGGACGAGGCAATCCGCCACTTACCCCAGATCATCCAGCCCGATGATCTGGTATTGATCAAAGGCAGCCGGGCCGTGGGAATGGATCGCATCGTCACCGAAATCAGCCAACGAGATGGATAGAGCAGCGTTATGGAATTTCCACTTACCCTGGGCACCATCAGCTTTTTTATCGCCGTAGTGTGGGGACGCCCCCTGATCCGCCTGCTGAAAAGGTGGAAAATAGGTAAGCAGATCCGCATTGAGGGGCCGGGCAGCCATCTGGTCAAGACCGGGACACCCACAATGGGGGGGGTGCTCTTTGTGCTGCCGGTGCTGTTGATCACCGGCGTTCTCAATCTGGCCGAGCTGGCCGGTTTCAGTTTCGTGGGCCAGAGCACACTGCTGCTCTTCTTTTGCGTGGCAACCTATGCCCTGCTGGGGGCTGTGGACGATTGGCAGGGGATCAAAGGCATTCGGGGGCGGGGCGAAGGGATGAGCGCCCGCACAAAGAGTATCTTCCAATTTGTCTTTGCGGCCATTCTGACCGGCGTGCTCTACTTTGGCCCGCCCGATTTGGACTACGTGGGCATTCCAGGCCGACCGGAGTTCTTTTCCCTGGGTATCTTTTTTATTCCCATTGCCATTTTTGTAATTGTCGGCTTTAGCAATGCGGTGAACCTGACCGATGGGCTGGACAGTCTGGCCGGCAGCACCACAGCGGTCGCCTTTGCCTCCTACGGCGTCATCGCTTTTCTGCAAAAACAGAGCTATCTGGCCGCCTTCTGCTTTACAATCGTCGGCGCGCTGCTGGCCTTTCTCTGGTTCAACGCCCACCCTGCAGAGCTGATTATGGGGGACACAGGCAGCCTGCCATTAGGTGCAACCCTGGCCCTGGTAGCATTGATGACCGGTCAGTGGCTGCTTCTGCCGATTGTGGGTTTTATCTTTGTAGTGGAGACAGCCTCGGTGATGCTACAGGTGGCTTCGGCCAAACTGAGCCGCCGCTATCTGGGCCGGGATGTTCGTATCTTAAAGATGGCACCGCTGCATCATCACTTCGAGTTAATCGGCTGGAGCGAGACACAGGTGAAGGAGCGCTTTTGGCTGGTGAGTGTGCTGAGCGGAATGCTGGGGGTCGCCCTGGCTCTTTTGTAAGAGAGGGTAACTACTTAGGGTGCGACGCACTCGCCAGGAGTAGATTCCCACTGCAAAACGGGTGTGGCGAGTGCGTCGCACCCTGAGCCTGAGTAGTTACAAGAGAGGATGGAATTGATGTTCAACTTCCATAACCGGAATATTCTGATTTTGGGGCTGGCCCGCCAGGGGTTGGCCCTGTGCCGCTATTTTGTAGCCGCGGGGGCCAATGTCACCGTAAGCGATGCCGCGCCCGCGCAAAAGCTGGGGGCCGAGTTGGCCGCGCTCAACGGGTTACCCGTCTCCCTGGCCCTGGGCGGCCACCCTCTCTCTCTGCTGGATGGCTGCGATCTGCTCTGTCTGAGCGGCGGCGTGCCCCCCCAACTGCCCATCGTCCAGGAGGCGGTCCGCCGGGGGATTCGTCTGAGCAACGACAGCCTGCTCACCCTCCAGTTGGCCCCCTGCCCGGTGATTGGGATTACCGGCAGCAGCGGCAAGACCACCACCACTACACTGGTGGGCGCAATGTTGCGGCGCACCTTTGTCGATGGAGGGCGGACGGTCCACATAGGGGGCAATATCGGCACACCTCTATTGGACAGGCTGGATGAAGTGGGGGAAAACGATCTGATTGTGCTGGAGTTGAGCAGCTTTCAACTGGAGATATTCGATCCGGCTATCGCTTACGGAACGCTGGCAGGGAAGGGGCCCGATGTGGCCGCCATCCTCAACATTACGCCCAACCATCTGGACCGCCATCCTTCCATGACCGCCTATGCCGATGCCAAATTCAACCTGCTGCGCTATCTCTCCCCGGAGAGCAGCGTAATTCTGAGCGGGGACGACGGGGTAACCCAGCGGCTGGGGGATGCTATTCCCGCAGAAATACGCAGCCGAATCCCCAAAGAATGGGGGCTGGATGAACTGTTGACGAGCCAGCGGGAAGGGCTGGCGGCCCTACCCCTGTCGCCTGTTTTTTTCAGCCGTCAGACCCCGTTGACCGCGGGGGCCTGGCTGGAGGACGATCAACTGATCTGCGCAGGCGAACCCATCTGCTCCCGGGGCGAAGTGCGGCTGCGGGGCGACCACAACATCAGCAATCTGTTAGCGGCGGCGGCCATCAGCCACGCGGCGGGAGCCAGTCACCAGGCGATGCGCAGTGTAGCCACCAGCTTCACCGGCGTGCCCCACCGGCTGGAAGAGGTCTCCCGGCTGGGCGGGGTCATGTGGATCAATGACAGCATCGCCACCGCGCCGGAACGGGCCATCGCCGGTCTGCGCGTCTTTGCGCCGGGGGAACAGACGCTTGTGCTGTTGGCCGGGGGCAAAGACAAAAATCTGCCCTGGGACGATTTCGCCGAAGAAACCCTGCGTCGGGTCAACTTTCTCATCGGCTTTGGTCAGGCCGGCCCAATGATTGTTCAGAAAGTGCGGGATTGGGCGGCATTTCGCCGGGTGACGCCACCGGAATCGGCCATTGTAACCCGACTGGAAGAGGCAGTGCGTCTGGCAGCCCATATGGCCCGGCCCGGCACTGTTGTACTGCTCTCACCCGGCGGTACAAGCTACGATGGCTACAAAAACTTTGAAGAACGGGGCGAACATTTCCGACGTCTGGTCGCCGAGATGCAGTTGCAGCCCATCTGAAAATAACTGCTAGGGCCCAGGGTGCGACGCACTCGCCACACCCATTTTGCAGTGGAATCTACTCCTGG
>JAHDWH010000094.1 GCA_023384455.1 Caldilineaceae bacterium | reverse complement strand
AAGGGCGACATCTTCCTCGGCACGGGGGATACCAGCACAGGCCCGCCGCCCCTCATCTCCCTCTCCGGGCCGGGGACGGTCATCGCCGGGGGTGATCTGACCATCAGCGGCGGCACCCTGGCTGTGGTGGAGCTAAACGGGTTGGGCCCCGGCGCTATTAATCTGGATGGGGTTTTCTTCCTGGCTGTGGGGCCCGGCGGTGAGCTTTCCCTGCTGGACAATAAGGGGCTGATCTTCATTGCCGGACAGTTCATTGCCAACGCGGATAAGGTCACTTTGCCCCCTGGCACAAGCCTGGGCGCGCTGGTCAGCGGGCCGGTGACAGTGCAGGGCAGCTTCTTTCGCTACGACGCCCGGCTATTCCTGCCCGGCCAAGTGGTGGGCGTGCCCGGCAGCCGGGTCAACTTTTCGGCGCTGCTGGTCAATCTAGGCCCTCTGGCCGACAGTTATCAATTGGTGGGGACGTTCGGCGTGGAAACAGCGGGAGGTGCAAGCGCGGGCGCGTGGACACTGGCCGATCTGCCTGCGATTGTCCCTGTGCCGGGCAGCACAAGCACATTCATTCCGCTGACGGTGACGATTCCGGTCGATGCAGTCATCGGCAGCCGCCAGCCGTTGACAATTACAGCGCTCTCGTATACCGACGGTTCTGTGCAGCCCGCCGCGTGGGTGGTAATTGGGGTGCGGGATGGGGGTGAGCGGATTTTCCTGCCCTACATCAGCTTCAATGGCGTTGGGTCCGCAGAGATTCCCCGCTTGTACTATCTGCCGCTGGTTAGCGCCGACAGATCGGCAGACACGATTGTCGGTGTGGAGGCGGCGAAAGAGGCTATAGAGGAGACACAGGAGCCGGATATCTGGTTGCCGCTGGTAGGGGAATAGGCGCTTAAGCATAAATACGCTTTGCATTGAAGGCTAAGTGCGGTACACTCATCCTGCGCGTGTGCTGGCCGACTCATGATGTCGGCGTGCTATTCGCAAGGAGCGGCCGCTTTTCCTGGTCGAGGACCTGCAATGCTGAAGCACCTTTTACACGCTATGTACCGTCCGTTACCCATCGGTTCTGCCATCCTCCTGGCATTCACGCTACTCTGGCTGCTGGCTGCAGTAACTCGTCTGGCCCAAGCCACACCGCCGGAAATCTCCCAACCAGCAAGCAGTGCGACGATCCGCTATGTAACCGGACCCGGCGGCGATGACAGCCTGGATTGCCAGGAGCGCAGTTACCCCTGCGCCACTATTCAGCGCGCCATCGATGTAGCTTCCGGCGGCGACATAATCGCCGTAGCCCAAGGCAATTACAGCGCTCTCAACAGCAAAGCTGGGCTGTCCCAGGTTGTCTACGTGGACAAGCCGGTGACTGTTGAAGGCGGCTATGGGTCTGGCTTTTTCGGATCGCCGAACTTCGCCACACCTTCGGTCATCGATCCGGCCAATGGGGGGCGGGGACTCGTCATCACCGGCACAGCCGCAGTCGTCGTGCGGGGCTTCCGTGTAACCAACGGCAACGCGGGGGCTGCCGGTCTGAACGGCAATGGCGGCGCTCTGCTGGTGGGCGGCGGCGCAACGGTCCGCCTGGAGCAGATGACACTGACCGGCAACCGGGGGGTCCAGGGCGGTGCGCTCTATGTGGGCCGGGGCCAGGTATTCCTCACCAACTCGGCCCTGGTTGGCAACAGCGCCACAGGCGATGGCGGCGCTCTCTTTGTGGCGGGCAGTGGTGCGGTCACGCTGGACAACACCCCCCTCTCCAACAATCAGGCCACAGGCAAGGGCGGCAGCGTTTACGCCAGGGGCGGCACTGTCATCTTCCACGGCGCTCCAATCAGCGACAACCGCGCGGGCGGCGATGGCGGCGCGGCCTATGCCGACCGCGGCTCGCTGCATTTCGGCGTGGGCACGCTTCTGCAGGAAAACCGCACGACCACAGGCCGGGGCAGCAGCCTCTTTGTGTTGAACGCCACGGCTATCTTCATCGGGGCAACGGTGAGCGATCACCTGGGCAACGCCAACGCCATCTATGCCCAGGACAGCGACCTGCGCTTTACGGACGGTGCCTCCCTCTTCAATAACCGGGTGTTGGTGGGTAACGGCGGCGCGCTCTATGCCAGCGGCGGCAGTGTGGTCCTGGAGAGTATGACCGTCATCTCGAACAGTACCGCCGTGGGGGAGGGCGGCGCGCTTTATGTGGTGACCGGCACGCTTACCATCGCCAACAGCGGCCTGAGCCAGAATCTGGCGTTTGCCAATGGCGGTGCCGTGGCTGTGATAACGGGCACGCTGAACGTGACGGGCGGTGCGCTGGCCCAGAACCACTCCTCTGCCCACGGCGGCGCGTTATACCTGGCGGGGAGCAGGGCCACACTCAGCCCGGCCATTCTGGATTTCAACCAGGCTGGGCTGAACGGCGGCGCAGCCTATATGCGCGACAGCGTCGTCAACGTGTACGGCGGCTCGATCTCCACGAACATAGCCATGAACGGCAGCGGCGGCGGCTTCTTCGTGGAGGGCGGCGCGCTCAGTCTGGCGCAGAGCACGCGGGTGGCCGATAACCAGGCCGGTCTGGCCGCCGAACTGGCGCTCAGCGTCGACGTCAGCCCGCGGGACCCCCGGCCTTTTCAACCCGTCGCCTTTGACATTTCCCTGCAAAACAACGGACCCCAGCCGACCTCCAATGTGCAGGCCCGCAATGTGCTGCCCAGCCAGTTGCTCTACCTCTCCCACACGGCCAACGGCGGCACATTTGACCCGGCCACAGGCATCTTCAGCGTCACCGCGCTGGCCAACGGCGGCAGCGCCAAACTGACGATCAACGCCATCCCCTCGCAGGAGGGCACCTTCACCGATACAGTGGAGATTCTGGGTCAGGACCTCTACGATCCCATCACCACCAACAACGGCGACAGCGCCCGGGTGACTGTCAGCAACAGCGCCCTGGGCCAGGCGGCCCAGGGCCAACGGGCCGGGGCGAGCAGCAGTAGCGGCACACCGCCGTTGGCCGGCTATGCCCTGGAGAGCGTATACGCGCTGCTCCAAAACGTAGCTGTTGAGCCACCCCACCCTACCCCTCCCCATTCCAGGGAGGGAACTGGATCGACTCCTCCCCCACTTTGGGGGAGGTTGGGTGGGGGTGAGAGCCACCCCACCCTACCCCTCCCCATTCCAGGGGAGGAGCCGGATCGACTCCTCCCCTGGAATGGGGGAGGCTGGGAGGGGGTGAGCAATTACGGCGCAAGAGCCGCCGCCACTCTCTCCGCCAACGGTGGCGGGCTGGCCGTATACAGCGGCACAGTCACCCTGACCGATGTGATTCTGGACAAAAACCAGGCGGTCTTTGATGGCGGCGGTCTGTACGCCAGCGACAGCCAGGTGCTGGTGACCGGCAAGAGCAGATTCAGCGGCAACGGCTCATCCTTTGGCAGCGGAGGGGGTATCGCCGCGCTCGGCGGTAGCGCAACCGTTCAGAACGGCGTCTTCCAGAGCAATACAGCGGTCAACGGCGGCGGCCTGTACGCCTCTGCCGGGCTGAGCGTGACGGTCAGCGCTACGTCGTTCACCGAGAACAGCGCGACGACCAGCGGCGGTGGGCTGTATGTGTTGGGCGATGCCAGCCATTTGCAGGGCAACACAATCAGCAAAAATGTGGCCGGTCAGGGCGGCGGCTTTCTGCTGGGCAGCACCGCGGCTGTCGTCTCCGACAATACAATCGATCAGAACCGATCCTCCCTGGCGACGACGGTTGCCCGGGGGCGGGCGGTCGGTGTGGGCGCGGGTGGCTACCTGATCGGCACGGCTGCCCTGAATTTCTCCGGCAACCGGGTGACCAACAATACAATCCCCTACGAGACAATCACCCGTCTGCTGGCAATCGTCGAGGATCGGGTTGTGATCGAAGGCACGGATCCGCCCACAATCATCGAGCCGGGGCCGCAATTTGAGACAAAGGCCCACGTGGACAACGGCGGCGGGCTGTATATGCAGGAGGTGACCGGCACGCTGACCGCCAATATTGTCAGCGGCAATTCGGCCTCAGGCGACGGCGGCGGCTTCTATATTGTGGGCGGCAAGCTGGCGCTGATCAACGATCTGATCGTGCAGAACCGCATCGGCATCTCCATCACACTGGGCAGCGCAATTGCGATCTCCGGCACGGACCTGAGCCTGATCCACACGACTATCGCCGACAACCAGCACCAGAATCTGGACGGCGATGGGCGCAATACAGCCGTATCGGTCTTTGGCCTGGGCAGCCAATTGACAATGCTCAACAGCATTGTGGCGAACCA
Source organism: Caldilineaceae bacterium (assembly GCA_023384455.1). GTDB lineage: Bacteria > Chloroflexota > Anaerolineae > Caldilineales > Caldilineaceae > JACQGT01. Next base: position 18,699 of record JAHDWH010000094.1, on the reverse strand, counting down.
CGAGGTGGGCGTAGAGGGCAATCCTGCCAACAGCGTGGACGGCACGAACAATCTCTGGTGGAACAACAGCATTCGTCATTGGGGCAAAGACCTTTTCGGTGACTTCAGTATCCATCTCTTTGGCGATCCCCAATTTGTAGACCCGGCCAGCGGTAACTACCAGATCAAACGCAGCTCCGCGGCCTTTGACGCGGGTGTGGCGACGGCGACGGATTTCGGCTGGAACGGGATCGCCACGGACCTGGCGGGTGTGCCCCGGCTGCGGGCTTTTGCCGTGGACGCCGGGGCCTACGAGCAGCGCTACGCCAACGGCCTCTACCTGACCCAACAGCCGTCCGAGCGCATTGTGGCCGATGGCCTCGGCTTTACGTATGTCATCAGCATTGCCAATCACAGCCCGACAGCGGTTGCCGATGTTTCCTTGCAGGACCTCCTGCCCGGGGATCCGTCCGCCGGCCTGACAGCCATCTCCATCGCCAGCAGCCGAGGGGTCTGCCATTTGGCCCCGCTCTCCTGTGGCCTGGGCACGATTGGCCCGGAAGAAGTGGTGGCGGTTACGCTGCGGGTCCAGGCCCAGGGCGTGCCCCCGCCCCAGTCGCTGCTGCAAATGGTCAATCGGGTCGCGGTGAGCGCACCCGGTCTTGACCCGGCTCAGTCCGACACGGCCAGCGACGACACGACTTTTCTGCAATTGATGTACACAGGCAGCGCGGCCGGGTCCCGGGCCGGAGAAGTGCTGCATACCAGCGCCTGCCGGGTCAACCTGCTCAGCGAAGTCTACGACGACGGGCTGCCCCATCCCAATGGCAAGGACTATACGACCCTACAGGCGGCCATCAACGCCAGCGCACGCAAAGCTGATGTGGTCCGGGTCAGCGGCTACTGCGGCGTTTCCACAGTGAATTTGCAGGTGAAGTTGACCATCCAGGGCGGCTGGAGTACGGATATGACTGTGCTGGACCCGGTCGCCTACCCCACAACGCTGGACGCGGCCAACGCGGGACCACTCCTGCGCATCACCGAGCAGACCGCACCGACGGTGGAGAATCTGGAACTGGTCAATGGCCGCGCACCCTCGGGCGGCTGTGTCTATATCAGACAGTCCAGTGTGACTTTGCGCAACATTCAGATGCGCAACTGCACGGCCATCGGCAGAGGCGGCGGACTCTTTGTGGACAGGTTCAGCAAGCCCGTGCTGCTGGACAGCCTGATCGAAAACAGCCGCGCCAACGCTGCGGGTGGGGGCATTTACATCAAAGAGAGCGGTGCGGAAATCAAGAACACAATCGTCCGCAACAATACCGGCGCAGCCGACGGCGGCGGCATCTATCTGAAAAAGAGCGACGCCACGGTTTCCGGCAGCACAATCTCCGGCCATACGGTCACGGCGGACGGCGGCGGCATCTATCTGGACGGCAGCGCGGCCACCATTCAGAACAACACCATCCGCGACAATTTCGCACCCTGGGCCGGGGGCGGCATCTTTGCAGACAACAGCCCGGCGACGATCAGTTTCAACCGCATCGAGAACAACAGGGCCGAAGGCATTCCGATTTACGTGGACCTCTTCCTCTTCAAAATTGACATTTCCGGCGGCGGCGGCGGCATCTACGGGCGCAAGAGCGATATGCGCATCACCAACAACCAGATCATCGGCAATCGTGCGCCTGTGGTCACCGGCGCGGGCATTCACCTGTGGAACGGCAGCCAACCCCAGATCGACGGCAATGTGGTGGCCAAAAACCACGGCAACGGCATCTTCCTGCGCCTGACGCCGCCGGTTTTCAAATTCTACATTCTCATCCCACCCTTGCAGCCCCCACCCTTCGACCCGACACTCATCTTCCCCCTGCCCAAACCAGCCCCGATCCGGATGCGCCACAATACGATTCACGCCAACACATCCGGCGGGGTGGTCATCTTCGGACGCACGGCGATTGAGATGACCGACAATATCATCAGCGCCAACGGCACAGGCGTTATCGGTGTCAGTGACTTCTATCTGCACATTATTTTCATTATGTACAGTGTGCCCTTCGTGCCGATTCCCATTCCCATTCCCATCCCCATCCCCACCTTCTATCCGCCCGCGGCCGAGCTTGACATTACCCTCTGGGGGACGGAGGGCGTGAGCACATTTCCAGACCCGCTTTCCTTTGTCTTCGGCGAATGGTCCGAGGGCGAAAGCATTAAACCCGGCGAGGACCCGGGCTTCAAAGACCCGGCCAGCAACGATTTCCACATCAAACGTATTTCGCCCGCGTTTCAGAGCGGACTGAACACGGATGTCACGACGGACTTCGACGCAGAGAGCCGGGTGCAGGGCGAAATCGCCGACCTGGGCGCGGACGAATACACCTTTCGTGAGACCCGCTACGCCACGCCCAGCGGCGGCGACGGCGCGGGCAAGCGCTGTCTGGACTACAAGAATCCCTGTTCGATCCAAAAGGCGCTGGACGCTGCGGAGGACGGCGATCTGATCAAAGCAGCCGGGGGCGCATACACGACGGTTGAGACCCGGCACGGCCTGACGCAGATCGCCTACGTGGAGCGACAGGTCACGATTCAGGGCGGCTACTGCGCCACCACATCTTCCTTCAGCGGCGTCAACGACTGCGATTGGGAGTATCCCTTCCCGGCCAAATATCCGGTGCTCTTTGACGCGGGCGGCCGCGGGCGGGCAATGGTTATCACGAAAACCATTGCGCCCGAGCTTTTCGACATTCAACTGACCGGGGGCGATGCCAGCGCGGGGGGGATGAACGGTGAGGGCGGTGGTCTCTATCTTTTCGGCAGCTCGCCCGTGCTCAGCAATGTGATCATCTACGGCAACAAAGCCCAGCGCGGCGGCGGCGTCTATCTGGCCACGGGCGCAGCCCACCTGTCGTCGGTCATCGTGCGCGACAACACAGCCGCGGATGGCGGCGGGGTGGCCTACGGCGCGGGCAGCCTGGGCACAATCATCTCGGCGACGATCAGCGGCAACCGGGCTGACCGGGGCGGCGGCGTTCACTTTGCGCTGGCCGGCACGGATGAAAGTTCGGCAGCCCTGATCCGCAGTACGATTACCGGCAATACGGCCGCGGTTGGCGGTGGCGGTGTCTATGCCGAGGCCAGCAAAGCCACCGTCGAGCAGAGTCTGGTGGACGGCAACACCGCGCCCTCGGGCGGCGGCATCTATTTGGGGCCAACCCAGGAGAGCAGCCTGACCCGGGTGCTGAGCAGTACGGTCAGCAGCAACAGCGCCAGCGCCGGCGGCGGCTTTTATCTGGACAGCGCCGGCGGCGCGGTCGAGGGCAATGTCGTGCGGGAGAACAGCGCCACCCAGGGCGGCGGCTTTTACATCTATGCGGCCAAGACCGGCGTGACCGGCAATATCGTCAGCGGCAACCGGGCCGCGGACGGGGGCGGATTCTATCTGCGGGCCGCGCCCGACGCCAACGTCGTCTCGAATCGGGTGACAGACAATACGGCCACAGCCGCGGGCGGTGGCTTTGCTCTGGACGCCAGTTCGTCCAGCCTGAACAAAAACGAGATCAGCGCCAATGTCGCCATCAGCGGCGGCGGCCTCTATCTGGTCAATTTCAGCGCAGCCAAACTGACCGCCAACCGCGTGCTCTCCAACACGGCGTCCGGTGAGGGCGGCGGCGCGTATCTGAAGCAGAGTCCGGCCCAGTGGAAGGAGACCACCCTGCGTGCCAATACAGCCCAGAGCGGCTCCGGCGGCGCGCTCTACGCCAAGCTGAGCGCGATGCTCTTTGAGAACGGCCAGGTGGAGGGAAACGCAGCGGCTCTGCTGGGCGGCGGCCTCTATCTGGACGAGAGCAATACGCTGATCCAGAGCAGCCGTTTCTATACCAACAGTGCGGGGGGCGATGGCGGCGGCCTCTACATCGACCGCTCCAGCGAAGCGAAGGTAGTGGACTCGGAGGTGCTCGGCAACAGCGCCGGCGCCAACGGCGGTGGGCTGGTGGTCAACGACAGCAACAGCACTCTCAAGAATCTGGCGGTGATTGGCAACAGCGCCGGCGGGCTGGGCGGTGCGCTCTATCTGAGCAAAAGTATTGTCCAGTCCGACCGGCTGTTGGCGCGCGCCAACCGCGCGCACAACGGCGGTGGTCTCTACCTGACCGCCAACAGCAGCGGCTTTTTCTACGCCACCGCCCTGGCCGACAATCAGGCCGTCAGCGGCGCGGGCGCGCTCTTCATCGCAGGCTCATCGCCCATCTTCTACCAGACGACCATCGCCCGCAACCGGGGCAGCAACGCCGTCACCAGCGACAGTTTTGGGCTGGACAGGAGCGCGCCGGCCTTTATCAACACAATCATCGCCGAGCAGCCTGTGGCCCTTCAGATCAGCGCAGCCAACTCGGCCACCCTGGAAGCCACCCTCTGGCACCGGGTCACCACCCCGTGGAGCGGCCCGGTCACGCCCTACATCGGGACGGTCAATATCTACGCCGACCCCCTGTTCAGCGCCGACGGCTATCACATCACCAAAGCATCCCCCGCAGTGAACAACGGGGTGGAGACAAAAGCAGCCACAGACATCGACGGCGATACCCTGCCCCAATTCAGCATTCCCGACATCGGTGCGGACGAAGTGCCGGTGGAGTGCGCGGCCCGGCTTGCCAGCAATCCGGCCATTACCTATGGCGATGTACAGACAGCCGTCGATGCGGCCGCGCCGGGCGAACTGATCAAAGTGGCGGGTACGTGCAAGGGCGTCGGCACCCGCAACGGCAAGCAGCAAAGCGTCTATCTGGACAAGAGCGTACACATCCGGGGCGGCTACGACGCGCTGAACTGGGCGGTTTCCTATCCGCTTACCCAGCCGACGACGATTGCCGGGCTGGGCCTGGGCCGGGTCCTTTACATTACAGGCGCAACCCAGCCGACAATCGAGAGTCTTGTGCTCAAGGATGGCAGCGCGGCCGGTCAGGGCGGCGGGCCGGACGGTCAGGATGGCGGTGGCAACGTCTATGTGGATGGCGCGACGGCCATCTTCAGCAACACCCAAATCCTGGACGGCAGCGCCTACTACGGCGGCGGCCTGTTTCTCCTGGGCAGCCCGTCCACAATCATCACCAGCACATTCTCGGGCAACAAAGCCACCGCCGGCGGCGTCATCTTTGCCCAGGAGAGCGCGGCCAGCCTGACCGAGAATCTCTTCACGGCCAACGGGGCCACAGGAGACGGCGGGGCTGTCTTCCTCAGCCGCAGCCCGGCTGTGCTGGCGCGCAATCTCTTCAAGTCCAACAATGCCGCGACCGCAGGCGGGGCACTTTTTGCCGACAGCAGCCCGGTTACAGTGCTGGAAAATACCTTTTTTGGCAACCGGGCCAAATCGGCTGGCGCTGTCTATCTGGACGCCAGCCACGGGCAGGTGGAGGGCAATCGCTTTGAGGAGAACGGCGCGGAAAACGCCGGTGCCCTGCTGGTGGCGCGCAGCACAGCCCAGGTCACGGCCAATCAGTTGTTCAAGAATATGGCCCTCAACGGCGGCGGTCTCTATCTGGAGAAGAGCGACGCGACAGTGACCAACAATCTGGTCATCAGCAATACAGCCAGCAACAGCGGCAGCGCGCTCTATAGCCTGGGCTCCACGCCACAGATTCTACACAATACATTCGTCTACAACAGCGGCGGCGACGGCAGCGCCCTCTCCGTCGGCAGTGCCGGGCCGACCGCCAGCAGTGTGACCTTCCACAACAATATCGTCGCCTGGCAGACGACAGGTCTGCTGGTTTTGCCCGGCAGCCGGGTCGAGGCCGACGGCAATCTCTGGCACGCCAATGGCGCGGATGTCAGCGCCCTGGGCATCTACAACGAAGGCAGCCGACGGGTGGCGGTTGATCCGGCTTTTGTGGATGTGGCTACGGACAACTTCCGCCTGCGCAGCGACAGCCCCGCGGTCAATCAGGCGCTGGCTTCGGCGCTGGACAGAGATTTTGAAGGGCAACCCCGCCCGGTGGACAGCGCCGCGGATATCGGGGCAGACGAGTACTACGCGCCGGAGATCGGCCTGAACGTCCAGGTCGCGCCGGACCCGGTGCTGGCCGGCGCCGATGTCACCTTCCATTTCCAGGCCATCAATACGGGCAATGTCCTCCTGCGCGCCACCCTCACCGCCACCCTGCCGTCTCAACTGATCGCCCCCCAAACCCATACGTGGACCGATGTGGTGATTCCCGTTGGCGACAGTTGGCTGGGCAGCCTGACCGGAACGGTGGCGGTGGGCTTTGCCGGGGAGCTGGACTATAGCTTCCTCGCCGCAACAGCGGAAGGGGTGAAAGGGATGATTGCCCAGTCAGTGCCATCTCAATTGCCCAATGCCGGTCTGGTCATCAGCCAGCGGCGCACACCCGAGCAGGTACTCCTGGGACAGCCAACACACTATACGATCGACGTGCGCAATGTGGGCAACCAGACCCTGCGTCTGACCATCACCGACACGCTGCCCGCCCAGACCGATCCGACGGGTCTGCTGGTCTGGGATACTGTGGTGATTCCCCAGGGCGGCGTCTGGATGCAGACGATTGTGATGACTCCCACCAGCGGGACGCCCCAGGAGCTGGTCAACCGGATTGAAGCCCGCGCCGAGGGTGGATTCTACTCGTCCCAGGAAGATCGGACAACCATCGGTGCGCCTGCGCTGAATGTCCAACCGCTTCTCACGCCCAACCCGGCGATTATGGGGCAACCCTATACGGTGACGGCGGTGCTTACGAATACGGGCAACATCGATCTGACTACCACTATAACTGTGACGATTGATCCGGCCTGGCTGGACGAACCTTTTGTGCGCACACTGCTTATCGGCGCGGGCAAAAGCGTGGGTGTGGAATCGCCCTACCCAGCCAGCAGTTATGTGGGGGCAGTGCGCGCCACAATGCAACTGCGTACGATATCCGGGGTGACCAGCTCTGTCACTCTGGCAAGCTCTGCCGGGCTGCGTCCATTGACGCCTTCGATCGTCTCAGCCCAGAGCGGCCCCTGGAACGATCCGGCAAGCTGGACACCCTCGCGCATCCCCAATGCGAGCGATGTGGTGCTCGTGCGCGCCGAACAGACGCTGGAGGTGAACACGCCCATTACCGTCGGCGCGCTGGGGCAAGCGGGCGTACTGCGCTGTCCGGCGGGTGGGCCGCTGGTCATCAATGGGTTGGTGGAGATTCAAAACACCGGTGAGATCCGCTGTCCGCCGGCTGGGGATGGCAGCCCGCCGGACGGCGCGGGTCAGCCGGGCAGTGCCATCCAATTGACCGCGCCCACAATCTACAACGACGGGCTGGTCAGCGCCGGTGCAGGCGGCGCGGGCGTTGGCGCTGGAGCGGGCGGGGTCGGTGGCATCCTGCGCGTCAGCGCCGATCTGTTCAGTAATCTGGGGCAGATGACCGGCGGCCAGGGCGGTCAGGGCGGCACTGGCGGGCAGGAGCGCGCGGGTGGCCCAGGCGGCGATGGGGGAGGGGTCGAGATCAGCATAACCTCACCCACCGGGGAAATCAACAACCCAGGCACGATTTACGCTGGCGACGGCGGCCCAGGCGGCAGCGGCGGAACAGGTACAACGGACGGCGGTAACGGCGCGGCAGGCGGCGACGGCGGGCCGATCGAAATTACCGGAGCCGGCGGTGGCCAGACCGGAGATGACGTTTTGGTCTTCAACACCGGCGGCATCCAGGCGGGCGTGGGTGGCCCCGGCGGTGCGGGCGGTGCGGGCGCTGGCAGCGGTCAGGGCGGCAGCGGGGGTCAGGGCGGTCAGGGCGGCGGCGTCCATTTAGCCGGCGACCAGGACGGCGACGGTCTGGGCAGCGGTCTGGACCTGGACAATCCCGGGGCGATCCTGGGCGGCGGGGGTGGCAATGGCGGGGCCAACGGTGCCGCTGGCCCCGCGGGCAAAATCGGCAACGGCGGCAGTGGCGGGGCCGGGGGCGCGGTGCAGGTCATCGGCGAACTGCTCCTCAACAACGGAATCCTGCTGGGGGGCGACGGGGGCAATAGCGCCGGTGATGGGCCGGCCAGCGGCGGCGCGGGCGGCGCGGCCACACTGGTCGCCGGACAGATCGAATTTGGGCTGATCGACAATCCCGGGCTGATTGGAGGGGGTAACGGCGGCGACGGCAACCCCGCGGCCAGCGCTCCGCAAAACGGCGGCGCGGGTGGCGATGTGACGCTGGCCTCTTCGCCGCGGCTCTTTGTGGACGGCGGTCAGGTGATCGGCGGTGCGGGCGGTGCCGGCGGGGGCGGTGGCGGCAAGGGCGAGAAAGGTGATGTCGTCGTCAGCGGCGGCGACGGCCACACGACCGCCGATCTGCTGATCGCAATCAGCGGATCGGGGACGGCTATCCAGGCGGGCGACCTTACCATCAGCGGGGGGACACAATTACAGCTCGATCTCAGGGGGCTGGATGCCGCTGCCATCGGCGTGGATGGCGTTTTGCTGATCGCGCTGGGGCCGGGCGGTGTGCTCGACCTGCGGGCCAACGCACGCCCGGTTATCGCGGCCAGGGAGGTCCGGCTTTTCCTTGACCGGTGGTTGACCGACAACGGCGTGACGCTTGGGGAGTTGCTCAACGGGCTGCTCTCTGTACAGGGCAGCCGTTTCCACACCAATGCCCAGATTGTGCTGCCTGCCCTGCTGACCGGTGTGGCGGGTGGAGAGGTGGTTCTTCCCATACATCTGGTCAATCTCGGCCCACTGGCCGACAGTTATCGGTTGGCGGGGGCGTTCGGCGTGGAAGCAGCAGGGGGCACAACCGCGGGGGCGTGGACTCTGGCCGATCTGCCCTCGATTGTGCCTGTGCCGGGCAGCCAAAGCACATTCATTCCGCTGACGGTGACGATTCCGGTCGATGCGGTCATCGGCAGCCGCCAGCCGTTGACAATCACGGCGCTCTCGTACACCGACGGTTCTGTGCAGCCCGCCACGCGGGTGGTGATTGCTGTGCGGGATGGGGGTGAGCGGATTTTCCTGCCCTACATCAGCTTCAACGGCGTTGGGTCCGCAGAGATTCCCCGCTTGCACTATCTGCCGCTGCTCCTGGGTGGGGGGAGGATGGAGAGGGAATGAGGGGGGGGGGACAGGATGATGGGGTGATGGGGTGATGGGGTGGGTGGTGTTCTGGGTTTGTCGGCAACTCCCGGGTGAATCGGAGCAGTGAGCGCTGATTGAGTAGCCGAGTCTTCGAGATGTATCAAAATCAAGCGAACGGATAATGATGAAAAAAGCGATTGAAGGGATCATTTTTGATCTGGACGGAACTGTTTATCTGGGGGATGTGGCCCTGCCCGGCGCGGTGGAAGCCATCGCGGCGCTACGGCGTCGGGGCAAGCGCATCCTCTTTGTGAGCAACAAACCCCTGGAGCCGCGGGGGGTCTATGCGGCCAAACTGACCCGGCTGGGTATCCCTGCGGCGGAGACGGAGGTCATCACATCCGCCTATGTGCTGGGCCGCCATCTGGCCGGGGCCGCACCCCATCTGCGTCTCTACGTCATTGGCGAGGCCAATCTGCGCGCCGAACTGCGGGGGCACGGGCTGACTGTGCTGGACGAATTGAGCGGCCAGAACCCCCAGGAGGTCATCGACCCCACAGGCATCGACGCAGTGGTGGTGGCGCTGGATCGCACCCTGGACTATCGCAAACTCAACACGGCCTATCAGGCGCTGATGGCCGGCGCGGCCTTCTTCGCCACCAACCCGGACAGCACCTGCCCGGTGCCCGGCGGTGCCATCCCCGATGCCGGCGCGACGATTGCCTTTCTGGAGCATTTGACTGGGCGCAAACTGGAACTGCTGGCAGGCAAGCCGTCACCGCTGACCGTGCAGGTGGCTATGGCGGAGTTGCAGGTACAGCCCTCCCGCTGCCTGATGGTGGGCGACCGCTTAGAGACGGATATTCGTATGGGCCAGGAGGCCGGGATGGTGACGGCGGTAGTACTGACCGGGGTGAGCAGCCGGGCGGATGTGGCCCTGTTAGAGCAGCCACCCGATTTTGTCGTTGAAACCCTGACCGAATTGACCCACTGTTTGGATGGGAATTCTCTCTAACATCTGCCATTTCCCCCACAACAGGAGACAATTTTTGTGCTACAGTCTATACGTCCTGCAGCAGACTTTCGCGCGGCAGGCCAAAATTCAGCCCTGGAACTGTACAGAGACCAATGCACCAGTTGATTGACCGACTCATTGCCCCCACAATCAAAGATCACTACAGCGCACGCCGCCAATACTATATGAGTATTGGTGTATTGATCTTTCTCGCCATTGCTCTGTCTCTTCTGGGCACAGAAATTGTCTCCAATATACGGGGCGGGTCAAGCCAGCTCATTCATGTGACTTCGCTGATCTGGGTGGTAGTCCTACTCATCGCTTATTTTCTGATACGCAGAGCAAAACCCGATCTAGCCTGGTATTTGATAACTTTTGCTCTCTTACTCGATCAGGCCTATCTCACATTCACAAATGGCGCAGATTCCTCCCGTTTGATTGTTCTTTTCCTGCCTGTACTCATAGCAGGAACTCTTCTCAATCTGAAGGCAGCCGGTCTCTACTGGATTGGCGGTCTGGCTGTCTATGCATCAGGACAGTTCGGGCAAGTGGCTGGGTTTTCTATGGAGAGCCTGCAAAACGTAGTGACTGGCTCACTCTTTCAGTTGCTTTTTATTGTGATCTATCGACAGGGCGTGCAAGCAACACTTGCCCGTGAGCAGTCAATTGGTGCTGAACTGGCTGAACATTTTGAAAAACTGGAAGCGACGGTGGCCGAACGCACCTGCGAGCTTCGCATACTCAATGAAGAGTTACAGAGCAGCGAAACCCGCTATCGCAGTTTGGTAGAGCTTTCCCCCGAAGGCATTGTGGTACACGATGGCCGCAACATTCTCTTTATCAATCGGATGGGCTGTAAGCTGTTGGGTGGCAACAGTTTTGCGGACTTTGTGGATGTCCCCGTACTCGATCTAACCCTACCCGACAAACGGGATCAAGCCATCTATCGGATGGATCAAATTCTGGCTGGTACCCATTTGCTTAATGTCAATGGAAAATTTCTGCGCCAGGACGGCTCGATATTGGAAGCAGAAATGTCCGCAGGGCCGGTTGTCTATGAAGGCAAGCCCGCTATTCAATTTATCTTCCGGGATATTGCCGAGCGCAAGGCAGCCGAAGAAGCGTTGAGCCACAGCGAAGCCCAAAAACAGGCCGTATTGAACGCATTGCCCGACCTGATGTTTGTGGTCGATAAGGAGATGATTTATCGAGAGTATCAGGCCGAATGCACTGACTTGTTGGCTGTGCCCCCGGAACTCTTTTTGGGACGCTCGGTGCAGGATGTCTTACCCCCTGCCGTGGCCGCTGATATCGTCGAGACGATTAGCAAAGCATTGACCAGCGGAGTGACCCATCGGCTACAATATGAGTTGTCATTGGGCAGTGGTCTATATTTTTTTGATGCCAGAGTATCGCCCCTGGAGGATCGCTCGGCGGTTCTAATCCTGGCACGCGATGTAACGCAGCAAAGGATAACCCAGAATTCGTTGATCGAAACCGAACGCATCTATCGCCAGGCTATCGCAGCGGCAGGCGGCGTGCCCTATCAGGTTGACTTCGCTACCGGACAATATACATTCATGGGCGATGGCATTGAAAAGTTAACCGGTTACACTACAAAAGAGATGAACCACCAGCTATGGCTGGATATGGGCGAAGAACACAATCTCCACAGCTCATTGAGTGGATTGTCTCTGGAGCAGGCGCGGGAAGCCGTTTTGATCGGCGCGGTCGAAAGTTGGATGGATGATGCCCGCATCCGTACGAAAAATGGCGAAACTCGTTGGATTTCCGACGTCTCGGTAGAATTGCGTGGTGAAAGCGGTCGATCCACAGGTGCTATCGGCTTTCTGCTCGACATCACCGAACGCAAACGGATTGAAATGGCCTTGCAGGAAAACGAGGCTCTCTTCCGCACCCTCTTTGAACAATCCCCCGACGGTATCTTTCTGCTCGACCCCAACGTATCCGAAGGCAATAATTTGATTGTCGATTGTAATCGGGCCGCCTGCGAGATGAACGGCTATACCCGGCAAGAATTGATTGGGCAGTCGATTTCCCTGTTGAATGTGGACGAACACGACCGTACCGAGTATATGCAATCCCTGCGCACATCCGGTTCGCTTCACCTGGACGTATTGCACAAGCACAAAGACGGCACAATTTTCCCCATTGAAACCTCCAACGCATTGGTCACTGTCAATGGGCGGGAACTAATCATCGGTTTCGACCGGGACATTACCCAGCGCAAGGCGTTGGAGAACGAACTGCGCCGGGCCAAAGAGAGTGCCGAAGCAGCCAACCAGGCCAAGTCCGGCTTTCTGGCCAATATGAGCCATGAAATCCGCACACCGATGAATGCGGTGGTGGGTATGACCAGCCTGCTCCTGGACACCCAACTCTCCGACGAACAGTTGGATTGCGTCAACACCATCCGGTTGAGCGGCGACCATCTCCTGGCCGTCATCAACGACATCCTCGACTTCTCCAAAATTGAGTCGGGCAAGCTGACCCTGGAGTCTGTTCCCTTCCATCTGCGCGAATGTGTGGAAACGGCGGTGGATATTTTTGCCAATCAATCGGCTCTCAAGGGGCTGGAACTGGTAATGACGATTGACAAAGAAGTACCGACGATAGTGAGCGGCGACCCTACACGCCTGCGCCAGATATTGACCAATCTTATCGGCAACGCCGTTAAATTTACCCACACCGGCGAAGTCGTTGTCGAAGTCAGCGCAACCCATCGCCAAAAGGACGCTGCCGATCTGCACTTTGCTGTGCGGGATACGGGCATTGGTATCCCCGCAACCGGTCTGAACTCTATCTTCAAATCTTTCTCCCAAGTGGATGCTTCGACCACACGTAAGTATGGGGGCAGTGGTTTGGGGCTTGCCATCAGCCATCGCATCTGCCAGGAGATGGGCGGGCAGATGTGGGTTGAAAGCAGCCCTGGCACAGGTTCTACCTTCTATTTCGACATTACGCTGCCCGCGGCGGACCCAGCGCAGATGGAACAGGGCCATTTGCCCCTGGCAGGCAAGCGGCTACTGGTGGTGGATGACAATCAGAGCGCCCGGGCCTGGGCTGTCGGGTTAGCCCGGCGCAAAGGGTTGCAGGTGGTGGGGGTGGACGGAGGCGGGGCTGCCCTGCACGCTCTTGCCAACAGAGGAGATTTTGACGCCGCGCTGATCGATGTGGAATTGGGCGATATGCACGCGTTGGAGCTAATCGATACATTGCACCGGCAGATGGGCGACGAACTGCTTCCGATTATCCTGCACGCACCGCCCGGCGCGCTCGATGCGGGCAGCATACAGCGCACTCCAGCCATTCGCTGTGTGCTGCCCAAACCCCTGAAAGAGACCGACCTGGAGCGTGTATTGGCGGATCTGTTCGTCCCAGGCAACGGTGACCTGCAACTACGCACCCGCCAGCCAGAGATCGACGAAACCCTGGCCCAGCAGATTCCTCTGCGCATCCTGCTGGCCGAGGACAATCTGGTCAACCAGAAGGTCGCCATCCGTTTGCTGGCAAAGCTGGGCTATCGGGTCGATCTGGCAGCCAACGGTCTGGAAGTGCTGGACGCGCTGCAACGCCAGCCCTACGATCTGATTTTGATGGATGTGCAAATGCCCGAAATGGACGGCCTGGAGACCACCCGGCGCATCCGGGAAGAATGGCTGCCTGACCAACGCCCGCGCATTGTTGCGCTTACCGCCCACGCCCACGACGAAGCGCGCAAATTGTGCGAAGAATCGGGGATGGATGACTACGTGACCAAACCGGTGCGCCTGGCTGATCTGGTGGCCGTCCTGCAACGCAACGCAGCGAATTTTGCTATGCCTGCCGTTCCAGCAGCCCCATAGCCAATAGTTCCAGGGGCGCACCTTTGGCAGAGGGGCCGAGTGCTTCGGCCAGCGCAGCCATACCCATCTGGTGGTGATGGGCTGCCTGTTTTTCAGCATAACTTTGGGCGCTGGTCTGCGCCAGCAAATCCAGCAGTCCAGGCAAATCCGTGGGGCTAATTGCCTGGCCCATTCGGTCGTGCAGAAGGGGGCCGACCCGTGGGTCTTCCAGGGCATAGAGCAGGGGCAGGCTCTTCTTGCGGCGCAGAATATCGTTGCCCGCGGCTTTGCCAGTCACAGCCGGGTCGCCCCAAATCCCCAAAATATCGTCCCGAATCTGAAAGACCAGACCGATATGACGGCCAAAACGATAGAGGGCATCCTCGGTCGTCTTGTCCGCCCCGCCCAAGAGCGCGCCAAGCGCGAGGGAGGCGGCCAGCAGTGCAGCGGTCTTGCCTTCAATCATCCGCAAATAGATAGCCACAGAGACGCTTTCCCGGGTCTCAAAGCCCATATCCAGATGCTGGCCTTCGGTCAGGGCCGCGCAACAGGTGGTAAAGCGTTCCAGCGCAGCCAACAGCCTGGCGTCGCCCACCCCCCGCTGCTTGCCGCGCAGGAGCGCCGCATAGGCCAGAGCAAACATCCCATCCCCTACATTGATGGCCTGGGGTACGCCCCAAAGAGTCCAGAGGGTGGGCCGATGGCGGCGGGTTCTGTCCCCGTCTTGGATGTCGTCGTGGATCAGGGAAAAGTTATGCAGGATTTCCACAGCCGCCGCCGCGGGCAGAGCAGTAGCCGGCTCTCCCCCCACCGCTGCGCAGGCCATCAGACACATCAGCGGACGTATGCGCTTGCCCGTGTCAAAGAGGCCCGGCTGGAAGGATTCGTCTGCCCACCCCATATGGTAGTGCATCATCTGATAGTGCTGGGCCACGTCCGGCTCCCGGAGAGCCAACACAGCCTGCATCTCCGCCTCCAGCCGGGGCAGCCACTCGGCTGCAAAGTGCTCAAACCCATTCAAATCCGCCATAAAATTCTGCCCTCTCGTCTAGCTACACTACTTGGAGTTCTCAGCCCAGAGGCTACTGCTCAGGCGGCGTTGGTCTAGGGGAGAAATAGAACCACAGAACACACGAAACAGACGGAAATTTTGAGTCGTTGTCTTACTATTCTGTGTGTTCTGTGTTTCCGTGGTCAGAAAGCACAGTCTGCCTAAGCAGTAACGCCCAGAGACTAAATATGGCACAAGCGCCCCGGTTGTCGCAATTCGGCACAATTCCCCGCACCCGATGCAAACATTGCGATGCGCATCTCCGCTTCCAGCAGTTCCATTTCATCCAGCACGGCCTGGGTAGACTCCACCACCCGTTGTAAAAAGGGAGCAGCCAGCCCGACCAGATTCGCGCCCAACGCCACGGCTTTGGCGATCTCCTGGCCTGTGCGAATACCGCCGCTGGCAATTATCGGTAGACCCGGCGCCAGTTCGTTGCGTGCCGCAACCGTCTGCAGAAGGGTTGTGGCTGTGGGCAGTCCCCACTCCCGGAAGGCAGCGGCCAGACGGCGCAGCCGTTCGCTGGGTGCCCGGTGCTTCTCCACTTCGCTCCAGGAGGTCCCCCCCGCGCCGGCCACGTCGATAGCGCTGACACCCGCTTCGATCAGCCGCCGGGCCGTCTCCTGGCTGATGCCCCAGCCCACCTCTTTGGCGATGATCGGCGTCTCCAGTTGGCGGCAGACTGCTTCGATGCCCGCCAGGACGCCCCGCCAGTTGGTGTCCCCCTCCGGCTGCAAAACCTCCTGCAAAGGATTCAGGTGCAGGATCAGCCCGTCGGCCTCCACCATCTCCACGGCGCGACGGCACTCGTCCACCCCATAGCCATAATTAAGCTGCACAGCGCCCAAGTTGGCAAAGATGAGGGCGTCGGGCGCATAGCGGCGCACGGCAAAGGAGGCCGCCGTCCCGGGGTCTTCCAGCGCGGCCCGTTGGCTGCCCACACCCAAAGCCAGACCCCGCGCCTGTACAGCCTCGGCCAGCCGCTGATTGATCATCCCTGCCTGTTGTGTGCCACCAGTCATCGAGCTGACTAAAATGGGTGCGGCCAAACGCTTGCCAAAGAGAGTAGTGCTACTGTCCACTTCCGCCAGATTTAACTCTGGCAGGGCCTGGTGGGTAAAATGATAGCTTTCAAAGCCGCTGGTCAGGCGCTGAAAGCCCACATCCTCTTCCAGATTAATACGGATATGATCAGTTTTGCGGTCACTGTGGGACACAGGCTTCTCCCGGTAAGTAAGCGTCAAGAAGTAGCATAGGAGTTTCGCAGACGAGATTCCGGGAATCGGCCAGACAATGCAGGGAAAGCCGAACGATGTTGTGGCCGATTCCCGGAATCGTATTCGTACAGGGGCCTGGGCGTAGGATAGCATAGAAATCGCCACCGTCGCGTAACTTTCACCTATCCGACGTGTTATCAGAGTGTGGGCGCAGCAGCGCCAGCTTTCTCTATTGTAGCTTTGGCCTGTAAAATCATCAATATCGACCGGGGGGTTTGTGAATGTTGGAACTTTTTACCCTCCCGGTTTTGACAGTGTTCCAGCCAATAGCTACAATAGAAGCCGCCAAATCATCGGTGGCCTGTTCGGGGAATAGAACACGGATGAAGACGGAAAGAACGGATTCACACGGATAAAATCTGCGAAATCTGCGTCCTCGGCGTAATCTGCGTTCCTATTTTCGTCGTTATCGGTGTCAGCCGGTCGTGTGGCCTGTTCTGAAAATAGAACACGGATGGACACGGAAAGAACAGATTCGCACGGATTCAATCTGCGAAAATCTGCGCAATCTGCGTTCTGATTTTCATTGATTATGGGTGTGTTTCCTCGTGTACAACTGATGTGAAAATAGCCATTCGTACGTCGGACTGTTAGTCCGACCTGCAACAGAACAGGCCAGTCGGACTAACAGTCCGACGTACAATATTTTCGTCGTTATCCGGTGTCAGCCGGTCGTGTGGCCTGTTCTGAAAATAGCCTTGTAACGCAAGCTGTTAGCTTGCGGCAGCCCGAACTAACAGTTCGGGTTACAAAAGCTTTTCGTCGTTATCAGTGCCGCCAGGCATATCGTCTTTCCTGGGACAAGAACAGATATATTCGCAAAGTACGATCCGTTTTCATTCATGCAAGGGGAATACAGATGGCAAAAAACACTTTTGAACGCATCCGCGACATTATCGTAGATCAACTGGATGTGGACCCGGATGAGGTCACAATGGAGGCCAGTTTTAAGGACGATCTGGACGCGGATAGTCTGGACCTGGTGGAGCTGATTATGGCCTTCGAAGAGGAATTCGGCGGCGAGATCAGTGACGAACAGACCGAAAAAATGGTCACCGTCGGTGATGTGGTGAGCCATCTGGACAAATTAGCCGATTCCGACGAGTAATTGATTGTGTAAACAGCCATCCGTAGGTCGGACTGTCAGTCCGACCTACGACATTTTCGCCGTTACCGGTGTCTGCTCTGGAATTAGGACGCTGATGGCGCGGAAAAAGCGGATCGACGCGGATGAAGATTGGGCAAATCACCTTCTTCCGCGTGAGTCCGCGTTTCGTCGTTATCCGTGCCCCCGGGCAAGTCGCTTGTTCTGAATCCAATTGCCCCAAGAGCGAGCTGGCTGACAGTTCGCTCTTTTTCGTTCAAACAAATCCTATGCTTCCCACCTTACTGATCAACGCAGGCGGCGTCAGCCGACGTATGGGCAGGCCCAAAGCCCTGCTCCCCGCGCCGGGTAGCGGTGTGCCTCTCCTCCGCCATATCGCCGCCCGGCTACTGCCACTGGCCCGCGAACTTGTGGTAATCGCCAATGATCCCGCCATCCCCGCCGTGATAGAACCGCTGGGTGGCAGTTGGCTGGCCGACGCTTTCCCCGGAAGCGGGCCGTTGGGCGGTCTGGCTACGGGTCTGGCGGCTCGGGATGGCTGGCATATTTGTGTGGCCTGCGATCTGCCCTTTGTAGAACCAGCGGTTTTTCGTTACCTTCTGGCCCAGGCAGACGACGACTGGGACGCGGTGATTCCGCTGGTGGAAGGGCAGGCCCAGCCGCTTCACGCGCTCTATCACCGGCGCTGTCTGTCTGCTGTGGAAAACGCGCTGGACATGGGGGAGCGACGCATGGACAGCTTTCTGGCCCAAGTGCGCACGCGCTTTGTGACGGAAGATGCGTTGCGCCCCCTGGACCCCGCTTTGCACTCATTTTTCAATGTCAATACCCCAGAGGAATGGGCGGCAGCCGAGCAGATTGCCGCCCTCTCCCAGGGAACTTCTCCCTACAGAGCGCCGTAGGGTATCGTCGCCATCCTGAACAAAATCTTCGGTAGACTTACTGCGGCCAAAGCCAACACCGCGCAGAACCTCACCAACTCTCTCCTACACAGACGCGACTCTCCAGCCCGCCGCCCGCCCGCTGATTCTGGTGCAGGAAGGGGGCGTGCGGAATCTCTTGGCCTACGTCACCTTCGGCGGGCTTGCAGTGGCGGAGATTTCCCGGCGGCTCTATTTGCCGCTGGTTGGTTTGGGGGGTGGGGTAGGGGAGTAGGGGGAGATAAAATCGGCGTGGGAATGCGGCCTACAATAGAAATCACACCGGATGAATTAGAAATCGGTTGGCTGACGCCGACTGAAATGATACAATAGGGGCGCGGGAGAGTACCGCTGTTCACGAGGAGAAATGCAATGAGCCAGACCCTGACCATCACCCTGCCCGATGCGGTTTTCCAGAAATTGACCCGTGTGGCCCAGTTGACCTATCA
>JAHDWH010000093.1 GCA_023384455.1 Caldilineaceae bacterium | reverse complement strand
ACCCCCTCCCAACCTCCCCCACTGTGGGGGAGGAGTCGATCCACTTCCCTCCCTGAAATGGGGGGGGCAGGATGGGGTGGCTGAACAGGGAAGCACCCCCAACGGACACTTCTTATGCTCCAAACTATCGAATTAACGTTGACCGGAATTGCCGCTGGCGGCGAAGCCGCGGGTTATCTGCCGGGGGATGAACGGATCGTCTTTGTGGCCGATGCCATCCCCGGCGAACGGGTGCGGGCAGAAATTGTCGAAAGCCAGGAGGGCTGGCAGCGGGGCAGACTGCTGGAAGTTTTAGAGAGCAGCCCGGATCGGGTGACGCCGCCATGCCCCTATTTTGGGCCGCCAGCGCCGGTGCTTCTGCCCGACGGTTCGAGCCTGAATCCAACCGGGGCTGCCCGCTGTGGCGGCTGTCTTTGGCAGCATATCAGCTACGTACGGCAGTTGGCCCTGAAGCAGGAAATTCTGGTGGAGCACTTTGTCACGCTGGGCCAACTGGAGAGTACACCCCCCAAAAGCCGCCGGACTGTGGAAGCGCTGGTGGAGGATGTGGTTGCCCTGGGCGATCCCGGCAGTCCGGATGAAGATGCCGTTTTGGCTTTTGGATATTGTACGGAAATGAGTTTTGCACTGGACAGCCAGGGGCGGCTGGCCCTGCCAGACAGGAGCGGCGGCGTACTGGCCGTGGAGGAATGTCTGCTGCACCACGCCCAGTTGGGCCAACTGTTTGCTGCCTTTGCCGTGGACCCCGAGACCGGCGCAGCCCTGGCCGCGGAGTTGACGGGCGTAACCCTGGCCGTAGGGGCCACCGGCGATGAACTGGGCGCAGGCCGGGGCGGAGCGCTGGTGCTGGAAAGTCGCCGGGGCGACGCTCCCCAACTGGACCTGGAACTGCCGGTCAACGTCTTCCTGCGCCGGGCCGCGGGCGACAAAGAACAGACCGATCTGCTGGTGGGGGATTGGACCCATCGGGCCGCGGCCGGGGAGACAACCCTGGCAGTCTACCCGCCGATTGGGGAACGCCCCCTGGCCTGGCCCCACAGCCTGGCCAACGAGGCAATCCCGACAATTGCAGCCGGGCTGCTGGAAGTGCGCCCCTTCGAGTATCTGATTGACATCTGGGCCGGTTTTGGCGCGAATTGTGTGGTTCTGGCCGAGACCGCGGCCACAATTGTCGCCGTGGAAGAAGACCCACTGGCCGGGGCCGCGTTGCAGTCCAACCTGGCCGGGCTGGACAGCGTAGACTTTCTGGGCGGCGCGCCGGACCGGGTGCTCAAGGAGATGGCCCGGGACAATTACCGGGTCCACGCCGGATTGCTCACCCCGCCGGAGGTGACCGACGCCCTGCCTCTGCTCTCCCATCTGGCCGGTCTGGGGGTCAGCCGCCTGGCATTGATCACCGATGATGCGGTCGGGCTGGCCCGCTCGCTGGCTGCTTTTCGGGCCAAAGGCTATACCCTCACCCGGATTCAGCCCATCGATCTCCAGCCCCATCAGAACGGGGTGATGCTCATTGCGCGGTTTGATCGGGGCACTGTTGGCAGCTAATTTTGACGGGTAGGCTGAGCGACTGTCAATCAGTTCCAAATCGGGAATGTGTCAAAACGTTCAGGTCTATCAGTCAGTTGGGCACTCATTGAAGCCAACCTGCGGCTGTGATACAATGCCGTCAGATGGAAGCGAACTTTGTCAGCGAGAATGCGCCTGTGCCTCTGTCTCTGCCCGCCACCTTTGCCTACAGCCAATCCAGCCTGCAAGCCTACGCCAACTGTCCCCGCCGCTTCTGGCTGGCCTACGTGGAGCAGTTGCCCTGGCCCGCGTTAGAGACCAAACCTTTTGGCGTCTACGAAGAGCAGATGCGTCTGGGCAGCCGTTTCCATCAGTCTGTCCTGCGGGCTGAGACAGGTTTCGACCCGGCACTGCTGGCGGCCAGCCTGGACTACCCGCTGGACGAGTGGTTTGCCGCCTACATCCGCCACCGGCCCGCGGACCTGCCCACCCAATTTGTGGAGAGTGAGCGGGTGTTGAGTATCCCCTTTGGCAACGCAAATGGCCGCTATCGGCTGGCTGCCCGCTACGATCTCATCGCCGCGCAACGGGATGGGGAACAGGCGAGGGCGGTGATTATCGACTGGAAGACCACCAGCCGACCTACCCGCCGGGAGCGTTTGCAGCAGCAGCTACAGACTGTCGTCTACCCCTTTGTGCTGGTGGAAGCCAGCCAATCCCTGCCCTGGGGCGCGCTCGATCCTGCCCAGGTGGAGATGCGTTACTGGTTCACTGCCGCGCCGGACGAGCCGGTCGTCTTCCGCTATAGTGCGGATTTGCACGCAGCCAACCGCACCCGTTTGCAGGGATTGTTGGCCGAGATTCTCTCCGGCAGCGGCCAGTCCGACTTCCCCAAAGCGCCGGACACGGAGCAGAACCGCCGTCATCTCTGCGCCTACTGCGTCTACCGCTCCCGCTGCGACCGGGGCATCGACGCCGGCGATCTGGCCCAGGTAGACGACGCCGACTTCTTTGTGGTCGATTTGGAGAGCGGGCTGGAATTTACCCTGGACGATGTGGAAGCGATGGCTTTTTGATGTCCCGTCCCTGGCTCGTCACCCCACCCGTCCCCCCCTCCCCCGCGCTCTCTGCCGCGGTGGGGGGACACCCCCTCGTCGCCCAACTCCTGGCCCAACGGGGCATCGACACCCCCGGGGCCGCGCTGCCCTTTCTCGACCCCGCCGCCTATACCCCAGCACGGCCTACTGCCCTCGTCGGCCTGGATCGGGCCGCGCATATCCTCCACAACGCCATCGGCCTGGGCCAGCGCATCCTCGTCTGGGGGGATTTCGATGTGGACGGCCAGACCAGTACTTCTCTGCTGGTGGCGGCGTTGCGCGAACTGGCCGGGCGGGAGCGGGTCGATTTCCACGTCCCCAACCGCTTCAGCGAAAGCCACGGAATGCGCCCGGCCAAATTGCAGGAATTTCTGAGCGACCCGGCGCGCAAGCCTGACCTGATCCTCACCTGTGACACGGGCATCTCCGACGGGCCGGGGGTCGGGCTGGCCAAGGATGCGGGGGTGACCGTCGTCATCACCGACCATCACGACCTGACCGCCGAGTTTGCCGACTATCCCCTGGGCGCAGAACCGGCCTGCGGCTTTTCCCCGGAGGAAGTGGGCCGGGAGAGCGTGCGCCGGGCCGATGGGCTGGTCAACCCGAAATTTCTTGCCCCCGGTGATCCGTTGCGC
The DNA here is from genome assembly GCA_023384455.1 of Caldilineaceae bacterium. Taxonomy (GTDB): domain Bacteria; phylum Chloroflexota; class Anaerolineae; order Caldilineales; family Caldilineaceae; genus JACQGT01. The sequence goes on along the minus strand of JAHDWH010000093.1, from coordinate 19,909 downwards.
ACATTGCCCGGCGTGGGCGTGGCTTACAAATTGGTGCAGCGGCTCTATGAGCTGGCGGACCGGGCCGGGGAAGCCGTCCACTTTCTCGATCTGGTGGCGCTGGGCATTGTGGCGGATGTGGCCGAACAGGTCAACGACGCCCGCTATCTGCTCCAACTGGGGCTGGAACGGCTGCGCCGCACGGAGCGTATCGGGCTAAGGGCGCTGATCCACACAGCCCGGCTCAACCCGGAGACGTTGGACGCCGAGTCCATTGGCTTTCAGCTTGGCCCGCGTATGAACGCGCTGGGCCGTCTGGACGACGCCACCGTGGCTGTGGAATTGCTCACGACCAAAGACGCCATCCGCGCCGGGCAACTGGCAGGCCAGATGGAGCGGCTCAACGGCCAGCGCCGTCTGCTCACCAGCCAGATCAGCGGGATGGCCTTCGATATTCTGGAAAAGCAGCCCCACCTCCTCGACTTCAACGCGATTGTGCTGGCCCACCCCAACTGGCACGCGGGGATTGTGGGGATTGTGGCTTCCCGGCTGGTGGAGGAGTACAGCAAGCCGGTGGTTCTGCTGCTTAACCCACCCGGCGAAGTGGCCCGGGGCAGCGCGCGCAGCACCCCCGGCGTGGACATCGGCGGCTCCATCGCGGCCTGCGCCGATCTGCTGCTCACCTTTGGCGGTCATCCCGGCGCGGCCGGCGTTTCGCTGGAAGCGGATAAAATCGACCACTTCCGCCGAGAGCTGAGCAGGCAGATCGACAGCCACCGCATCGACGCGGGGCCGGAAGGGCTGGTCATCGACGCCGAACTGCGGCTGGTCGATCTCAGCCTGCATCTGGTGGAGCAGGTGCAGCGGATCGCCCCTTTTGGCAACGGCAACCCGATGCCCGTCTTTATGAGCCGGGGGCTGACAGTGGCCGAGGACCGGCGCATTGGCCGGGATGGTACCCACCGACGGCTGCTGGTGCAGGACGAAAAGGAGAACAAACAGCCCCTTGTCTGGTTCAACGGCGCCGATGTTCAACTGCCTGAGGGCCAGGTCGATTTTGCCTATACCCTCAACATCAACGAATATAAGGGCGAGCGCACTCTGCAACTGATGTACAAAGAGATCCGAGCCAGCGCCGCCGAGCCGTTGACGGTTGCTGCGCCTGCGCTGCCCGCCCGTCTGCCTGTCCACGACCTGCGCGGCCAATCGGTGGAATTGTCCAGTCTGCCCCAGCCGGACACAGCTTTCTGGCTGGCCGAGGGCACACGGCTGGGCGAGGTGGCCTTCCACTCCCGGCTGGAAGCCCGGCGCTACCCCAAAGGCAGACCCCTGGTGATTTGGAGCGCGCCCCCCTCGGCGGAAGTGCTGCACTGGCTGGTGGAGACCCTGGCCCCGTCCGAGCTTTGGCTGGTGGGGCGGGAGAGCGGCGACGATTCCCTGGACGGGGTGGTGAAAAGTGTGGCGGCGATGGGCAAGCACGCCCTGGCCCAGGACGGTCGTCTGCCCATCGACCGGCTGGCTGCCCGCATCGGCGTCAGCGAAGGGGTTGTGCGCCACGCCCTTTTCTGGCTGGAAGCCAAGCGCATCCTGTGGGTGATGGAGTGGGAGAAGGACGACGTGGCCCGCATTGCCGCGGGCGACGGGTTGACGACAGGCGAGGCCGGGTTGACGGAGAAGCAGATGGCCTTGTCCGAACTGCTCTCGGAGATGCGGGCGTGGCGGCGTTATTTTCTGCGGGCGAATTTGGTGGAATTGGGGATGAAAGGATGATGAGATGATGGGGAATGATGCTTCTTCCAACGAAACAGAAGGGACAGACCCAGCGGATCGGTTGTATGGCCTGTTTGCTGGCGAGGATTTTCTGACAGATTTTGAAACCGAACACCGGGAAGAAATTGTTCGCGATGAACGGATGATACAAGGATTGACGATACGCGACACCGAAAAAATCCGCGACAATCCGCCCGATCCGCGTCATCCGCGTTCCATTCCATCCTCCGATTCAAGCGGAAGTGACGAATGAACCGGAGAATTATTTCATCGATTGGCGCGCTGTTGCTGGTTCTGGCAGGTGTCTGGGCCTTTATCAACCGGGGCGAGATTTCCTTCTACTGGAATCTCTTTCAGGTGGACCGGGCGGGCAAGCAGTTCTACGCCGAGTATCCCCATCTGGCCCGGGACGTGCAGTACAGCCCCCGCTTTGGGATGGGGCTGGATGTCTATAGCCCGGCGCAGGGGGAGAACCACCCGGTGCTCATCTTCATCCACGGCGGCGGCTGGGACAAGTACGACCGCAAACTCTTTACGCCCGTGGGCCAAAAGTTTGTGGAGATGGGCATCGTCGTCGTCATCCCCGACTATACACTGCACCCGGACGCTGGCTACAAGCAGATGACCCAGGAGATGGCGGCAGCCACAGCCTGGACATTGGAAAACATTGCCCAATACGGCGGCGATCCCAGCCGGGTGGTGATCGCCGGCCACTCCGCGGGGGCCCATCTGGCCGGGCTGGTGGCAACGGATGAGGTCTGGCTCAATTTTGAGGGCCACACCAATCAGGAATTGTGCGGTTTCATTGGGCTGTCCGGCGTCTACGATATCCCCGCGCAGATGGTTTTTGAGCGCAGCACAGGCGGCACGGCCCCGGTGATGACGGCGGTGATGGGGGGCGAAGCGAATTTTGCCGTCGCCTCGCCCAGCAGCTACCTCTTCCCCAGCACGCCCCAGACACTCCTCGTCCACGGCGCATTGGACGATACGGTTCCCCTCTCTATCAGCGAGAATTTCCAGCGTAAACTCGATGCCGCGGGCATCCCCAACCGCCTGGTCGTCTACCCGGATAAGGGCCACAACGACTATCTTTTTGACGGCTTTTTCAATGCCACCGCGCCGATTCTCATCCACATCAGCGACTTTGCGCAGGGCTGCTTTTTGGATGTGGGATGATCCCTCGCGTCGGCTACATTTGTTCCCCAGCCAATGAAGATCGTCACGGTTCCTGACTGCCCGGAAACACGGATGAAACAAGGCTCTGTTAGAGTACTTGGGCAGTAGCCGTCAGGTGGCTATGCACATTTCTCCAGCAGGCCCATTGTACGGGCTGACCCCTGTCCTGAACTCCACGCTGCCTACCCCACCTGCTGCTGGCGCTACTTCGTCCGTACCTGTTCAGCCATCCCAGCCTACTTCTCCCCATTCCAGGGGGGAACTGGATCGACTCCTCCCCACTGTGGGGGAGGTTGGGAGGGGATGAGCAGTTACCTTCGTCCCCACCCTTAAGGAGCGTTCCTCTATGTTCCACAAACCAGCAACCCCCGCCGAAAGCGATCCTGCCGGCCCCTATAAAATGCGGCTGGGTCTTTGGATGTTTCTTTTCTACTCACTCTTCTATGCCGGTTTTGTAGCCATCAATCTCTTTGCCCCGCTGGCGATGGCAGAGGTTGTTTTTGCCGGTTTGAACCTGGCAACTGTCCGAGTTTCCCCTTCAGTATCTTATCAATTTTCCGCGTAATGGGCCTGCAAGCTCCTCACCGTCAACTCCGTCTGGCCCAACGAACGAATGCCGTTGACCGCGGCCTGGGCCGCGGAGAGAGTCGTAATCAGCGGAATTTCCATCCGGGTAGCCAGGGTGCGGATTTTGGCCCCATCTGTGCGGCTGTCCGGCCCCAACGGGGTGTTGATGATCAGATGGATTTTACCGCCGCGCATAGCGTCCAGCGTCGTGTAGACCCCCTCGCCCGCCGTGGCCGTGGCCTTGTCCAGAACGGTTACCGGGATTCCCACCAACTGAATCAGCGCACCCGTGCCCGGCGTGGAGTAGAGATCAAAGCCCATCCGGTGGAAATCCCGGGCCAGCTTGACCGCCGCGCCTTTGTCGTAGTCGTTGACAGTAATCAGCACGCCCCCTTCCGACGGCAGCCGGAAGCCCGCGCCCAGTTGGCTCTTGACAAAGGCGTGGCCGAAGCCCGGCGCGTGGCCCATCACCTCGCCGGTGGAGCGCATCTCCGGGCCGAGGATTGTGTCGATGCCGGTGAACTTCTTCCAGGGTAGCACCGCCTCTTTGACAAAAAAGCCCCGGACAGGCGGCTCTGCGGTCAGCCCCACTTCGGCCAGGGTTTTGCCCGCCATCACCTGTGCGGCCAGTTTTGCCAGGGGCACACCCGTGGCTTTGCTGACAAATGGCACCGTGCGGCTGGCCCGGGGGTTGACTTCCAGCACGTAAACCACATCGTCTTTGATGGCGTATTGCACATTCATCAGCCCGCGCACGCCCAGGGCCAGCCCCAGCTTTTCCGTATACTCCCGGATAATCGCCAGGTGGTAGCCGCTGATTTTGTAGGGGGGCAGCACGCAGGCGCTGTCGCCGCTGTGGATGCCCGCCTCTTCGATGTGCTGCATAATACCGCCGATGACCAGCCGCTCCCCGTCGCAGATAGCGTCCACATCCACTTCGTAGGCGTCTTCCAAAAAGCGGTCGATGAGCACGGCCAGCCCACCCACGCCCGCGGGCAGTTCGCTGGCAATGTGGATCACCTCGCCCATATAGCGGCGCAGATTTTCCTCGTCGTCCACCACCGCCATGGCCCGTCCGCCCAGCACATAAGAGGGACGCACCACCACCGGGTAGCCGATGCGGGCCGCAATCTCCACGGCCTGGCCGGTGTTGCGGGCGATGCCGTGGGCCGGCGCGGGAATCTCCAGCCGTTCCAGCAGCGCGCTGAAGCTGTCCCGATCCTCAGCCAGCTCGATGGCCGCCGGCTGTGTGCCCAGAATCGGCACGCCCGCCTTTTGCAGCCCCGCGGCCAGGTTCAGGGGCGTCTGTCCGCCGTACTGCACAATCACGCCGAGAACTGGGGACTGGGGATTGGAGACTGGGGATTGGGAAGCATCCCGATCCCCGATCCCCGATCCCCAGTCCCCGCTCTCCCTCTCGTAGATATTCAACACATCCTCCAGCGTCAGCGGCTCGAAATAGAGCCGGTCGCTGGTGTCGTAGTCGGTGCTGACCGTCTCCGGGTTGCAGTTGACCATTACCGTCTCGAAACCCATCTCCTGCAGGGCATAGCTGGCGTGGACACAGCAGTAGTCGAATTCGATGCCCTGGCCGATACGGTTGGGGCCGCCGCCCAGAATCATCACTTTGGGCCGGTCCGTGGGCGGAGCCTCGCTCTCGCTCTCGTAGCTGCTGTAGAGATAGGGGGTCTGGGCCTCGAACTCCGCGGCGCAGGTGTCCACCTGGTGGTAGGTGGGGAGGACGCCGAGGGAGATGCGCAGGGCGCGGATGTCGGATTCAGAGATTGGGGATTGGGGATTGGGGATTGGGGGCTGGACAGAGCCGTTCCCCGATCCCCGTTCCCCGATCCCCAGTCCCCGCTCCCCGGCAATGCGCGCAATCTGGCCGTCGCTGAAGCCCATCCGTTTGGCCCCACGCAGGGTGGCCGGGTCCAAAGTTGTGATGCTCTTCTCGAAGGCGATGATCTCCTGGATTTGGGCGACAAACCAGGGGTCGTAGCCGGTGAGCTGGCAAACAGTGGCGGCGTCTTCGCCCCGTTTCAGCACTTCGTAGACGGCAAAGAGCCGGTCCCGGTTGGGGGTATGTAGCAGTTCGTGGAGGTCGGTGCCCGGCGGGAAACCCTTTAGATCACCGTTTTCATCGCGCACCACCGGCCCCAGCCCGTCCCGGCCAATCTCCAGCCCGCGCACGCCCTTTTGCAGGGCCTCTTTGAAGGTGCGCCCCATAGCCATCACCTCGCCCACCGACTTCATCTGGGGACCCAGCACCCGGTCCACGCCGGGAAATTTCTCGAAGGCCCAGCGGGGAATTTTGACGACGACGTAATCAATCGACGGCTCGAAGGCAGCCACAGTCTGGCGGGTGATGTCGTTTTTGAGTTCGTCAAGCGTATAGCCGACCGCCACTTTGGCGGCGAATTTGGCAATCGGGAAGCCGGTGGCTTTGGAAGCCAGCGCGCTGGAACGGGAGACCCGGGGGTTCATTTCGATGACGACCACCCGTCCGCTCTCCGGATCCACGCCGAACTGGACATTGCTGCCCCCGGTCTCCACACCCACGGCGCGCATGACCAGCCGGGCCTGATCCCGCAGGCGCTGGTACTCTTTGTCGGTGAGGGTCTGGGCCGGGGCGACGGTGATGCTGTCGCCGGTGTGGACGCCCATCGCGTCCAGATTTTCGATGGTGCAGATGACGACGAAATTGTCCGCGCCGTCCCGCATCACCTCCAGCTCGTACTCCTTCCAGCCGATGAGGGATTCTTCGATGAGAACCGTATGCACCGGGCTTTCCTTTAGCCCCCAGGCCACCTTTTCCTCGAATTCGTCCGGGGTGAAGACTGTGCCCGCGCCGCTGCCGCCCATTGTAAAGCTGGGGCGGATAAAAATCGGGAAGCGGCCCAGGTCCTCGGCGATACGCCAGGCTTCGTCCAGACTGTGGGCGATGCCGCTGCGGGGCGATTCCAGCCCCACCGCTTCCATCGCCTCTTTGAAGAGTTTGCGGTCCTCGGCCACCTGAATCGAGCGCAGGTTGGCCCCGATCAGTTCGACGCCGTATTTGTCCAGAATCCCCGCTTCGGCCAGGGCCACCCCCAGATTCAGCCCGGTCTGGCCGCCCACTGTGGGCAGGAGCGCATCGGGCCTTTCGGCCGCGATAATTTTTTCCAGAATGTCAACGGTCAGCGGCTCAATATAAGTGGCGTCGGCCATCTCCGGGTCGGTCATAATTGTGGCCGGGTTGGAGTTGACGAGAACGATGCGGTAGCCCTCCTGACGCAGGGCCTTGCACGCCTGCGCGCCGGAGTAGTCGAATTCACAGGCCTGGCCGATGACAATCGGGCCGGAGCCGATGATGAGGATGGAGGAGATGTCTGTGCGTTTGGGCATGGGATCTGTTGGGTATTCCGTGCTGCGTATTGCGTGGTGGGTTGGTTGACTCTACTGCAAAAAGTCCGACTTCTGCCATTGCGCCACGCTTCCACCAGAGAGAAGAAGTCGGACTTTTGGGGTGCAGAGACCTTTTTGCAGTGGACTCGTTGGTTGGATGGCAAAAGATTTTGTGAGGGAAGCGTGAGCCGTAAAACGTGAAAAAGTCCGAATGATCTCTCGTCTCACGTTTCAGCCTCCCCTTTCATCGCCGTTGATGGGGTGTGTGCTGCTCTCTATTGTACGACGGCAGCGGGGATAGGCGAAAAACGGCGTTGAATGGCGTTTGTTCGCTGGGTAATCGCCGTTACTGCCCCCAACGCCATAAAACCCGCCACGGCCAGCCAGCCGAAAATGTCTCCGATCACAGGATAGAGTGTCTTCACGTGGCCTACCGGCATTTGGACAACCATCCGTCGTTCTGCCGCGCTGAAATGATCCATCTCGGCCAGGGTCCGTCCATAGGAGTCGATGGCAATCGAAAGTCCGTGATCGGTCTGGCGCACAATACCCACGCCGTTTTCGATGGCGCGCAGGATCGCCATACGTCCGTGAAAGGGGGTGATCTCCTGCCAGTCGTTGCTGGGGACAAGCAGCAGATCGACACCGGCACGCCCCGCCTGGCGCATCTCCACCACAAAGTCCAAGTCCCAGCAGATGACACCCGCAAGTGTGCCAAAGGGTGTCTCTGTAGTGCGCAGCACTTTATCCCCCAGCAATGATCCTTCCAGAAAGTTCCCCCCAAATTTGACGTGCTCCAAAGCCACCTCTCCCTTCGGATCGATGAGCAGCAGTCTGTTCTCGCCGGGCCGGGCCTGGCCGGGATAAGCAGTGAAGAGGGGCAGGCCCAGATAGATGCCTTCTGCCCGTGCGGTTGCTTTGGCCCGCTCCACCAGCGCGGCTTCGCCTTCCCCATAGCCCAGGGCCGCGCCTTCGGGCCAAAGGACGATCTGCGCGCCGGCTTCGGCCTCGGCCCGCGTAGCCGTAAAATAGGCGTCATACAGGGCGGTCAGTGTCGCCTGGGTTTCTGGCTGATTCCCGTCCGCCGCGCCCAACACCTGTCCAAAGAGTGGGCGCACCGGCTCTGGGGTGATCCCGGCTACGGTGACGAACGTCTGGGCTGGCGCGGCGGTGGTCAGGCGCACCGCGCCAAAGAAGAGGACGAGGGCCAGAATGGCCGCATAGAGCAGAACGCCCCGACGGATGGGGGTCCAGCGGAAATTCTCTTCCCAGGCCCAGGCCGCCATTGAGGCAAACCAGGCCATCAGAAATGTGATGCTCCACATCCCCGTAATGGAGACGATTTGCAGCAGGGGCAGAAAACCGACCTGGGAGTAGGCCGTGGCGCCAAAGCTGCCCAGGGGGCTGCCCGCCATATTGACAAATTCCCAGGCCGTGGCAAAGAGAGGGAAGACGAGAGTGGCGGCGAACCCACCCAGACGGGGAGAAAGCCAGCGGTCCACCAGGTAGGGGATGCTGGAGACGACCCCGCTCATCAGCACAATGCCCGCGCCAAAGCTGACGGGGAAGACGCCCCACCAGGCCCCGGTCATTACGACGAGAGAGGCAAGCACAACAACCCCATAGCCTCGCCAGAGATGGGGGTAGCCACGCAAAAAGTATAGGAAGAAAACCGGGGCCAGCCAGGCCCCCAACGGAAAGTACCAGCGCCCGCTGGAGAGGGCCGCCAGCAGAACGCCAACCGCCAGCCACAGGTATAACTGGTACACATTACGCGATGTATGGACGGATTTGGTGCTGAGTTCCATTGAAGCCTCCTGACGCAAATGAAGCACAAACCGCTCCCTCACAGTCTACGCTGTGCGGTAATGGAAGAATAGTGCCAAAGGTCAGGAGATGGGCATGACTTTTCCTAGCAGGCTGTGGGAGAGAGAAGAAATAGAACGCGGATGACGCGGAAAGGGCTGATTTCCGCGGATAAAATCGAGAAAAATCCGGTTTTTTCCGTACTTTCCGCCCTATCCGCGTTCTATTCTGTGCTACAACGTAGGGGTTTCGCAGACAAGATTCCGGGAATCGGCCAGGCGATAAGGGGGAAGTCGAGAGATGTTGTGGCCGATTCCCGGAATCAAATCGGTGACTTATTTCTTGACGCTTACCTCGCGACCCGCGTGCGCCAAAATTGGAGATATTTGCCAGCGGTGATTCGTGCTATAATGGGCATATCTGCGACTGAACCATTTCGCATGCACACATCCAAACCCCCAAAGGAGACAACCCAATGGATCGCATTCCCCTGGCAATCGTCGGTTGCGGTGGCATGGGCCACCGCCACCTCTACGGATTGACCGAACTGACCAACGCCGGTCTCTCCCGTTTTGAGCTGGTGGCCGCCTGTGACCCCTGGACATCCAACGCTGAGTCCTTAGCCAACGACGCTGAGGAGCGGCTAGGCACGCGCCCGGCAGTCGTGAGCACCCTGGCTGAACTGGAAAAATTGGGTGTGGCCGCGGTGGACATCACCACCACCCCGCCTTATCACCACAGCCTGGCTGTGGAGGCCCTGGAACGGGGTATGCACGCGCTGGTGGAGAAGCCGGTCGGGCTGACCGTCAAAGGGGGCAACCGCATCCGGACCGCGCAGGCAAAGACGGGACGGGTGGTCAGTGTGGCCGAGAACTACCGCCGGGACCCCATCAACCGGCTGGGCAAGGCCCTGGTCGAGGCGGGCGTCATCGGCGCGCCCCGGCTGATGGTGCATCACACAATGGGCGGCGCTGACAAAATGCTCATCTCCGTCTGGCGACACCAGAAGAACCAGAGCGGCGTGCTGCTGGATGTGGGCGTCCACTTTGCCGATATTCTGGAATTTTATCTTGGCCCCATTACCACCGCCTATGCCCAAACCCGGCTGCACGAGCCATATCGGCTGAACCCGGCGGCAGGGGGCGGGCAAAATACCAGCAATCCGGCTGGGGTCTATGGCAAATGGCAGAAGGATATGCCGGGCCGCTTCGAAGCCACCGCCGAGGATGCCTCCTACGCCACCCTCACCTTTGCCAGCGGCGCGGTGGCCTCCTATGTGGAAGATCACGCGGCCCACGGCCAGGGCGTCTGGATTCGGCGCATCCACGGCTCCGCCGGTTCCCTGGACCTGCCCAACGACCGCTCCGGCAATGTCATCACCCTGCACAAAGACGGCGAGGCCATCAGCGACGGGCGGCTGCTCGATCTGGTCCCGGACTTTCGCCTGGACCCCACCACCGCGGCCCTCTTTGGCGGGGAGCGGCTCTGGCGCTACGACTTCCCCTTCAACGAGACCGACCGCAAGCTGATCGCTGTGGAGTACGGCGAATTTGGGGATGCGATTGCCACAGGTCGCCCGGTGGAAGTGGACGCCTATCAGGGCACCCGCTCGGTGGCCGTCAGCTATGCGATGCTGGAATCCAGCGTGGCTGGCCGCGTCGTGACGATTGAAGAGGTGCTCGACGAATCCCTGGGCGAATACCAGCGGGACATCGACGAGGGACTGGGGCTGTAGGAGCCGAGACAGGAACCAGCGCCGTGAAACTCATTCCCGCCTTCCGTCTTTCCCTCACACCCGGCCTGCCGGATGTGGTGGCTTTTACCGGAGGCGGGGGCAAGAGCAGCGCGCTCTTTCGTCTGGCCGCTGAAATTGTGGCCGGGGGCCAGCGGGTAATCACCACCACCACCACCCGTATCGCTGCCGGGCAGATTGGCAATGCACCGGTCCATCTGCTGGTCACCGGGGCGGATATCGACTGGGGCGCGGCGGAGCAGGCGCTGGCGCGTCACGGCCACTGTCTGCTTCTGGCCGATGACCAGCCCCCCAAAGCGTTGGGCCTCCCACCCCGGCTGGTGGATAGGCTAACCTGGGCCGGAGCAGATTTGGGTCTGGCCGCCATTCTGATCGAGGCGGATGGCGGCGCGGGCCGTCCTGTCAAAGCGCCCGCGGCCCACGAACCGGTGATCCCCGATTCGACAACCCTCCTCGTGCCTGTGCTGGGGCTGGATGCCATTGGCCTGCCGCTGACCGCAGCGACCGCCCACCGCGCTGAACTCTTGCGGCCACTGCTGGGCGTGACAACACCTGCCATCCGCTTTACCCCGGAGATGGGCGCCCGGCTGCTGCTGCACCCCCAGGGCGGGCAGAAGGGACGCCCGACAGCCGCACGCTTTCTTCCACTGCTCAACAAAGCCGAGACCCCGACCCGGCGATTGATCGGGCGTCTTATCGGGCAGGCATTGGCAGCCCAGGGCCAGCCGTCCCTGCTGGCCGCCCTGGGCGCACCGGGCGACGGGCCTGTATTGGAACGGAATGGCGCGACCGCCGCGGTTGTGCTGGCGGCCGGCGCGGCCAGCCGGATGGGTATGCCCAAGCAATTGTTGGAACTGGATGGCGAGGCGCTGGTGGTGCGGGCGGCCCGGCTGGCCCTGGAAAGCGGGGCCACGGAAGCGCTGGTGGTGATTGGGGCGAACGCCGCGCTGGTGGAAGCGGCCTTGTCCGATCTGCGGGGAGAGGCGGGCACGCGGCTACGGCTGGTCCACAACCCGGCCTGGGAGAGCGGACAGGCTTCGAGCATCCACGCCGCAATGGGCGCACTTGCCCCCGACTGCCAGGCGGTACTCTTCTTTCCTGTGGATCAGCCCAATCTGCCCGTCGCCCTCTTGCGCCGTTTTTGGCAGCCCTGGCGAGAGGGTCACGACCGGGTGGCGGCTGGGGTCAATGGGGTGGTGCGGGGCGCGCCGGCGCTTTTTGATCGCCGCTGGTTTTCTGCACTGCTGGCCCTGCAGGGGGATCAGGGCGCGCGCCCGCTTCTACAGATCGACGGAGGGACGGTTGTTGCCCTGCCGGCAGAAGAAGCCTGGCTGATCGATGTGGATACACCAGACGAATGGCAGGATTTCACAGGGCGGATTCAGCGCAGCCAGCCCTGAATCCGCCCTGTGGGTTCTGTGGGGACGGACGTCACTTTTTCGCCGCAGGGGGCGATGGGGATTTGACCAACCGTCTTTCGGCCAACGAATAGAGCCTATAGGCCGCGGCCAGCACTTCGATGGGATGGCGGCTGGGAATCTGTGTGCCGTGCTCCAATTGCCAGCGGCACGTCTCCGAATCGCAGGCGGTCAGAGAGACCGGCCCCTGCTCCGCCACAAAATCGAACAACTCCGCACCCACATCCATCCCAATCTGATACTTCTCGGTCTTGTACCCGTAGGTCCCCGCGATGCCGCAGCAGCGGGCCCGGCTCTCGCGTATCTCCACGCCGGGAATCAGCCCAAGCAGGTCCAGACTGGGCTTGCCCACCCGATGCGCCCGGTATTGACAGGGCGCGTGATAGGGCAGAACGAGGGGTTCGCTCTCTGTGCCCAGGGGCTGAAAGTCTGTGCGCAGGGCCCCCGCCTCGGCCAACTCCCGCAGCCACTCGAAGATGTCCCACGTGGCCCCTTTCACCGCCAGCGTCGCCTCGTCGTGACGGTCCAGCAGTTCCGGCCCTTCCTCTTTCAGCGTCAACGTGCAACTGGTGCTCGTCCCCACAATCGGATAGCCCGCCCGGGCATAGCCCCCCAGACGGGCCAGATTGCCCTGGTGATAGCCCTCGGCCGCGCCAAACTCCCCATTCGAGAGCAGGGGCAGTCCGCAGCAATTCTGGGGCGGCACAATCACTTCGTAGCCATTGTGTTCCAGCACAGCCAGCGCAGCCTGACCGATGAAGGGTTCGTAGTATTGGGTGGCACAGCCGTGGAAATAGACGACTTTCTTGTCGGAACGCAGTCGCTGATCTTTTGTGCGGGCCAGCCAATCGCTGAAAGTGCCCTCTCTGCTCCAGCGGGGCAGGGGTGCCTGGCTGGCAATCCCCATCACCTTCTCGGCCAGCACCCGGCTGACTGGATTGTGCAGGGCAAAGTTTGCCAGGGCCGGGGCAAAGCTGCCCACTTTGCCCAGCAGTTCATTGCGCCCCAGCAGCCGGTTGCGCAGGGGGATGCCATTGACCGCAGCCATCTGTGCCCTGGCTCTGGCGTTGATTTCGGCGATTTTCACCCCTGCCGGGCAGACTTCGTTGCAGACCCGGCAGCCGGAGCAGTAGTCCACCGAATGGTCCGGCGCGACGATCTGATCCAGCGCCCGAAAGCGCTCGGCCTGGGGTCCCGAATACTTCGGCCCGGCGAACTTCTCCGTCACCTCGGCCACCGGGCAGTAGCTGGTGCAGATGTTGCATTTGATGCACTCGTCCATCGAATTGCCGACCGAGTGCCAGGAGATGTTGTGCATAGGAATTTGTTGACTGGTTGAGTAGCGCGCTTTATTAATTTTCCGCAAAGTAGCGGCGTAGGCGTTCTTCGAGCCGCTGGAAGAATCCAGCGATAAACGCCTGTTCGGCGGGGTCCTGCTCGTCGATCAGCAGATTGGCAAAGTCCAGGCTGCGCCGCACAGTGTGGATGGCAATCTCGCCGGGGAAGCGTTCGGGCCAGGGCAGACGCCGGGTGTAGCCATCCTGAAATGCCTGGCGCAGGGCGACCGCGTCTTCCCTGTCCTGAATGTAATAGAAGATCAGGCCGATGTCTTGGACCGGGTAGCCCCAGACTAAATCCTCAAAGTCGATGGCGTGAACCTTGCCCCGCTGGACTTTGACATTCCACTGGTGCAGGTCGTAGTGGATCACCCGCGGTGGCTCCTCCCGCCCCCATAGTTCTGCCTGGGCCGCCGCAACCTGCGCTTCGGCCCGGGCCAAGAGCGCCCACAGATTCTCGTTCAACCGATCCCGAAAGGCTGGTTCAAAAAGCCGGGGCGGGTCGGTGGGATGATAGACCGTATCATTGCGCCGGATGATTAAATCGGCGGGCGGTGTCCACTGGGCCGAATGCTCGTGCAGCCGGGCCAGCAGTTCCCCTGTCGCCGCGTAGTTGGCCAGGGTGAGCGCGTCGCCCAGGTCTCTGCCCGCAACCCAGGAAAAGACAACGACGTGGCGGGCTTCGGGCACTTCTGCCACCTGAACGGTTGTGAAGAGTTCCCCGCTGCGGGTGCGCAAAGGGGCGGGCAAGAGCAGGTCCGTGTCCCGGTGCAGCGCGTCCAGCCAGATCATTTCCGAACGCACATCGTCCGGCCCATATTTGTCAGGCCGCGAGACCCGCAGCACGACCTTCTCGCCGCTGGTGGTATCCACCCGGAAGACGTAATTCCAGCCGTCGCTCATAAAGCGCAGGCGGGAGAGCGGGAGATCGTACTCCTGCAAGGCGGCCAGGGCCAGGGCGCGCAGCCGGGGTATGCGACCGCGCATTGTCAACGCGTAAAAGGGCTTCATTGGGATGCCTGATAGAGGGTTGTGAACTGGCTGGCCGTGTTGTCGGTCAATTCCGCTACCTGCCCTAAAAATAGGACGCTGATGCCGCGGAAAAAACGGATTGACGCGGATAAAAAAATCTGCGTCAATCTGTCGTTTCTGCGCAAATCTGCGTCCCGCTTTTCATCCCCCGTGGCGCTACCGGTCGTATGGAGAACTATTGAGAAGATACCTCGCAAAGCTCAAAATTGTACGCAGAGTTTGATGGCATTGGTTGGGTCGTGAAAGGTATCCATAAACGACTCAGCGGCCTGGGCAAAGGGGACAATCGGGTCGGCCAGCCCAGCGGACGTGAGCCAGCCCCGGCGGTAAAAATCCACGACAGCCGCCTCCAGCCGGGCCAGGTCCCAGTGGGGCGCTTCCCGGCTGGGGTTGTCCCACACGGGCATACTGCTGATCAGTTCCAGCCGGTTGTGATGCCATTCTGCGCCAAAGGGCAGGTGGCTGTGATCGCCTTTGTAATAGCCCAGGGTAACGATTCGGCCACATTTGCCCACACTGCGCATAGCCCCGTAGAGCGCCCGGTAGTTGCCGCTGGCCTCGATGGCCACATCCGCGGGGCCGCCCAACAGCCGGCGCACAGCCAGCCCCACATCCTCGGCTGCGGGATCGAGGGTAGCCGTGGCCCCGTAGCGTTGGGCGAGTGCCCGGCGTTTGGGCAGGGGATCCACAGCAACGATCTCTCCGCAGCCGGCTCGGGCCAGGAGTTGAATCAGGGAAAGACCGATGGCGCCCATCCCGGAGACTGCCACCCGATCCCCCAGGCTAATCCGGGCGTCCCGCAGCGCGGCGTAGGCATAGAGCGCCGGGTCCAGGCAGACCGCATCCCCGGGGGATAGCTCCGGGGGCAGGTGATGGAGCGCGGCCGCGCTTTTGGTCACCGTCTCGGCCACGGGTCCATAGCAGTATACCCGATCGCCGGGGGCAAAGCCAGCGACCGCCCCACCCACGTCCGTCACTTCGCCCACGGCCATATTGCCGATAAACTGGCCGACAAAACCAGGCGCGCCATTGGGCGCGTCGGGCGGGGTGGGGACAAAGAGGCGCAGGGCCGGGTCGAAGCGCTGCTCCTGAAAGGGCGATTCGCCGCTGAAGATGTGAAACATTGTGCCGTGTTTCACCGCGGCAAATTCGGCGCGAAAGCGCACCTGATCCGGCTGCAAAAGCGCGTCCGTATAGTCGGCAAGAATGGCGTGTTGGGGCGCGTCTACAAAAAGTCCGCGGGGCATACCGAATTCCTTTCTGGCAAGGGATACCTGTTCAGCCACCCCACCCTTCCCTCCCCATTCCAGGGAGGGAACTGGAACAACTCCTTCCCCACAGTGGGGGAGGTTGGGTGGGGGTGAGCAGTTACGGCAAGAGAGTGCTTCGTAAGCGTCCGCAAATAACTTCAGCGGATCAGAAGTTCGACTTCTCGGAAGAAGTCGAACTTCTTGCGGGGGTAATTCCTGGACGCTTACTTATTTCCCAGTCACTTCGACGGGCACGCCTTCGGTGGCGGCCCTGTCGATGAAAAAGGCCCGTTTGCCCTGGGTGCCCTGATGGGGTTTGGCCTGGGCCACAGCCAGGCCGTGGCTGGGGGCTTCTGTCATGGCATCGTCCACATTCTCCACTTTGAAACAGATGTGGTTCAGATGGATACCCTTCTTCTGTAAATCCCCGTGCAAGGGGTGATCCGGCGTCAGGGGTTGCACCAACTGCACGTGGGTATTGCCCGCGTCCAGATGGGTCAGCCGCACGGCGCCGTTGTTCACCACTTCGCTGTAGAGGAGCGTCAAGCCCAGCTTGTCCCGAAAGGTCTTGAGCGCTTCTTCGGTGTCGGGTACAACAATCGCTACGTGATCGAGTCCTGTAAACATTGGGGTCTCCTGGGGTGAAAATAGCCATTCGTACGTCGGACTGTTAGTCCGACCTGCAACAGAACAGACCGGTCGGACTGTCAGTCCGACGTACGTTTTTTGCGATCAGTGCCTGCCGCTCACACCTGGCCGGCGATCTCCCGCACAATCTGCGCGCCCTGGGCCACCGCGGCCCGGTAGAGCGCGTGATCCGCGCTGTAGGAAATCATTGTGAAGCCCATCTCCATCCATTGCCGGGCCTGCTCCGGGCTGCCGGGCTGGATGCCCGCAGCCAACCCGTGACGGTGGCAGACATCCACTACTGCCCGCAGATTGCCCAGAAAGGCCGGGTTGTGAAACTGGCCGGGAATGCCCATAGACTGGCTCAGGTCGAAATGGCCCACCCAGAGACAGTCCACTCCCGGGATGCCCGCAATCGCCTCCAGATTGGCTATCCCCTCTTCGCTTTCGATCTGGCAGATAATTGTCGTGTTGTGGTTGGATTCGGCCAGAAATGTGGGGGGATCGACGGTGCGATAGCCGGTGAGCGCACCGCCCAGGGCTACCCCCCGCTCGCCCAACGGCGCATATTTGACACAATCCACAATCCCTTTGGCCTCCGGGCCCGTCTTTACATTGGGAACCATCACCCCCAGCGCGCCGGCGTCCAGGCAGCGGGCGATGAAGTGGTAGTGGGGCTGGGGCACACGTACAATCGGCGCGATCTCCGTTGCCCCAAACCAGCCGACCAGCCGGGCCACATCCTGGCTGGTAAAAGGCGAGTGCTCCATATCGATCAGCACAAAATCCAGATCGGCAAAGGCGAGCATCTGGGCAATGCCGTGGCTGGCAAACTCCATCAGCATATGGCCGACGGCTACTTTGCCGGAAGCGAGGGTCTGTTTGGCGCGGTTGACTTTCATTGGAAGCTCCTGTGGATGGGTGGTACACTCTACTGGGAGGGCAACGGCCCGCCAAACTACAGGTCCCGACTGGGACTCTGCCCTTTCAGACGGCGCATTGCCAGCGCCAGATTTGTCCGGGCCTGCTGCTCGTATTTGTGGTGGAAATAGTCGGTGCGGAAAATTATGTATGTATATCCTACAACACGTACAGGAGAAACCCAATGACACCTATCGAAATCGTTGCCCCGGAACGGGCCGGATTCAGCGCCACCCGGCTGGGTCGCATCGGCGATCTTATGCGCCGCTATGTGGACCCGGGCAAGCTGGCCGGGACGGTCTCCCTCGTCTCCCGGCGGGGGCAGGTGGTCTACTTCGACGATTACGGCCAGCGGGATCGGGAAGCCGGCGCTGAGATGACTCTGGACACCCTCTTTCGCATCTATTCGATGACCAAACCGATTACCAGTGTAGCTGCGCTGATGCTTTTCGAGGAGGGCCATTACCTGCTGGATGACCCCATCGCCAACTATCTGCCCGCCTTTGCCGATGTCCAGGTCTGTGCAGGGATGGACATTACGGGAATGCGTCTGGTCCGCCCGGAACGGCCGCCGACTGTGCGGGATTTGATGCGCCACACGGCTGGTCTCAGCTATGGCTGGTTTCAGGATACGCCGGTGGATCAGGCCTATCGGGACGCGCAGATGGACCAGCGCCAGTACAGCCTGGCTGAAGGGGTGGATCGTCTGGCAAAGCTGCCCCTTGTCTATCATCCGGGACGGGCCTGGCGCTACAGCTTTGCCACCGATGTGCTGGGGCGGCTGGTGGAGGTCTGGTCCGGTGAATCTCTGGATGAGTTCTTCCAGCGCCACATCTTTGGTCCGTTGGGGATGAACGATACGGCATTTCAGGTCGCCCCAGAGAAGATCGACCGTTTCGCCACCTGTTACACCCTGCCGGATATGGCAGGCTATATCGCGGATGGGGCTTCTGCCCCGGACAGGAGATCGCTGGTGGTGCAGGATACGCCGGCGACGAGCCAATTCGCCAAACCGCCCCTCTTCCTTTCCGGCGGCGGTGGGCTGGTCGCCAGCGCAGCCGACTATCTGCGTTTCTGCCAGATGCTTCTCAATGGCGGCGTGCTGGACGGTACCCGGCTGTTGGGACGCAAAACCGTCGAGCTGATGACGATGAATCATCTGCCCGCCGAACTGATCCCCATCGCCGTCTCCATCCCGGATCCGGGCGCGGGTTTTGGCCTGGGGGTGAAGGTGCTGGTGGATCAGGCCGCGTCCGGGCGGCTGGGTTCGCCGGGGATGTACGGCTGGGGCGGCGCGGCCACCACCACCTTCTGGATCGATCCGGTGGAGGAGCTAATCGGTATCTTTATGACCCAATTTATGCCCTCCGGCTACTATCCTGTGACAACCCAATTCCAGCGCACGGTCTACCAGGCGCTGGTGGGCTAGGCAAGCGTCCAGCAATCAGTTCCGCCAGAAGTTCGACTTCTTCCGAGAAGTCGAACTTCTGACTGGGCAAGTGTGGGGGATCACTCATCCCCCCACAACTTTTCTCCCTCTGCCACTTCATACAGCCCCGCACCCGGACGCCGACCCGCAGCCAGCCCTGTGTCCGCGCTGGAAGGGTCCGCCACTGCGTTGGCCTGCATAAATTCCTCGTCGAAGACAATGCCGCTGCCCGGTGAATCCCCCAGAACGATCCAGCCGTCTTCGATGCGGGTGTCGATGGTAAAGCCCGCCACCCGGCCCGCGTCCAGCACTTCCATCCAGATGTGATTGGGCAGGGCCGCGGCAAAATGGGCGGCAAAGTTGCCCGGACAGTTCATCACCGACACAGGAATCTCGAAAGCGTAGGCCAGGTCTGCGATCATCAGCCCGCCGGTAATACCGCCTGCGCCCCGGCCGATTTCGATCACATCCACGGCCCGGTTCTCCACCAGAGGCATAAATTCGCTGATGTGGTCCAGATTTTCCCCGGTGGCGACCGCGGCCCGAATCCCCTCGGAGACCTGACGCAAGCCCCGATAGTCCCAGCGCCGGGCTGGTTCTTCCGCCCAAAAGAGGTCAAACTGCTCCTCAAACTGGCGGATGTGGCGGATGGCCTGTTTGGGTGACCAGTATTCGTTGGAATCGATCATCAGTTCGGGCTGTTTGCCGCTGGAGGCCAGGGCGTCGCGCATAATGCCGATGCGCCGCAGATCGTCGGCCACATTCAGCCCCACCTTCAGTTTGCCCGCGTGGATACCTTTGGCCGCCATGCGCGTATAGAATTCCCGCAACTCGTCGTCGGAGAGGGGCATATCCAGCCCGCTGGCATAGGCCCGCACGTGGCGGTTGGACGCGCCCAGGGTCTTCCACAGGGGTTCGTCGTTGAGCCGGGCCTTCAGATCCCACAGAGCCACATCCAGTGTCGAGATGGCGTCGTTGACAACCCCCCGGTTGTTGCCTTTGAAGGCCCGGTCGATCATCCGCTGCCAGAGGCCGCGCACGCCTCGGGGGTCGCTGCCCACCAGCAGTTCCTCGGCCAGAGAGTGGATGTGGCGTCGCCCGCTGCCGCCACCCAATGTCACACCGGTAACGCCCGCGTCCGTGTCGATAAAGACCGCCAGATGGCTGCCCGTGGACCAGCCTTTGGGACTGTTGGCGTCGCCGATGGGCCGGGTCAGATTGTAACGGTAGAGATGGGTGCGAACGCCGGTGATTTTCATAGGTGTTTCCTGGGCTGGTATAGGTGTCGATTGTCCGTTCAGAAAGGTAAAAGGTGAAACGGGAGAGTGCATCACGTGATCTCCCGTTTCACCTTTCATTTTCAGTTGAGCGCCATTTAGTACACTGTCAACAAAGTTCTTTATATTATCGTAGGCGCTGCTTGTAGCTGCGCAAGAGACGAGTACCCCTTCGGCTGCCTG
>JAHDWH010000092.1:20084-23184 GCA_023384455.1 Caldilineaceae bacterium | reverse complement strand
CGTGGACAGTGCGACGCACCGGATGGAACTTATTTCTTGACGAGTCCTAAGTAGTTACGATTGGCTGGTAACTTCAACTGCAAAATCAATTGTAATTATAAGGCAATGTAAGTGTACTGCCAATGCACAAACGAAAGTCCATTTACGTCGTAACTGTTTGTGCTATCATTGCAATCCTTCCAGAGCACTGTCGTTCGTCAACGCCCGCCGCCCCTCCGCCGTCAAGCCCAGAACCTTCCCACCGTGGGATAGCTCCTCCTCCACCAGCAGACCCGCGGCCAGCAATTTCTTTGCCATCGACTGAATGGCGGCCTCGCTGCGGAAGGCCAACGCGCCGAAACCCGGACTCTGCCCGGCCCGCTCCTGCATCGAGGCATCCCCCCGCAGCACGCCCAGCAGACTGCGCCAGCCCCAGCCGTGCTTCTCCAGTGCGGCCAAAATCGTGCGCAATTGGTCGGCGTCATCGGGCAGACCCGCGCTGTCGGTCTGCACCAGATCGTCTACGCAGTTGTCGCAGACCGGGCACTTGGCCCGGGGTGTGCCGCCCAGATAGGCGGCCAGATGGCCGTGGCGACAGTGGCGGGTGCGGGCGTAGCGCACAATTTCGGTGATGCGCTGGGACTGAATCGCCTCGTCCCGGCGCAGAAGTGCGTCGATGCGGGTGGCGGAATCCGCCGGGGCCGGGGGCAGTTCCAGCAGCAGGTCACGCCCGCTGGGCGAGAGGCTGAGGTGGCCGCGGCTCTGCCAGACCAACAGCCGCTCCTCCAATTGGGTGGGCGGGATTTGCCCGGCCTGGCAGAGTTCCCCGTAGGAGCGGGTGACGCTCTGGCCCGTGCGCAGATGGGCGCCATCGGCGAAGGCGTCGAAGTCCCCGTCCTGCCCCCGACTCAGACGGTGCAGGACGACGGCCCGGGGCGGGTCGTAGTGGCGCACGAGCAGACCGGCCTGTTCCAACAGACTCAGCCCCACCCGCACCTGTGTATCGTCGTGCTGGGTGGCCCGTACCAGTTCGTCTGTGGGCAGAATGGCAAAACGCCCACCCGCGGCCCAGCGCTTGACCAGCCCGTAGAGGGCGCGCAGAAATTCGATAGTCAGCCGCCCCCGATTGGCGTTGCGGGTCAGGGTGGACTGATCCGACGAGCTATGCAGCAGAAGGCACTGGGCCGGCTCGCCATCCCGCCCAGCCCGGCCCGCCTCCTGATAGTAGGCTTCCACCGAATCGGCCAGGCCGTAGTGGACGATAAAACGGATGTCCGGCTTATCCACGCCCATCCCAAAGGCAATCGTTGCCACAATCACCCGGATATCGCCCCGCATAAAGCGGTTCTGCACTTCGGCCCGGTTGAAGATGCCCGCGTGGTAGTGGTCCGCAGCCACCCCCTGGCTCTGCAAAAGCCCAGCCAGTTCCTCGCAGCGGGCGCGGGTGCGGGCATAGACAATCCCGCTCCCCTCCAGCCCTGTGCAAAGATCGAGCAGATGGCCCAGTTTTTCGTCTTCGTTGCCACAGGGATAGGCCAGAAAGCGCAGGCTGGGACGGAAGGTATCGGTGGCAATCACCCGTAAGCTCTCTGTATCTTCGCCCAGGCCAAATAACTGGCGTTCGATATCCTCGCGTACCCGTACCGGTGCGGTGGCGGTGAGGGCCAGGAGAGTCGGCTCGCCCAAATCCCGCCGGGCCTGGGCGATGTGCAGATAGTCCGGGCGGAAGTCGTGACCCCAGACCGAGACGCAGTGGGCCTCGTCGATGACCAGCCGAACCAGCCCGGCGGCAGCCAGCGCGTGGAGAAAGGGGCGTTGGCGCAGCCGTTCGGGCGCGGCGTAGACCAGCCGGTAGCGCCCCCCGGCCACGTCGCGGATG
Organism: Caldilineaceae bacterium; assembly: GCA_023384455.1. Classification (GTDB taxonomy): domain Bacteria; phylum Chloroflexota; class Anaerolineae; order Caldilineales; family Caldilineaceae; genus JACQGT01. The sequence goes on along the minus strand of JAHDWH010000092.1, from coordinate 21,326 downwards.
GCCGCGGCCAGTTCGTCCCCGTCCAGGCTGCTGTTGATGGCAACGGTCTGGGCGGCCAGGGCGTCGGGCAACCCATCCACCTGATCCTTCATCAGGGCGATGAGGGGGGAGATGACGAGGGTCACACCGCCGTCCAGAAAGGCGGGGAGCTGGTAGCAGAGGGATTTGCCCGCGCCCGTGGGCAGAATCGCCAGCACATTTTCGCCCCGGCGGGCACAGGCCATAATTTCGGTCTGGGCGTGGAGCAGGGAGGTGAAGCCAAAGAGCCGTTCGACCGCCGCTTCCAATTCGGCCCGCTCGCTCTCACTGACGGGGACCGCGGCCAGATCGGGCAGGGGTGGGGGCGTGGGCAGGGTTTGCACGGGCTGCGTCGGCAGAGGGGCTGATCTTCGATCTATTGGCCTGCTTACATCCAATTCCAAATCCAGGGCAATCATCTCTTCCCGAAAACGGCGGGCCAACTCGGCTTTGACTTCGGCAGCCCGCGTCGGGTCTCCATTTTCAGCAAAAAAATCGCGCAAACGGCGCAGGAATTGGATTGTGTGGGGTCGTTCACCCTCTTGCGTTGTATAACCCTGGACAGCAAAGGCCGCGCTGGTGACGCTTTCGCCCCGCTGCTGATAGAGGCGGGCCAGACCGAGCAGGGGCTGTTTGCTGGAGGGTGCAAGCGACCGATGGCGCAAAAAGGCGGCTTCGGCTTCCACCAGATCACCGGAGGCTAGTAGGGTTTCGCCAAGCATACTCCAAAGATAGGGGGTCGTCTCATTTTTTTTGACCAGACGCCGGGCTTCGGTTTGCGCCTGTTTGATATCGCCGCTGTGGAGCAGATAATAGACCAACCGCTGACGGGGTGCAATGCTATCGCGCATTTCTATCCGTTCCTCAACGATTTTCACTGACTCGGCGGCGCGTCCCAGCCCGTCCAGCGCCTCGGCCTGCATATCCTGATAGGAGACCAGCGCTTCCACGGGCAGGTATTCCAGACAGGCCAGGGCGTCGTCCCAGGCTTCCCAGCGCAGGAGAAAGTGGAGCAATTTGTTGCGCGCCGTGGCGGGCAGGCTTGTGACCGCTGACGGGTGAAGTTTGAGGTCGGTGAGGAGGGGCATAGGATATGGGGTATTGGGTATTTCGCAGGTCGGACTGACAGTCCGACCTACGGGGTGTGGTAGTCGATGGCTACGTCGTAAGTCGGACTGACAGTCCGACCTACGGGGTGTGGTAGTCGATGGCTACGTCGCAGGT
>JAHDWH010000092.1:10697-19984 GCA_023384455.1 Caldilineaceae bacterium | reverse complement strand
GTCGGACTGACAGTCCGACCTACGGGGTGCGGTAGTCGATGGCTATGTCGCAGGTCGGACTGACAGTCCGACCTACGGGGTGTGGTAGTCGATGGCTACGTCGCAGGTCGGACTGACAGTCCGACCTACGGGGTGCGGTAGTCGATGGCTATGTCGCAGGTCGGACTGACAGTCCGACCTACGGGGTGTGGTAGTCGATGGCTACGTCGTAGTCAGGCACGGGGTGGACGCCGACGACCAGCGCGGGATAGCCGCCGCCGTAGACCCGGGAGAGACCGATGCTCAGGTAGAGGGTCTCTGCGCCCAGCCGTTCCAGTATTTCCGCTCTGTCCAGGCGCAGGGTTTGCACGGGCCGGGCGGGTTGGGGCGTGGCGGCTGTCAACCATTCCCGACCCAACCCACGCCAGGCCAAATCGGTGACGATCAGGCCAGTCGGCGCGTCCGCCGCCTTTCCAAAACGGGGGTCCAAATGATAGCCCATACGCGCCTGATATTTGCCAGAGTAGTGATCCCAGAAGAAATCGCACCAGAAGTCCATTGGCTGGACAATGCAGAGGGAGCGGCTGTGTTCCACCACCACCTGGGCCGGGCGGCGGTCGATGTGACTGGCGAAGAAGTCGGCCCGCTTCTCCCCTTGCAGGCGGCGCAGGATGCGGGGGGGCTGTTTGACGAAATCGGTGATCCAATCCTCGGCGTGGACCGGGTCGGGGCGGGGGCGCAGTAAATTCAGGCTGACCACATCGTTGACCCGCACCACCTGGCCGCCAGCCGTCGTCATATCCCCCAGGAGCAGCGTGCCGAACTCCTTGACCGGGCGCACCCAGGCGTGGACGCTCTCCGGGTGCGGCTCGGCGACAATCCCGGCGGTGCAGATACCGCTCTTCATACGGGTCATAGCGAGGATGAGAATTTCGCGCATCGGTAGGGATTGGGGAACGGGGATTGGGGACTGGGGAGCAGTACGCCCGATCCCCAGTCCCCAATCCCCAGTCTCTATAAATGAATTATCTCCAGCCCCGGCATCTGCTTCTGCCAATACTCCGCCACCAGCCGCCGGTGACACTGTTCCGGGGTGGCTTCGCTGCAGAGCAGACAGGGGTTGCGGTAGCGGCCCAGCACGTCCAGCCCGACGGTTTCGATGGCCCGGTCGGCGATGAGGGGGCGAAAGTGGCGCACGTAGCGATCCCAGTCTTTGTCTTTGCGATAGGTGTCCAAAATCTCGTCGCTGGGGGCCAACTCTGGGTGATGCTCGTAGGCGATTCCTACCAGTTCCAGCACAAAGGCCAGATCGTCCTTTTTGGCGTAGCCCGCCAGTTGACCGCTGTTGCGCAGACGGCTGTCGATGATGGCGTCCACGCCCGCGTCTTGGAGCAGTTGGATAAACTGGCGCAGGGATTTTTGGGTAAAGCCGATTGTGTGTAAAGCCACAGTAGCACCTCCAACCAATCCGTAAATAGTGGGAACGCAGATTGCGCAGAGGACGCAGATTGCGCAGATTGAATCCGTGTGAATCCATCTCCACCCGTGTCAATCCGTGTCCGTTTTTTAGCTCAAAAGCCAAAGCCCAGTTGATCCAAATGTTTCTCTGCCGGGCGCAGGCTGCCATCGGGGAGGATGTGTTGCACGTCGTAGTCGGCGTCGAGCAGGCTGGGCACAATCAGCAGCGTGCGGTGACAGACCTCCGGGTCGCCTTCGCTGCACATCATCGCAGTAGGTTGCTTCTGGGCCAGTTCTTCCAGCGCGGTCAAGCCCTGGCGGTAGAGGGGCGTCTCCCGCTGGCGGCTGTAGTTGGGGCGCTCGCTGCCCGGGTCGTAGAGATCGGCCTGATCGGGCCGCCCGCCCAGGCTGTCGCCCAGGAATTGATAGTCGATGCCCGCAATTTTCAGGGCACGGGCCAGTTGTTCCCGGTTGAAGTGGGGATTCCAGCGGCTGTAGGGCTGGCTGCGCACATCGGCCAGACAGGCCACGCCGTGCTGTTGGAGCAGGGCCACAAAGCCTTCGATGGGGTGGGTGCTGTGGCCGACGGTATAGAGGGTTGGCTGGGCCATTGAAAGAGCCTCCTGCCCTGATGCAAAAAAGGACACGGATTTGTACGGAAAGAACGGATTCACACGGATACAGCTACTTAGCGGATTGTAATGCAAGAAAAGCGTACGTGCAAACAGGTATCGCGCGGGAGCGTCTCAGGCAAGGGTAACCGATTCCGGGAATCAGCGATGCCATCCACCCCCTACGGCACTACCACCCGCAAAAGCGCCCCCGCGTGGTCCACCACATAGACTTCCCCCGCGGCGTCCTGACCGAAGCTGCTGATGTTGCGGTTGCTCTCCAGGAGCAGGCGATTCTCCCAGCGCCCGTCCACAGGCCGCAGCCCCCAGATGCGCCCGCTCACATAATCGCCGTAGAGATAGACGCCCTGGAGCGCGGGCCAGGCCGCGCCCCGGTAGACAAAGCCGCCGGTGACTGAACGGTTGTTATCGGTCTGGGGATATTCCCACGCGGGCAGGGTCAGCCCGGTTTTGTCACAGGGGTCGGGATTGTAACAGTGGCTGCCTTCGGTGATGCGCCAGCCGTAGTTTTCGCCACCGCTGCTGGACGCGGGCTGGAAGTCGATCTCCTCCCAGGCGTTCTGGCCCACATCGGCGATAAAGAGATCGCCGGTTTGCCGGTCGAAGGAGTAGCGCCAGGGGTTGCGCAGGCCATAGGCCCAGATTTCGGGGAGCGCGTTCGTCTGCCCCACAAAGGGATTGTCGGCGGGAATTGTGTAGGTGGCCGGATTGCCCGTTTCCACATCAATCCGTAACATTTTGCCCAGAATATCGGCCCGGTTCTGCGCCCGGTTGCCGGGATCGCCGCCGCTGCCGCCGTCGCCTGCGCCGATGTAGAGATAGCCATCCGGCCCAAAGGCGAGGCCACCGCCGTTGTGGTTGCTGAAGGGCTGGTCGTAGACCAGGACGATCTGCTCGCTGGCCGGGTCGGCGATGTCCGTGTCCGCGGTCAGGTGGAAGCGGCTGATGCGGGTCTGCAATTTGCCCAACGCTTCGGTGGTGTAGTTGAGATAGAAGTAGCCCTTCTGCGCGTAGTTCGGCGGCAGGGCAATGCCCAGCAGCCCCCGTTCACCGCAGCAGCGCACCCGGTCTGTAATGTCCAGCAGAGGCGTGGCGTCGATCTGCCCGTTGCGTAGAATGCGCACCCGGCCCGTCTGCTCTACTACAAAGAGCCGTCCGCTACCCTCGCCGGGATCGGCCATATCCACAGGGGAGGAGAGACCGCTGGCGACGGTTGCCAGGGCGATTGTCGGCCAGGCGGGGTTGACCGTCGGCGTGGGCGTAGCTGACGGTGCGGGTGTAGCCGATGGCGTGGGTGTAACCGATGGCGTGGCTGTGCTGCTGGCCGTTGGCGTGATTGTGGGCGGCTCGGTCGCAGGAACCGTCGGGGTTGCGCTCGGCGAGGGGGTCGGTGTGACGGTGGCGGAGCTTCCCTTGCCCACAACCGGCAGATGGATGATCTCCTCTGCTTCGGCTGGGGAGCAGCCGCTGAGACTGAGCACTGCCAGCGCGAATAAAATGAAAGCCATCAGCCGGATAGATTTTGTCGTCATTTTCATTGAGTCCTTTTGCACTGTTGGGGACGCGGAGCGTCCGGGGAACGTTCCCACGCGGAGCGCTGGGAACGAGTGATTTTCTGATTCTTCTTGCGCTGACGGGGACGCGGAGCGTCCGGGGAGCGTTCCCACGCGGAGCGCTGGGAACGAGTCCCGTCACCCTGTCACCCTGTCACCCCTTCTCCCCTTCTCCCTGTCATCCTCACCGCGGCACATCCACCCCGGCCAACACCCGGCGCACCGCGTCGTCGGCGTCGATGCCCTCGATCTCGGCTTCCGGGCGCAGGATAATGCGGTGGCGCAGGACCGGTGGGGCCAGGGGTTTTACATCGTCCGGGGTCACGTAGTCCCGGCCTTGCAGCGCGGCGTGGACCTTCGACGTTTGCAGCAGGGCAATCGAGGCCCGGGGGCTGCCGCCCAGGAGCAAATCCGGACTGCGCCGGGTGGCCGTGACCAGCCGGGTGATGTAGGCGAGAATGCCCGGCTCGACTGTCACCGCCTGGATTTCGGCGCGCAACTCACTCAGCGCTTCCCGGCGGACGATTGGTTGCAGCCCCAGCGCGTCCAGTTTGTGGGCGTCAAAGCCCGTGTGATAGCGGCGCAGCACCTCTTCCTCCGCCTCCGCCGGGGGATAGTCCACCCGCACTTTGAAGAGAAAGCGGTCCAGTTGGGCTTCGGGCAGGGGATAGGTGCCCTCGTACTCCACCGGATTTTGGGTTGCCAGCACCATAAATGGATCGCCCAATGGATAGCTGGCGCCGTCAATCGTCACCTGGCGCTCCTCCATCGCTTCCAGCAGCGCGGATTGGGTCTTGGCCGGGGCCCGGTTGATCTCGTCGGCCAGCAGAATTTGGGTGAAGATGGGTCCCTGGCGCAGGTGAAACTGGCTGCTGTTCAGGTCGTAGACCTGTGTACCCACCACATCGCTGGGCATCAGATCCGCGGTGAACTGGATGCGCCCGTATTCGGCGTCGATGAGCCGGGCCAGAGTCTTGGCCAGGAGGGTCTTGGCTGTGCCGGGCACGCCTTCCAGCAGGACGTGGCCGCCGGCAAAGAAGGCGATGACCACCTGTTCGAAGACGGCTTCCTGGCCGACGACAACTTTGGCGGCTTCGCTGCGCAATTGGGAATAGATGTCGGAAAGAGTCACAGAAAGGTCCTCGCTGTGAATGGTGATCGATAGCCGGCCAAAGTCCCCGGCACTTTCTCTCCTGGCGAGTCAGTAGGGCACACTCCAGCCGTTGAAGTCCGTGAAGTGCCGGGGAGTCGTGGATACTTATTTTCGTGGAATGGCCTAAGCCAACATAGCCTGCTCAGTTACCACAAAAGCCCAAAGCCATAAATAAGGAAGCGAATTCGTCGCTTTTTCTTCGTGCCTTTCTGTCTTGGCGGTTATTGGACTTGCCTACGCCGAGAAAGCATTCTACGCGCGGTCAGCCCTCTCTGTCAAAGTGGATTCGAGTCACCCCCTGTGATAGAATCCCCTCATCTCATCATCCCGCCAACCCAAGGCCACTCCAATGACAGAAATATCCAACCCCACCTTCCCCTTCGGCCAGGCGATCGCCTGGCAGCCCAACCCGGAATGGATGGCGGCCAGCAATTTGCAGGCATTTATGGACCGCCACGCCATCGCCTCCTACGACGATCTGCTCGCCCGCTCCATCGACGACATCGCCTGGTTCTGGGACGCGGTGCTGGCCGATCTGGACATCCATTTCGACATTCCCTACAGCCAGGTGATTGACCTTTCTGACGGCATCCAATTTCCCCGCTGGTGTGTGGGCGGGCGTATGAATATCATCCACAATTGTCTGGACAAATGGCAGGGGACACCCGCCGCGGACCAGCCCGCCTTCATCTACGCCGCCGAGGAGGGGCAGAGCATCACTCTCTCCTACGCCGAACTCAACGCCGAAGTCTGCCGCTGCGCCAACGCACTCCGTTCGCTGGGCATCGGCCCAGGCGACGCGGTGGGGCTGTATATGCCGATGACGCCGGAACTGGCCGCGGCTTTCCTGGCGATTGTGAAGATCGGTGGGGTGATTCTGCCCCTTTTCAGCGGTTACGGACCCACAGCCATCAGCAGCCGGTTGCGGGACGCCGACGCCGTAGCCGTCTTTGCCGCCGACGGTCTTCTGCGCCGGGGCAAACGGGTGGCGGTGAAGCCGACGCTGGACGAGGCCCTGGCCGATACGCCCACAGTGGAGCGGGTGATCGTCGTCAACCGCACGGGGGGCGAAGATACGCCGATGCAGCCGGGGCGGGACATCTGGTGGGAGGAACTGATCCCCCAGCAATCGGACAGCGCGCCGACCGCATCCACCAGCGCCGAAGATGTGCTGATGATTATCTACACCAGCGGTACGACTGGGCGGCCCAAAGGCGCGGTGCATACCCACTGCGGTTTTCCCGTCAAAGCGGCCCAGGATATGCGCCACGCAATGGATTTGAAGGCGGGGGAGGTCATCTATTGGATGACGGATATGGGCTGGATGATGGGGCCGTGGCTCGTCTTTGGCAGCCTGCTCAACGGTGCGGCGATGCTCTTTTATGACGGCGCGCCCGACTTCCCGGATGTGGACCGGGTGTGGGAGCTGTGCGCCCAGCACCGGGTCACCCATCTGGGGCTGTCGCCCGTGCTTGTGCGCGCCCTGGCCCCCCACGGCCCGGAGCCGGTACAGCGCCACGACCTTTCGGCCCTGCGCGCCGTCGGCTCCACCGGCAGCCCCTGGGACCCGGACTCCTGGCGCTGGGTCTTTGAGAATGTGCTGGGCGGGACGAAACCGATTCTCAACTACACCGGCGGCACGGAGATCAGCGGCGGTATTCTGGCCGGGAACTTTTTCAAGCCGCTGAAACCCGCAGCCTTTGGCGGGCCGATTCCGGGGATGGCCGCGGATGTGGTGGACGAGGCGGGCCAGCCTGTGCGGGGCGCGGTGGGCGAGCTGGTCATCCGCCAGCCCTGGATTGGGATGACAAGGGGCTTCTGGCAGGACGGGCAGCGCTATCGGGAGACCTATTGGAGCCGCTTCCCGAACGTCTGGCTGCACGGGGATTTCTGCGCCATCGACGCCGACGGTCTCTGGTACATTTTGGGGCGCAGCGACGATACGATTAAAGTGGCGGGTAAGCGACTCGGCCCGGCGGAGGTGGAGGCGATTGTCAACAGCCACCCCGCGGTGACCGAATCCGCGGCCATCGGCGTGCCCCATCCCATCAAAGACAACGAAGTGGTGGTCTTTGCGGTGCTCAAAAGCGGCATCCAGCCCAGCGAATCTCTGCGCGCCGAATTGGAGGGACTGGTCGCCGCGGAACTGGGGCGTCCGCTCAAGCCCCGGGAGGTAAAGTTCTGCGCAGCCCTGCCTAAAACCCGCAACGCCAAAGTGATGAACCGTATCATCCGCGCCGCCTATCTGGGCGAGGCCCTGGGGGATGTGAGCAGTCTGGAAGATGTGGGTGCGGTGGCGGCGATACAGAACGCGGGGTGAACGGGCGATATTGGACGCTGACGAAATGCTTATTCGTTTTAATTGGCCAGCAAACGACGGCGCAAATTCACCTACATCTGTGGGCGCTCTCGCCGGGTCCGTGACCCGGCGGTCTTTGGTGTATACCCGTCGCCAGTCACGGACCGGCGCAGAGCAGGAATTGTGGGCTTATTTACACCGCTCTGTACTGGACTCTTTTCCTGCCTTTGTGTAACTGCTCACCCCCACCCAACCTCCCCACAGTGGGAGTCGCTCCAGTTCCCTCTCTGGAATGGGGAGGGGCAGGGCGGGGTGGCTGAACAGATACGCCTTTGTCTACTTTCCCGACTCGCGATTATACTTATAGATAGGCGCGCCACTCGCGCCTGGCCTGTTCCGTAACTGCTCACCCCCACCCAACCTCCCCACTGTGGGGGAGGAGTCGATCCACTTCCCGCCCTGGAATGGGGAGGGGCAGGGTGGAGTGGCTGAACCGTTACCCTGTTCTGTATACGTCTATTTCCACCAGCATTCACAAACCCAGACCCACCGCACCACCCGTGCGTGAATGCTTAGCCCACAACTCCCTATCCACCCACTACAGGAGTATCCCAATGGCCGCCAAAGCCTTTCCCAGCCTCGAAGTCTGGTTTATCACAGGCAGCCAGCATCTCTACGGCCCGGAGGTATTGGAGCAGGTGGCGGACGACGCCCGCACTATCGCTGCCAGCCTGAACGCCTCGCCCCAGATTCCCGTCAATGTCGTCTTCAAACCGGTGGTGAAGAGCTCCGAGGAGATTCACGCCATCTGCCAGGAGGCCAACGCCGGGGTCAATTGCATCGGGCTGGTGATGTGGATGCACACCTTCTCCCCGGCCAAAATGTGGATCGCCGGGCTGATGGCGTTGCAAAAACCCTTTGCTCAGTTCCACACCCAATTTGGCCGGGACATCCCCTGGGATTCCATCGATATGGACTTTATGAATCTGAACCAGACCGCGCACGGCGGGCGTGAGTTCGGCTTCATCGGCTCCCGGATGCGCCTGCGCCGCAAAATCGTCGTCGGCCACTGGCAGGACGAAGAGGCCCTGGCCCGGCTGGATGTGTGGACCCGGGCCGCGGCGGCCTGGCACGACAGCCAGCACGCCAAATTTGCCCGCTTTGGCGACAATATGCGCCAGGTGGCCGTGACCGAAGGCGACAAAGTGGCGGCGCAGATGGCCTTTGGCTACAGCGTCAACGGCTACGGCGTGGGCGATCTGGTGGCGCATGTCAACGGGGCCAGCGACGCCGCGGTGGACGCGCTGGTGGCTCAATACGAAAATGAGTATGTGGTGGCCGAACCTCTGCGCCGGGGCGGAGCACAGCGCGCCTCCCTGGCCGATGCCGCCCGTATTGAGCTGGGCATCCGCTCCTTTCTGAAAGAGGGCGGCTTTGCCGGTTTCACCACCACTTTTGAAGATTTGCACGGGCTGACTCAATTGCCCGGTCTGGCCCCCCAACGGCTGATGGCCGACGGCTACGGCTTTGCTGGCGAGGGCGACTGGAAGACCGCCGCGCTGGTGCGGGCGATGAAAGTGATGGGCACGGGGCTGGCGGGCGGCACATCGTTTATGGAAGATTACACCTATCATCTGCACCCCAACGGGATGTCTGTGCTGGGCGCGCATATGCTGGAAATCTGCCCTTCCATCGCCGGGGCCAAGCCGTCGTTGGAGATTCACCCTCTGGGCATCGGCGGCAAGGCGGACCCGGTGCGTCTGGTCTTCAATGTGCCTGCCGGTCCCGCTCTGAACGCCTCGCTGATGTATATGGGCAAGCGCTTCCGTCTGCTCATCAATACAGTGGATGTGGTGACGCCCGAAGCGCCCCTGCCCAAACTGCCCGTGGCCCGCGCATTGTGGATTCCCCACCCCAATCTGAAACTGGCCGCGGCGGCCTGGATTCAGGCGGGCGGCGCGCACCACACGGGCTTCAGCCAGTCGGTCACCGTCGAGCATCTGGAAGACTTCGCCGAAATCGCCGGTGTCGAGACGCTGCTCATCGACCAAAAGACGGAGATGCGCAGCTTTAAGCAGGAGCTACGCTGGAACGATTTGTACTACCATTTGGCCCAGGGATTGTAGAGAGACTGGCGTACAGCCCAAGCTCTCTTGCACAAAGAGGCGTGGGGCGGAAAAACGATAAAAAGCCCCCCCAGACAACAGTTTTGT